>JBEDKQ010000015.1:0-45305 GCA_041172085.1 Pseudomonadota bacterium | reverse complement strand
GTTAACACCCTGCAATTGCGCACGTTGCAACACGTCCAAACGGTCGTGAGCAAATTCTGGCGCATCCAAGTGGCAATGGCTGTCAATCCACTGCAAGCTCATGGTTGCAGCACGCCCCTGTCCAATCGCAACACGCGGCTGCAGCGCGAAGCCAAATGCGCATCGTGGGTTACCACCACGAATGCTGTTCCTTGGCGCTGGGCGGTGTTCAGCATGACGTCAAACACCCCTTCAGCAGTGACTCGGTCCAAGTTGCCAGTGGGCTCGTCTGCCAAAACGCAAGCAGGTTGCGTCACCATGGCACGGGCAATGGCCACCCGTTGGCGCTCACCGCCAGAAAGTTCGGCAGGTCGGTGCAAGGCACGGTGGTCAAGGCCAACGTGCTCTAACCATTTCATGGCCACTTGCGCAGCCTGTGCATGCTCAGTGCGCCGAATCCATAAAGGCATGGCCACGTTTTCTAACGCGGTGAACTCTGGCAACAAATGGTGGAACTGGTACACAAAACCCAACAGCTGGTTGCGTCTTGCCCCTTGCGCAGCAGCGCCAAACTGAGACCATGCCTGCCCTTGCAATAAAACTTGTCCTTGTGTGGGTTGGTCCAAGCCCCCCATCAAATGCATCAACGTACTTTTGCCCGAGCCAGAGGCGCCCACAATGGCCACTGTCTCACCCGCTGCCACTTCAAGGTTGACGTTTTGCAACACTGACACATTGAGCCCACCTTCGGTAAAGCGTTTGCTTAAACCACTGACTTCTAAGACGGCTTGGCTGGCTGAATTATTCATAGCGCAAAGCCTCCGCCGGGTTGACTTGGCTGGCTCTCCAGCTGGGGTATACCGTGGCCACAAAAGAGAGAATCAAGGAGATGACCACCACGGGCAAGATGTCGCTCATTTGCGGATCGCTGGGCATGCGGCTGATGAGGTAAATGTCTTTGGGCAAGAAACTGGCATGAAACAAAGCCTCCAGCGCAGGCACGATGACATCGATGTTGAAGGCCACCAACAGGCCCAACAACATGCCGCCCAAGGTTCCGATGATGCCCACCATGGCGCCTTGCACCATGAAAATGCCCATGATGCTTTGTGGGCTGGCACCCAGCGTTCGCAAAATGGCAATGTCCGCACGTTTGTCCGTCACAGTCATGACCAAAGTACTGACCAAATTGAACGCAGCCACCGCCACAATCAGGGTCAAGATGATGAACATCATGCGTTTTTCAACTTGCACCGCGGCAAACCAGGTGCGGTTTTGTTGCGTCCAATCGCGCACGGCCATGCCCATGGGCAAAGCAGGTGCCAGTTCTCTGGCCACCGTGCGTGCTTCGTGTAAATCTTTGATTTTCAGGCGAATGCCAGTGGGGCCTTCAAGCCTGAAAATTTTGCCGGCATCGGCCACATGCAGCATGACCAACGCAGAGTCGTATTCATAGTGACCGGAATTGAACAATCCCACCACTTGCATTTGTTTAAGGCGGGGCAACACACCCGCAGGTGTAACTTGACCATTGGGCGCGATGAGTGTGACGGGGTCGCCAATGCGCAAACCCAACTGCCTGGCCAAATCAACACCTAGAACCACACCAAACTGCCCCGGCACCAATGCATTGATGCCCGGCATGCCTTTGTTGAAACTTTGAGTGGCCACGGACAGGTCGACGACTTCGGGCTCTAAAGCAGGGTCAATGCCGCGCACCAACACGCCTTTCATGTCTTCCCCGCGGGCCAACAAGGCTTGCGCTGCAATGAAGGGGGCAGCGCCCACCACTTGCGAGTTGGCTTTGATTTGCTTCAAAGTGCTGGTGATGTCGTCAAGGGCACCGCCATCGGCAGATATCACCTCAATGTGCGACACCACACTGAGCATGCGGTCGCGCACTTCTTTTTGGAAGCCATTCATGACCGACAGCACAATGACCAAGGCGGCCACGCCCAGCCCAATGCCCAGCATGGAAACACCCGAAATAAATGAAATAAACCCATTGCGACGCGTAGCCCGGCCTGCGCGGGTGTAGCGCCAACCTAAAACCAGTTCGTACGGAATTTCGAGTGTCATGCCTTCTTCATTTCAAGCTTGCCTAATCAGACCTGCAACAGGGTGATTGTGTCATCCCTGACAATACTGCCATGAACGACGCTTTGCCTTTGTCAAACAACGCTGCAGATGCAGGCCCCCAACATTGGGTCATCGCCTACGCCAGCAGCCATCTGGCGCCCTTGCAGCAAGCATTGGACACATTGTATTTGCCCCATTTGGAAAAAGTCCTGTCAGGCATGGCCTGCGTCTCTGAATCGGACTTTGAGCGGGAAATCGCCTCTCCACTCCTGCCTCATGAAAATGCGCCCTCTTTGTGGCATCAATCCCCTGTCTGGGACGATGAAGCCCTGATCACGCCCTGTCATTGGCAAGTGGGCATGAACGAGGTTTTGCTGTTGAATCCTGCAGAAATGCACCTCGGCGCAGAGGAATCACAGCAATTGTTGGCCGCAGTCAAGCCTTATTTTGAAGAAGATGGCCTGCACCTCTCCTATGAAAGCCCCTTGGTTTGGCGTGCCAAAGGCCCATTGCTCAAAGACATGCCCTTTGCATCTTTGGAAAAAGTATCGGGCCAACACATCAAAGACTGGCTGCCACAAGGCCCCAACGCCCGCACTTTGCAGCGTTTGCAAAGTGAAATGCAAATGTTGCTCTACCAACATCCGGTGAATGACCTCAGAAGCCAGCAAGGCCGTTGGGCTGTGAATTCATTTTGGGTACACCGAACGCTTGAACAACTTTATCCCAACAACCGTCAAACCGCGTTTCGCATGGACCTGCGTGAAGCAGCTGTCCAAGGCAACACCGACGCCTGGCTACAACAATGGCAAGCGCTAGACAACGTACTGGGCGAAACTTTTCAAGCCGAAGTCACTCGCCTTGCATCCCTAACCTTGTGCAGTGAAACGCATTGGCGCCACTACCGTCCACAAAACAAAACATGGCTTCACACCTTGAAGCGCATGCTGTCCCCCCTGAAAGTGCAAGCCGAATTGCGTGCACTCACCGCCGGAGTTTCTGCCCCATGAGTTTGCAAATTTTGACGCGCGATGTGCCCCCACGCACAGCGTGGACACTGGAACAAGCCGGCGTTCACCCCTTGCTGTCCCGTTTGTTTGCCGCTCGCGGCATTCAAAGCCCCGATGAACTAGACGATGGTTTGGCCAAACTGTTGCCGCCCAATTCCATGAAAGGCACAGAAGCCGCTGCCAACTTGTTGGCCGATGCCATTGCAGACCAAAAAAGTCTGTGCATTGTGGCCGACTACGATTGCGATGGCGCAACGGCTTGTGCCGTAGGTTTGCGTGGCTTGCGCATGTTGGGTGCACAACACGTCAGCTACATCGTGCCCGACCGTGTGGTCGATGGCTATGGTCTCACAGCCCCCATTGCACAGCGCGTTCAGCAATCTGGCGCCGATGTGTTGATCACAGTAGACAACGGCATCGCCAGCATGGAAGGCGTTGCGCAAGCGCAAGCTTTGGGTCTTCAGGTGTTGGTCACAGATCACCATTTGCCAGCGGCCACTTTGCCCAGTGCCGAAGTGATCGTGAACCCCAATCAGCCTGGCTGCAGCTTTGAAAGTAAGGCTTTGGCAGGTGTGGGCGTGATGTTTTATGTGTTGTTGGCTTTGCGCGCAGCGTTGCGCAAACGCGGCGTGTTCACTGCAGAAACACAGCCCAAGCTAGATGCACTCTTGCCCTTGGTGGCTTTGGGCACCGTGGCCGATGTGGTGAAACTGGACAACAACAACCGGCGTTTGGTAGCGCAAGGCTTGAAACGCATTCGCGCAGGTGCCATGCCGACCGGTATGTTGGCCTTGTTCAAAGCAGCAGGACGTGACGCACGCGTGGCCACCACCTTTGATTTTGGTTTTGCTTTAGGCCCGCGCATCAATGCAGCAGGTCGTTTGTCTGACATGACTTTGGGCATTGAGTGCCTGAGCACCGACGATGCAGGGCGCGCCGATGAACTGGCAAAGCAGCTCGACAGCATCAACCGAGAGCGCCGTGACATTGAAGGCGACATGCGCCAGCAGGCTATGGAAATTGCCGAGTCATTGATGGACGACAGTGAGGACCCGCCACCCGCCATTTGCGTCTTCGATCCCGATTTTCACGAGGGTGTGGTGGGCATTGTGGCCTCGCGCATCAAGGACAAATTTCACCGGCCTTGCTTTGTCTTTGCGGCCAGCAATGCACCTGGCAAAGAACATGAACTCAAAGGCTCTGGCCGCTCCATTCCAGGTTTTCATTTACGCGATGCCCTCGACCTGATGGTCAAGAAACACCCTCACCTTTTGCTGCGGTTTGGCGGTCATGCCATGGCCGCGGGTTGCACCATTGAAGAAGAACATTTGGAATTGTTTGAAGCCTGCTTCATGGAAGTGGCTGCGCAGCTTTTGTCGCCTGCCACATTGCAACGCAAACTGGAAACCGATGGCCCCTTGGATGCGCAATATCGACGCGTCGAGTTTGTCGATGTGATGCACAAGGAAGTGTGGGGCCAAGGCTTTTCGCCGCCAGTGTTCAGCGATGAAGTGGAAGTGGTGTCACAAAGATTGGTAGGCGAAAAACATTTGGCCTTGAAACTCAAGCACCAAGGACAGCCTGTGGATGGCATTTGGTTCGGCCGCATTGAGCCACTGCCTGCGCGCGTCAAGTTGGCTTACCGCCTGGATGTGGACGAATGGCAAGGCCAAAAACGTGTTCGCTTCATGGTGGAAGCGGCGGAAATTTAATTCAAGGTCTGAAGCAAAATTTAACGCTTGGCTTGAAGTGCCTTTAGCACTGAGGGTGACACCAAGCCTTCCACTTTGCCGCCCAGTGTAGAAATTTCTCGCACCAGCGTGCTGCTAATGTGCTGGACCGATGCACTGGTGTGCAAAAAGACGGTGTCCACTTCGGGCGCCAAATGTCGGTTCATGCCGGCCATTTGTGTTTCGTAGTCGTAATCTGTCACCGAGCGCAACCCCCGAACAATGACCCTTGCGCCTTGGCTTTGCACAAAGTCACAGAGCAAACCATTGAACGACACCACCTCGACATTGCCCAAGTTTTGGGTTGCCTCTTGGGCCAAGGCCAACCGCTCAGCCAAGGAGAACAAGGTTTTTTTGTGGTGTGCCACCGCCACGGCCACCACCACTTTGTCAAACATCTGCGCAGCGCGGTACACCACATCCTCATGACCCAAGGTGATGGGGTCGAAGGTTCCAGAATAAACGGCAGTGACTGAGCGACTCATGTGAACTCCTGATCAATGAGGGGCATTATCCCTCGATGGGTCTTTGTAGCAAATGGGCATGGACGGCGCCTGCCTTCATGTATTTGACGGGTTGTAAACCGCACGCGGCCAGTGCGTCGGCCTGCCACGCCACAGGCGCTTCCAAATACACCCATCCGCCAGGTACGACAGCTTGCGCTGAAGCCTGCAAGGCTTTTTCAAAATACGATCCGTCGAAGGGGGGGTCTAAAAAGATCACATCCATGCTGCCGGGTGCCAGGCGCTGAAGGGCCATCATGGCATCGCCTTTTTGCACTTGAACCGCCGTGGCTGTCAAACGCTTTTGGGTCTGACCCAGCAAGCCCACCAATTGGACGTCTTGTTCCAGCATAAGGACCGACTTGGCACCCCGCGATGCCGCCTCAAAACCCAGTGCACCGGTGCCTGCAAAGGCGTCTACACAGCGCCAGTCCGTTAAGTCTTGGCCTAGCCAATTGAACAAGGTTTCGCGCACACGGTCGGGTGTGGGACGGAGTCCGGGCTTGTCAATGACTTTGATTTTGCTGCGTTTCCATTGGCCGCCAATGATGCGCAACTCGTGTGAAGGGGAACCTGTCACTGGTTTGGTCACAGGTGCTGTCTTGTTGACGGGTTTGGTTCTCATAGGCCACAAGCTTAACGGCTCGAAGCAGGTCTGCTAAAACTTGGTGCAAAAAATCACCCAGAGGCCTTTCTGCCATGATTTTTGGAGACGGGCTTGAGTTTTACTTAGAATGAGTGCCTAGCCAATGCCCATTTATGTTCAGTTTCTTTCGCTCCAAACCTAAACCAGACGCTGCTGCAGCCCCCACACCGGCGCCCAAAACGCAGGCGGCGCAAGTGGTTGCTGTGCCAGAAGTCACCGTTCAAGCAGAACAACCTCGTCAATCGTGGCTCAGCAAGCTTAAGGCTGGCCTGCGAAAAACAGGAAGCAGCATTGCCACTGTTTTCACGGGTACTCGAATTGACGATGCGCTTTACGAAGAATTGGAAACGGCCTTGCTCATGGCCGATACAGGCGTGAAGGCTACAGAATATTTATTGAACGACTTAAAAACCCGCGTCAAAGCGGCCAAGGCCACAGAACCCTTGGCGGTCAAAGCACTGCTGATCGATGCCATCACCGACATGCTGATGCCCCTGCAAAAACAATTGCAGATTGGCGAGCAACAGCCCATGGTGCTGATGGTAGCCGGCGTGAATGGCGCAGGCAAAACAACCTCCATCGGCAAATTGACGCACCACTTGGCAGACCAAGGCGCCAGCGTCTTGTTGGCAGCGGCCGACACCTTCCGCGCTGCGGCGCGCGAGCAATTGGCGGTATGGGCACAACGCAATACAGTCGAGATCATCAGCCAAGAAGGTGGCGATCCTGCGGCCGTTAGCTTTGATGCCGTGTCTGCAGGCAAAGCACGTGGCCGTGATGTGGTGCTGGTCGACACAGCAGGTCGCTTGCCAACGCAACTCCACCTGATGGAAGAGTTGAAAAAAATCAAACGTGTGGTGCAAAAGGCCGATGCGCAAGCGCCCCACGAAGTGCTGCTGGTGATTGATGGCAACACGGGTCAAAACGCGCTCACGCAAGTCAAAGCTTTTGATGAAGCCTTGGGCCTGACGGGCTTGATCGTCACCAAGTTAGACGGCACCGCCAAAGGCGGCGTGCTGTGCGCCATTGCCCGCGAAAAGCCCATTCCGGTTTATTTCATTGGCGTAGGCGAACAACTCGACGATTTGCAAACCTTTGATGCGCATGAATTTGCGCAAGCCTTGCTCAGCTAAATCGCACTGGGCTGAAAGGCACGGCATCGATGCTGGTGCTTTCACCGGCCATCAACTCTGACAACAACACACCTGTGCCCGGCCCCGTGCTAAAGCCAATGTGCTGGTGACCAAACGCCAGCCACAAGCCTGGGCACTGCGGCATTTGACCAATCACAGGACGGCTGTCGGGCGTGGTGGGACGTGATCCAAGCCAATCAGAACCGATCGCAGTTTCTTTCAAGGGGATGGCACTTCGCACAGCCTTTTCTGCAGCTTCCAATTGCGCAAGATTAGGCGCTGCATCGCGACCCGCCAACTCCACACCCGTGGTCATTTTGAGTACAGGCTCACCTTCGACGTTGACCATGGGAGATAGCACATAAGCGCCCGCCGTGTCGTATACCGGCCGTTGCAAGTGGACACCTTCTGCTGGTTTGAAGTGCCGGTGATAACCGCGCTCAAAGGCCATATGAGCTTTGAACTGTGAGGGCAATTGGCTGGCCTTCAACAAGCTCTCGGACCATGGCCCCATGGCCAGCACCAGTTGCGGTGTGCGGTGTGCGGCACCTTTTGCGTCATGCCACTGCCAAGCTTGCGCTTGCTGCTGCAAAGCGCGCACTTCTGATTGTTGAAGCACGCCACCCTGCTTCACAAATTGATTTGCATAGGCCTTGACCACTGCGCTTGGGTTGTCAACGGAAGATGCATCTTTGATCCAAAGTGCATGTTGGAATTGGCTTGAAAGATGCGGCTCTAAAGATTGAATGTCATTGCCGCTAATCGCATCAGCGGCCACCGCAAAGTTTTGCAAAACTTCTCGTGAAAATGCGCTGCTGTTCCATGCTGCTTCATTTTGAAACAACCACAGCCAACCGTTTTCGCGCAGGCGATGTTGCACAGCCGATTGCGTCAACCAAGCTTTGTGAGTCTGCGCTGACAATTGAATCAAGCCATCCAAAGCAGCCGTGGTGATGTCAAAAGACTGCCGTCTGGCGTGCCACAGAAAACGCCACATGAAATCCAAATGCTTCAAAGCACTGGTCCGCACTTGCAAACCAGGCCCAGGCTTAAGCAGCATGCGCGGCAAGCTTTGCAACAGACCTGGACGGTTGAAAGGCAACAGCGAACTGCGCGACAACACACCCGCATTGCCCGCCGATGTTTCTTCTCCGGGATGTCGCCGATCAACCAGGGTCACTTGCCATCCCTTGGCTTGCAAGGCCAATGCGCAAGACACGCCCACCATGCCTGCACCGAGCACTGTGACTTGTCGACTGGTTTCGAAGAAATTCATAGGCTCATTTTGCTTCAAAAAAATGCGAGTTCACTTTCAACAAAACCTCACGATCAGCGCACTGACAGGTTTACAGCCAAGGCTTCGGGCTATATAGTGCCCCCACTTGAATGGGAATGGGTTAATCTGAATGCAGAAGTCGCGCTTGTATTTGTTGTTGGGTGCCTTGTGCTTCATCTTGATGGCCGGTATTGCTTGGCAGTTCAAAGCTGTTGAAACCAACCCCGTTGAAACCAAAGCTGTGCTTGGCACCAGCACCCTGCAATGTGATTTGCCTTTACCCGATGCCAATGCACCGCACACGGGCATGGTGTGGGTGCCGCCAGGCAAATTTGACATGGGTGACAGTGTGTATCCAGAAGAAAAACCTGTGCGCAATGTGGCGGTCAAAGGTTTTTGGATGGACCGTACCGAGGTCACCAACCAAGAGTTTGCGGCCTTTGTCAAAGCCACGGGCTATGTCACTGTGGCCGAGCGACCTGTTGATCCAAAGTACCACGCCAGCTTGCCTGAGCCCATGCGCCAAGCAGGCGCGGTGGTTTTCAAAATGCCGACCAAGCTGACACAAGGCGATGACCCCCGTCAATGGTGGCACTACGTGCCAGGTGCCAATTGGCAGCATCCTGGCGGGCCAGCATCAAGCATCGAAAAGCACGGTCAATTTCCGGTGGTTCACATCACCTACGAAGACGCATTGGCTTATGCCAAGTGGAAGGGCCACACCTTGCCCACAGAGGCGCAGTGGGAATGGGCTGCGCGCGCAGGCGCCAAAGAATTGCCCAGCCAGCATGACCAACCCGCCAGCGCCAACACCTGGCAAGGTATTTTCCCCATGGCCAACTCTGCAGAAGATGGCTTTGCAGGTCTTGCCCCTGTGGGCTGTTATGGCGCCAATGCCTGGGGCTTGTTTGACATGATTGGCAACGTGTGGGAGATGACCGCCGATGTATTTGTGGCAGAGCGCTCAACAGCCCAATCGGGTCAGGGCTTGGACCCAGACAGCGCCCAAAAGCCACCGACTTTCAAAGCAGGTACACCACAAGCACGCGTCATCAAAGGCGGCTCTTTCTTGTGTGCGCCCAACTATTGCATGCGATACCGGGCAGGCTCAAGGCAAGCGCAAGAAGACGATTTAGCAGTGAGCCACCTGGGCTTTAGAACCATTTTTCAGCCTTGATCGACCGCACATTCAAATGACAACATTCAAAATGATTGCCCGACGCGTGATGGTGTTGACGCTTGGCGCCGTGATCTTGCTGACAGCTTTGCTCATGCTGCTCAAAGACAAGATCATGTTGGGTGCAGAAGCCTATTTGTATGGCTACCCCTTGGTGATGATGGAAACCACTCGTGTGCACAGTGGCCAATACATTGGCCCCGAAAATCAGTTGCGCATGGTGCGTCAGTTTCCAGATGCCAGCTTCAAAGATGTGGTTCGCCCCAATGTTGACACGCTTTACACCACCGCGTTCATCAATATGAAAGAAGGCCCTTGGGTGTTTGAAATGCCGGCCAACGCAGAGCGCTACGAGTTGATGCCCTTCATGGACGCTTGGACCAATGTGTTTGCATCGCCAGGCACACGCACCAGTGGCCACGCAGGTGAAACTTTTTTACTGGTGGGTCCCCAATGGCAAGGTGATGTACCGCGTGGCATGAGCCTGCTTAAATCCCCCACCAACATGGTGTGGCTGATAGGCCGCACACAGACCAATGGCACCCAGGATTTTGCAACTGTTCACCGCTTGCAAGATCGATTGAAATTGACAAAATTCAATGCAGACAACAACGCGTCAAGTACCGTTCATGCGCTTGCATGGCAACCCAGTGCCCTCCCTTCGGTGCCACCCGTTTTGCAAATGCGAAACATGCCAACCGCTCAATTTTTTGAACGCTTGATGCAATTGATGGTTGCCAATCCGCCTCATGCAGATGATGCGCCTATGCTTCAACGCTTGGCCACTTTGCAATTGGTACCTGGACAACCCGCAAATTTAAATTGGCTCAATACAGCCTGTTTTACGGTGGGTCGTTGGCTGGCTGATGACAAGGTCCACAAAGTCTTGGGCCTCAAGTCAACTGACGGCACATGGTCTTCACCGCCCTTGAACCTGGGCGCCTATGGCACAGACTACAACACGCGAGCTGCAGTGGCCATGGTGGGGCTAGGCGCCAACTTGCCGCAAGATGCGCTGTACCCCAACACCAGCATCGACCACCAAGGCAAGCCACTCATGGGCGATCAGCGTTACCGCTTGCACTTCAAGGCCAATCAATTGCCACCGGTTAAAGCCTTCTGGTCCATTACCGCTTATGGCGCCGATGAATTTTTGATTGAGAACCCACTCAAACGCCATGCTTTGGGCGACAGAGATGCACTCCGCTTTAACGCCGATGGGTCTTTGGACATTTGGATTCAAGCAAGTGAACCCGAGTCAAGCGCACAACGCAGCAATTGGTTGCCCGTGAAAGCCAATGCACCGTTCTTGCTCAATGCGCGACTTTATTGGCCCAAGGATGAAGCGCTACAAGGTGGCTGGAAAATGCCTGTTGTTGAACGCATGCCTTGAAGCCTTCAAGTTAGCCTTTAAGAATAACTTTGCGAGGCATCGATTGGCGCCATTCATTTCACTTGTTTGGCCACCAAGTAATCCGAAATGAGTGTTCGAAAATAGGCGCGAATATTGGGGGGGTTGACGGGCCGACTCAAAGCTTGAAAGCCTCCTGCAATGGCCAAGTACAACAGCGCCGCCAAATCGCGGGCTTTGTTGGCATCTTTGACCAACACCAAAAATTTGGATTGAAACAAATCCATTCGATTGGCATCGACCTCTACCAACAATTGTGCGGCAACGGGATGCTGGTGGCTTAGCGCACGAAGGGCTTGTTCGAAGCGCAAGTTTTCAAGTTCCGAGCCTGCTTGAAGGAATGCGGCGTCTACCACCAAGTCCAAGTCTTTCAGTGCATCGCCGCTTTGCTGCATTTTCAGCTTATCGTCCAAGGCCAATTGCGCCAGTTTCCAACGCATCAACAAACTGCTAATAAGGTCGGCATGGTCACTAAAGTGCCAATAAAAACTGCCACGGGTCACTTTGAGTTTTTCGGCCAAAGCCAGTACCTTGACGTTGTCAAAGCCCCCCACCACCACGGCCTTGAAAGCTTCGTCCAACCAATCATCTCGCGTGAGGCGGGATGCTTCGTTGGGCATGCGCTTGCTGTTCTGATTCTGTTGTCGGGTGTCCATAGATGTCTTTTATAACATTCACTTAGGGGTCCTAAATTGCACCCCGCTAGCGAAAACCCTAGACGTGTTTTATCTTTGCTGTGCTAGAGTGAATTATCAATACACAAGTGTACTGAATTACCACCACCTTCACTGGAGACACCCATGATTCGTTCCATGCACAAAGCAACACCTCGTCAGTTCGCACTTGCCTCATTGCCATGGGTCTGCCTCTTGGCTTGTAGCTTCAATGCCCAAGCTGCAGAAAGTTACAAATTGCGCCAAGCACCGGTGGGTGCATTTGGTGGCGAAATTGCAGCATCGGCCGACAAGCCTGGCTTCTTTGGTACAGCCAGCCTCACGCAATTGCAAATTTACAAAATTGCCGATGCCAGTGGTAACAACGTCACACCCGCGCCCATTGCACCGATTCAATTGAATCCAGCACTGCCCTACAAAGTAGCCTTTCCCACAGGCAGCTTGGCATTCAATCAAGATCAGACACAGCTGAATCTGGTGGGTGGCTACTTAACCGAAGGCACGTATGGTGACGGCCATGTGGCATTTGCCATCAACGTGCCGTTTGTTCAACAAAAACGTTCATTTGTGGTGACGCAGCCTGCGGGTACCCTCACCCCTGCAGCCACAACCCCACCGTTGAGTGCCGCCATCGTGGGCCAACTCAATGCAGGTACAGCACAAGCCAATGCAGCGGTTCAAGCCAAAGTTTTGGCAGCTGGCGCCAATCAAAATATTGAAACCTCTGGCGTAGGCGACACCGAGCTGTCGACCGTTTGGGTTCGCCACGTCGATCGACTCAAAGTTGCTGCTGGCGTGTCATTGTTTGTCCCTACAGGCTCTTACGACAAGAACCGTGGCCCCAACCCTGGCTTTGGCAATTTCTACACCTTGCGACCTGGTGTGGCGGTCACCTACAACCTGAACCCCAAGCACACTGACGCATCTTGGGATGCTGGTGTGACTGTGGCTGGGCGTGTGTCATATGGCATCAACACCCGCAACAAAGACACCGACTACAAAAGCGGCAATTTCATTTACAGCGAAGGTGGCATAGTGAAGGTCAATGGCGATTGGGCCTATGGCTTGAATGTGTTTTCCATTCAACAAATTTCTGACGACACCGGCACAGGTGCCACGCTAGGTGGCAACCGTTACAAAACAAATGGCGTTGGCCCCTTTGTTTCCTACAAGTTACCCGGCAAGGATGCAGGCATCAATCTGCAATACAGCGACAATTTTGGCGGTCGCAATGCCATTGTGGTCAAGTCACTGCAAATGCGATTTGTGAAGGCTTGGTAAGTTCTTCATTGAACCAGAGCCATGCCCTTTCGCAGTCTTAAAAGTTGGCTGATGCCCGTCATCAGCCAGCGTTTTTTGTCGCGCGAAAGACTGCTGGCGCTTCGCCACAAAGCCGAACAAAAAAGACAATCTCAAAGTCGGCCGCATGTGCTGCACTTTTTTCACCAGGTAGACGATCCTTACTCGCAATTGTTGGCTCAAGCCATTCCCATGCTCAAAGATCGCTATGCCGTTTCGGTGTTGCAGCATGTGGTGGGCGAGCCAGATGACTCTGCCGTCCCAGAACGAGACAAGCTGAAAACCTACAGCCAGCTGGATGCCGCACGCTTAGCGTCGCAGTATGGCCTGCGGTGGCCTGAATCTGCTGAACCTGTCAATGCCCCCAAACCCACCGCCGAATCTTTGCAAACCTCCCATCGCTTGCGTAAAACTTGGGGCCACTACCTGAGCGGCATGATTTACTACGAAGGCGAATGGTATTGGGGCATTGATCGCCTTCACCACCTCGAATCGCGCCTCACTGACTTGGGGCTAGCGACTCACAAAAGAAACTCCTACCAACAGCGCACCTCACCGCTGTTTGAAACACCGCAGTACCAAACAATCTCTAACGTACCTGACGGTACCAGCATCGACTTTTACTTTTCCCTTCGCAGCCCCTACTCGGCCATCAGTGTGGCCAAAGTTTTTGACTGGGCACAAACCCACGGCGTTCAAGTGAACTTGAAATATGTGTTGCCTATGGTGATGCGTGGCTTGCCTGTACCTGCCGAAAAAAGAAAGTACATCAGCTTAGACGCGGCGCGGGAGGCACACCATCAAAATGTAGCATTTGGCTGTTTGAATGACCCTGTTGGCAAGCCCACCGAACGTGGAATGGCACTGATTCCTTTTGCGCAAATGCACCAGCTTGCCGAAGCCTACATTCAGTCCTTCATGCAAGGCGTATGGGCTGAAGGGCTCGATGCGGGCACTGATGCACATTTAAAAATCATCGTCGAGCGCGCTGGCCTGAATTGGCAAGCCGCCAAAGACATCCTGAAGAACAAAGCCAACGATGCGCATTGGCGCGGTGTGGCCGAGCAAAATAGACAAGCCATGTTGGCCTTGGGTTTGTGGGGCGTTCCCTCATTCCGATTTGAAGAAACAGCGGTCTGGGGACAAGATCGCTTTTGGGTCATCGAGAAAGCCATGCAAGCCAAGTTCGACGCCGCCACTCAACCCTGAACCATGACCTTTTTAAGCAGTACCCGCCAAACATGGCTAAGCTTTTTTGCCGTGGCAGCCCTCGCCTTGTGCGCGCCTGCATGGGCCAAGCGCCCCAACATTGTGGTCTTGTTGGCTGACGATTGGGGCTACAGCGATGTAGGCGCTTTTGGCAGCGAAATCAACACACCGCATTTGAACCAACTGGCGCAGTCGGGCACACGCTTTTCCAACTTCCACGTCAGTGCATCATGTTCCCCTACACGTTCAATGCTTCTCACGGGTGTTGACAACCATTTGAATGGCGTTGGCAACATGCGCGAAACCATTCCGCAATCGCACGTGGGCCGAGCTGGTTATTTGAGTGTCCTGAACCAACGGGTGGTGACGGTGGCCAGCTTGCTGCAAGATCACGGTTACCGCACGTATGCCGCCGGCAAATGGCACGTAGGCAAAGAGCCACACAACTTACCGCCTGCGCGCGGCTTCGACCGTTCTTTGGTGATGGGCGACAGTGGCTCGGACAATTGGGAGACGGGCAAGTTGTACTTGGACCTGACCGACAAGGTCTACTGGTTCGACAACGGGCGAGAAGCCCAAATGCCCAAGACCTTTTACTCGTCAGAGTTTTACGTCAGCAAAACCTTGGACTACTTGAAGACGGATGCCAAATCGGACAAACCGTTTTTTGCTTATGTGGCGTTTCAGGCCAATCACATTCCGCTTCAAGCGCCGCAAGAATTTATCGACAAATACAAAGGTCGGTACAACGCAGGTTGGGATGTGCTGCGACAAGAACGTCGCAACAAGGCCATCGAATTGGGCTTGGTACCGCCCAATACGCCCATGGCCGCTTTGCCCTCAACCCATGTGGCGTGGGATTCACTCAGTGCACAAGACAAGGCCTATCAGGCCCGTCGAATGGAAGTCTATGCGGCCATGGCAGAGGCCATGGATTTCCACATTGGACGTCTCATGGCGCACCTGAAGCAAACGGGTGAATATGACAATACTGTGTTTGTGTTCATGTCAGACAACGGCGCAGAAGCATCTGACCCCTACGCTTTGGCCGTGGGTCGTTGGTGGCTAGACCGACATTACAACCGCGACCTAGATCGCTTGGGTAGCCCCGGTGCTTACAGCATCATTGGCCCCAACTGGGCAAGTGCGGCCACAGCACCATTGAGCACATACAAATTTTTTGCGGGTGAAGGCGGCATCAGGGTGCCATTGATCATCTCTGGCGTACCGGCCGCAGGCAAACAGTCTGTGCAAAACAGCCTGACGCATGTCAGCGACATTGTGCCCACCTTGCTCGACTTGGCTGGCGTACAGCACCCTGGCACTTCCTACAAAGGGCAAGCCATATATCCGCTCACAGGTCACAGTTTGCTCCCCATCATTCAAGGAAAAGCAACACGGGTGCGCGGCCCCGACGAAATTTTAGGCTACGAGTTGTCTGGCAACCGCGCCGTCTTCAAGGGAGACTACAAGTTGGTCAGCAATTTGGCACCCGTGGGTGATGGCCAATGGCATCTCTTCAACATCGCAACCGATCCTGGTGAGACGCGCGACTTGCAGCACGACATGCCCGAGTTGTTCCAAAGCATGCAAAACGATTACGCCAAGTGGGCCAAAGCCAATGGCGTCTTGCCGATGCCAGAAGGCTACGACCCCATTCAACAAGTAATTATCAACTCGCTGGTCTTTGTCTACTGGCCACGTTACCAATGGCACCTGGCAGGTTTAAGTGTGTTGCTGTTGCTCAGCGGGGTGTGGCTATGGCGACGCAGGCGTTAAGCGGCTACTTCAACAGTCCTTGGCCCAGTGAAGATGCGGGCCCTGCACGCTTGCAGTCAGCCCATGTTTCAAAGGGGTTCAACATCAAGGCCCATGAGAAGCTGCAACGTCACTCAAGGCGAACTCACCTTTCCACCATGACGGTGTTGGGCGCACCCGGCCAGGTTTTTTTACTGACGCATTCAGTACTCGGGTCTCACTTGGGCCTGGCCACCACAGCGCAAGTTGAGTTGATTGATCCCATCACTTTGGCCACCCGCCATCAGTCACCGCGATTGCCAGGTGGCCCGATGTGGCCAGGTGGCATGGCGGTCCTAGGCAACGGCCATCTGTTGGTGGTGTATGGGCGTTATGCGCACCTGCTGAACAGGCAATGCGAATTGCTGCATTCCAAACAATTGCCCATGAACGAGCCCTACAACAGCTTTGTGGTGTTGGCCAATGGCCATGTGGTAACCAAAAATATTTCGGCTAAAACGCCTGCGCGATTGAGCGTCTTGCATCCAGACTCACTGCAACAGATGGCGCCAGACATTGAATGCGCAGAACCGTCCATCGCACGCCTCAGCGCGCAAGGCAATACGGTGTACGTGGTGGGCATGACGTGTGTGATGCGTTACCACTGGAATGAAGCACAAGCGTGCTTGGTAAAAGACGCAGCTTGGTCTTATCACTACTTGAAAGATTCAAAGCAGAGCTATGGCTGGGACATGGTACTGACGGCACATGATGCTTGGTTCATGGACAACGGCGCACACAGTTACCGCATGAGTATGTTGAATGCTGGCAAGAATGCATTGCCCAACCGATTGCACCGTGTGTCTCTTAGTGATCCAAATTTTCATCAGCATTGGGAGATAAGCGGTGTCAATGGGGGCGCTATTACGAACCCGCCCTTGGTCGATGAAACGCGTCAAATTGTGGTGGCCTTTGATTCAGCCAATCGTCATTTGCGGGCTTGGCGCATTGTTAGAAACTCACCAGAAAACCAACAGCTGGTGTTAAAAGACCTTTGGCATCATCAAAATTTTGGGGCAGCCAGCCACATGCTGCTGTTTGCAGATACCGGCGAACTGTGCGTCAACGATTACAGGCGCTTTAACGAGCAAGTGGTCATTTTGGACATTGAAACCGGCCAAGAAAAATCGCGTGCCAGCACAGGTGGCTTGATGCAAGGCGTGGTGTTTCCCAGTGTAGGCTGGCAACGCGACATTTACTGGTCCTCCATGGACCGTCTTACACGGATTCACATTGCACCTCATGGCTAAATCCATTCTCATTACTGGCGCCGGTACAGGCATTGGCAAAGACACAGCCTTTGCCTTGGCGCAGCGTGGCCATCAGGTATTGGCCACCACGCAAACTGAGGCACAGGCTTTGAAATTGAAGCAAGCTGCCACCGAAAAAGGCTTGCACTTGGAAGTCTTCAAACTGGACATCACCTCTGCAGAAGATCGCGCTGTGCTTGCGCAGCACCGAATCGATGTGTTAATCAACAATGCCGCCATGGGTGAATCAGGCTCTTTGGCAGAAGTGGACATGCAACGTGTCCGGCAACTGTTTGAGGTTAATCTGTTTGCCACTTTGGAACTGACGCAAGTGGCTTTGCGCCAGATGATTGAACGAGAAAGCGGCACGGTCTTGTTCATCAGCTCTATTGCAGGACGTGTACCCATGCCTTTCTTGATGCCCTACAGCATGAGCAAATTTGCCTTGTCGGCCGCTGCTGCTGGCTTGCGTGCAGAGATGGACCAACTGAAAAAGAACGTACACATTAGCGTGATTGAGCCAGGCGCCATTCACACCGGCTTTAACCAAGCCATGACCCACAGCAAATACGCATGGATGGGATCGTCGTCTTATTTTGCCCATCAGGCTGAGGCCATGAAGAAGCAAGAGCGCATCACTTTCAATTGGCTTGAAGCCAAAACCACCCGCAGCATTGTGAAAGCCATCGTCAAAGCCACCGAAGCCAACAGACCGCGCCTGCGTTATGTCGCACCTTGGATTCAAGGCTTTGGCGTACGTTTGGCCAGAATATTTGGAGTTTGAACATGAGAATGAAAAAAACCGCGATCACTTTTTTGGTTCTCGGACTGTTTGCGGCTGGCTTGTACCTTGCGCGCGCACCTATCAGTTTGGCCATTGCCAAACGTGTGGCCGCTCAGCGCTTGGGCAGTGATCCCATGCGCGACCTGCCCGATGGCTTGCATGTGGCTGTATGTGGCGCAGGCTCTCCAATGCCCGATGACAAACGGGGTGGACCTTGCACGCTGGTCATGGCGGGAAAGCAGATGTTTGTGTTTGACAGCGGCAACACCAGCGCTCGCAACATCAACAAAATGGGGTTCAACGCAGGCTTAATTGATGGCATTTTCCTCACCCACTATCATTCAGACCACATCGATGGCTTGGGTGAACTGCTCTTGCAGCGTTGGGTTTCCAAACCCAATTCAGAACCTGTTCCGGTCTATGGCCCTGAAGGCATTGACACAGTGGTGAATGGTTTCTTGCAAGCCTATAGCCTTGACCGTGGCTATCGCGTGGCCCACCACGGCGATGCGGTATTGCCCAACAAAGGCTTTGGCGCCATCCCCAAATCTTTTGCACTGCAAGACGACAAAGCCACGTTGGTGTTTGAAAACGCCGATACCCGCATCACCGCCTTTAGCGTGTCGCATGCACCGATTCATCCCGCGGTGGGATACCAAATTCGTTACAAAGATCGCACGATGGTGATAAGCGGCGACACAACACCATCCGCCACCGTACAACGTGAAGCACAAGGTGTGGACTTGTTAATCCATGAAGCCATGTCCACAGAATTGATGACCTTCCTTCAGGAAGGTGCGCACGTGGCCAAGCGCGACAAGCTTGAAGAGGCTGCCACCATTGCCAGCAAAGCCAATGTCAATTTCTTGTTGCTCAACCATGTGGCACCACCACTGCCCTTGCCCGGTTTGGTTGACGTGTTCTTAAAAGGTACAGCAGACATCTTCAAAGGCAAAATTCAAGTCGCCAAAGATGGTGACATGCTGAGCCTGCCTGCAGGCCAAAAAGTGATTCAAACCAGCAGCCGGTTTTAAGGTCTTTATGCGTCAACTTCCAAATGTTCAAGATTTTCTTCGCACCCCCGAAGACCGCTTCCAAAACCTACCCGACTTTCCCTACCCACCTCACTACACGCTCATGGGTGGCTTGCGTGTGGCCCACATTGATGAAGGCCCCCGTGATGGCCCTGTGGTGTTGTTAATGCACGGCGAACCTGCTTGGTCTTTTTTGTACCGCAAAATGATTCCCGTTTTAGTCAACGCAGGCTATCGTGTGCTGGTGCCCGATCAGGTGGGCTTTGGCCGCAGCGACAAACCCGTGCGCCGCAAAGACTACACCTATCACAACCATGTGCAATGGATGAGTGCTTGGCTTGAAGCACAAAATCTGAGCGGCATAACCCTCTTCTGCCAAGACTGGGGCTCTCTGATTGGCCTGCGCATGGTGGCAGAAATGCCCGAGCGCTTTGACCGCATTGCCCTCAGCAATGGAGGCTTGCCCACTGGGAAAGAAAAAATTCCAACGGCCTTTCACATTTGGCGCGCGTTTGCCATGTACAGCCCTTGGTTTCCCATCGGCAAAATTGTGCGTGCAGGTTGCGCACAGGGGCTCAGCGATGACGCTGTGGCAGCCTACGATGCACCCTACCCCAGCAGCCGTTACAAAGTAGGCGCCAGGGTCTTTCCCACACTGGTCCCAATTGATCCTGCCAATCCTGCACGAGAAGCTAACGAGCAAGCTTGGGACCTCTACAAAGCTTGGACCAAACCCTTCATCACTTTGTTTTCGACGCGCGACCCCGTCACCAAAGGCGGAGAAAAGATGTGGCAAAGAAATGTGCCCGGCGCAGCTGGACAAAACCACACCCAAATTCGCGGTGCCGGCCACTTTGTGCAAGAAGACAAAGGCGCTGAAGTAGCGCAGGCTTTGGTGGAATTTATGCGTGCGAACTAAGCGACATCGACTTCAGTTGCCGTAATAAACGTACTCGTCGCCGGGCACCATTTTTTCGCGCAGATTTTTGTCGATGGCAATGGCCGCTTCGGCCATGGAAGGCCAGCTGGGCTTGGCCTGTGTGGCATTGAAGGCTTCCAACTCTTTCTTCATGCTGGCCACTCTGTCTGGCTCTTTGTCGGCCAAGTTATTTTTCTCGGTGGGATCAACCGCCATGTTAAACAGCCAATCTTTTCGGGGGTTCTGGGCTACTTGCAATTTCCAGTCGCCTTTTCGAATCACTCGGTAAGTATCTGTTCGCCAGAACAATGCGCGCTCGGGGCCTTTGTCGGCCGGCTTGTTCAATTGCGGCAAAAGATTGATGCCGTCGATGGGCCGATCAGCTGGCACCTTTGCACCAGTGGCCGCAGCAACAGTCGTAAAAATGTCCATGTGATTTACCGGCAATTGGGGCTTTACACCCGATGGAATGCCCGCTGGCCACTTCATGAACATGGGCACACGAATGCCGCCTTCAAAAAAGGTGGCCTTCCAGCCTCGGTAAGGTTTGTTCAAGCCATCCAAGCCCACGTAATGAGCACCGCCGTTGTCACTGGTGAATATAACCAGCGTGTTGTCATCCAAACCTTTGTCTCGGAGTGTTTGCAGCACGCGTCCAATGTTGCGGTCGAGGTTACGCACCATGGCGGCGTACACACGCAGCGTGTGATCTTCAATGTGTGACAAAGCTTCGTAGTCTTCTTTGGTGGCTTGCAAAGGTGTGTGCGGTGCGGTGTATGCCAGGTAAAGGAAGAAGGGTTGCTTGCGATTGGCATCTATGGCTTTTTCGGCTTCGTCGGTCAGGTAGTCGGTGACATAGCGCTTGGGCTTGAAGGCTTCTCCGCCATTAAAGTGCATGCCGAAACTTCCAGCCGCCCATTGAAATCGATCAATGATGTCAAACGATTGTTTGGCGTTGACTACATTGGGATCGCTCTCTGGCAAGTAAAGTGAGCTGGCATGTTGGAACGACAAAGCCTCGTCAAAGCCATGCACATGCGATCTAAATTCGGGTGCATCGCCCAAATGCCATTTGCCCACATGGAGGGTTCGATAACCTTGTCCTTTGAGCATCTTGGCCAGTGTTATTTCTGAACGCGGCAGACCCATGGTTTCATAGGGAATGAGGTCTTTTTCACGTTCAGCGTGATAGATCGCATCGTAGACTTGATTGGGCCCTTTGTAATGCCCAATCACTTTCATAAACTGTTTGGGCGTAGGCGTGAACTCAAAGCCAAAACGCGTGGGGTAGCGCCCGGTCATGATGGCGGCACGTGACGGTGCACAAGTAGCGTTGCCTGAATAGCTGGTTTCAAAATTGGCGCCTTGCTGCGCCAAGCTGTTGATGTTGGGTGTGGGCACTGTGCCATTGGCCAAGCCGCCACCGTTCAAGGTGATGTCGTTGTAGCCCAAATCGTCGGCCACAATCAAAATGACGTTGGGAGGTTTTCTATTGGAACTGGCTGCAGCATTGGCTGCCGGTGAATTGGGTTCACTGGCTGTATTTGGAACCGCCCATTTCACTTCTCTGTTGGGGGCGTGTTCTTGCCTGACAAAGATTTGGACCACCCACAACAACACTTCTGCAGAGCCGCCTTTGGCATAAAGACCGCCCACCGCAAGCACCAAAGCTGAGAGGACCAATCCCAAAAAAATACCAACTTTTTTCAGCATGATGGGTCCTTAGAAATCAATACATTAATGTATGGAAATATAACAAAATAGTTGGCTCATTATTCAACCGTGATCTTCTCGTCTTTCACAATCTTGGCCATGGCTGGAATTTCTGTTTTGACCCACTGAGCAAATTGCTCGGGTGTCATACCAGAGGGCTCTGCACCCAAGGTGATCAAACGCTCTTTAACATCGGGCAAAGCAGCAATCCGTTTGATTTCTGCATGGAGCTTGTCGATGATGGGCTTGGGCGTGCCAGCTGGCGCCAACAAGCCTTGAAAGCTGCCTGTTAAGAAGCCCGGCAAGGATTCGGCAACTGTGGGGGTATCTGGCATTTGTGCGTTACGCGTCAAACTTGACACAGCAATCAGTTTGATTTTGCCAGCCTTGACCTGCGGATAGGTTGCCACCATGCCATTGAACATAACGTCCACTTGGCCACCTACCAGATCGGTAATAGCTTGCGCCCCACCTTTGTAAGGCACATAGCCCCATTCAATGCCATTGCGCTGCGCATACATGACGCCAGCCAAATGCGAAGCACTGCCCATGCCCGCAGCGACGGCGTAATTGATTTTGCCTTTTTGTGCTTTGGCATACGCCACCAACTCGGCGGGTGTGTTGGCAGGCACCTTGGTGCTAACGGCCAACAAGTGCGGTGAGTAAGCCACCATGGCCACAGGCGCAAAATCGTTCACCACATTGAAGGGCAATTTGAACAAAGCAGGACTGATGACCAAGTTGCCCACATCCATCAGTGCCAAGGTGTAGCCATCGGGCGCGGATTTGGCCACTTGATCTGCACCTAGGTTGCCACTTGCCCCAGGGCGGTTTTCGACCACGACAGGCTGGCCCCAGTTTTCTGTGATCTTTTGTCCAAAGATACGGGCCAAAACATCGGATGTGCCCCCTGCGGGGAAGGGCACCACAATTTTGATGGGCTTGGAGGGAAAGCTGGCAGCGGTTTGGGCACCAGCCGTAGCACTGAAAAGCAAACTAGCGGCAGCGGTCAAGGCCGTGACATATTTATTAAACATGGTATTTTTTCTCAGTCAATTTTGATGTTGGCAGCTTTTATGACTTGCGCCCATTTGTCAATTTCTGATTTTTGGAAGCTTGAAATCTGATCCGGTGTCATCACCGAGGCTTGCATTCCCAAACCTTTCATGCGGTCTTGCATGTCTGGCGCTTGAATGATCTTGAGAATTTCTGAATGCAACTTGTCGACAATAGGCTTGGGTGTACCAGCAGGTGCAAAAAGCGCTTGCCAAGAAACCACCTCAAACCCTTGTGTGCCTGGCCATCCAGATTCTGCGACGGTTGGCACATCGGTCAAAGAGTCGGTCAAACGTTTTGCCGAAGTGACTGCAAGCGCGCGAAGCTTGCCGCTTTGAATATGGGGACCCGCAACCACGGTCGTGTCAAACATGAAGTCAACTTGGCCGCTCATCACGTCTTGTATGGCAGGTGCACTGCCTTTGTAGGGAATGTGGGTGAACTTCACATCTCCCTTAAATGCCAATAATTCTTGAGCCAAATGTTGTGAGGTGCCGTTACCGGCAGATGCACCAGACAACTTACCAGGGTTGGCTTTTGCTGCAGTTAACAAATCGCGCAATGTTTTGTAGGGACTGTTGGCAGCCACCACCAACACAACAGGGTTGGTGCCGTACAAGTAAACTGGCGTAAATGATTTGACAGGGTCGTAACCTAGCTTGGGATACAAGCTGACATTGATAGCGTGCGAACTGATGGTGCCACCCAGCAAGTGGTAACCATCTGCAGGCGCGCGAGCCGCGACTTCTGAACCCACACTACCACCAGCGCCACCTTTGTTTTCAATGACCAGCGTTGTACCCAATGCTGTACCTAGTTTTTGTGAAACCAAACGCGCCAAAATATCTGTTGTACCACCAGCAGGAAAGGCCACCAAGTAGTTGATGGGTTTGGCGGGCCAAGGTACAGCTTGGCTAAAGGTTGCAGGTGCAATCAAACCTGTAGCTACAGCTACGGATGTTTTTAAAAATTGACGACGTAACTTCATATTTGTCTCCTGATTGATGGTTAAGTGATAGGCGCTGGATTGAACAGCACCAAAGCGTTATGCAACTTCCAATGCTCGGCCCATGTTTTACGACCACTGGCTATATCTAAAAGCAATTTGAACAATTCCCAGCCGCCCTCTTCAATGCTGATGTCACCGTCGGCCACACGGCCCGCGTTCAAGTCCATCAAGTCGTGCCAACGCTTGGCCAAGTCTGTCCGTGTTGCAACTTTTACAACGGGGCATGCTTGTAAGCCATAGGGTGTACCCCTTCCCGTCGTGAAAACATGCAAATTCATACCCGCGGCCAATTGCAAGGTGCCGCAAATGAAATCGCTGGCGGGCGTCGCTGCAAACACCAAGCCTTTTTGGGCGGGTTTGAGTTTCTCGCCGGGCGACAAGACGTGCTGAATGGGCAAAGTGCCGCTCTTCACAATGGATCCCATTGCTTTTTCAACAATGTTGGACAAGCCACCAGCTTTGTTACCAGGCGTGGTGTTAGCGCTTCGATCGGCTTGACCGCGTTCTAAATAGCGGTCGTACCAATCGAGCTCACGCACAATGTTTTGCGCAACTTCAGGGCTGCTAGCCCTGTAAGTGAGTTGTTCAACGGCATCGCGCACTTCGGTGTTTTCGCTGAACATGATGGTGGCACCAGCTCGCACCAAGAGATCTGCTGCAAAGCCGACGATAGGATTGGCGGTGACACCCGAAAATGCGTCACTGCCGCCGCATTGCACACCGACCACCAATTCGCTTGCAGGCACTGTCTCCCGACGTCTGGCATTGAGTCGTTCCAAATGCGGCTTGGCACCTTCTGTGATGTGTTGCAACATCGACATAAAGCCTACGTGCTGATCGTCTTGCAGGCAAATCGTGTCGGGTCCATCCGTAACTGCGCGCTCATCGACCAAGGGAAAACTACCAGGCGGCAACAATCGTTGCGGTGGCAACTTTTCACACCCCAAGCTGATCACAAACACCTCGTTTCCAAAGTTGGGATTGAGGCTGATATTGCGCAAGGTGCGAATGGGAATGATGGCATCGGGCGCATCAATGGCTACACCACACCCGTAGGAATGCTCAATGCCCACCACGTCATCTACATGGGGATACAAGGGCAACAGCTCTTCTTTGATTTTTTTTACCGCCAAGGACACCACGCCTGCCACACACTGAACCGTGGTGGTGACGGCCAAAATATTGCGTGTGCCCACAGAGCCATCTGCGTTGCGATAACCTTCAAAGGTGTAACCCGTCAGCGGCTCAATGGCGTTTTGTGGCGCAGTGGCCATCGGTAAATTCTGAAAGTCTCTTGCAGCTGGCATGTCTAGCAATCGCTCATGCACCCAGCTGCCTGCTTCAATGTTTTGTTTTGCAATGCCAATGCTCACGTTGTAGCGCCTAACAGACTGGCCCGCCTGAATATCCATAAGCGCCAGCTTGTGACCTTGAGGCACAGCGTTGACGAGCGTCACTGAAGGTGCTTTTGAATGCTTTCTAACCTTGGCACCTGCTTTTAAACCACCGGCTGTGACCACAATGGCCACGTTATCGGCCTCGTGCATTGCAATGACAGGGAATTCAGAAGAATCCATAAACCACTTTACTTTAAAGCTTGGGGCAACCACAAGGAAAATGAAGGCACATAGGTTACGGCTAGCAAAGTCATACCGAGCGCACCGTAAAACGGGCCAATGGTACGCATCACTTGTCCAACCGATATTTCACCAATGGCACACCCTACAAACTGAACCGTACCGACTGGCGGTGTGTTCAAGCCGAGAGCGCAATTAATGAGCATCAAAATACCAAATTGCAGAGGGTCCATGCCAAACTGCATTGCGATAGGTAAAAAAATGGGTGTGCAAATGAGAATGGTGGCCGCCATGTCCAAAAATGTTCCCAAAATAAAAAGCAACACATTGATCATGAGAAAAATGACCCACGGCTCGCTGCTGACCAATTTCATCATCTCGCCTGTTTTTTGGGGCACCTCGTACAAGGCCATGAAATAACCAAATGCGGCTGATATGCCGATGAGCAACAAGACAACACCGGTAGTTTTGCAGGCCTTGGCGCAAGCCTTCAAAAAATGTGTCCACGTGAGGGAACGATAAACCACGACCGTCACAAACAAGGCCCATGCAACAGCAATAGACGCCGATTCGGTGGCAGTGAATGCGCCTGACAATATGCCGCCCAAAATAATGACCACCACAAACAAACCTGGCATGGCTGCAAGAAAGGCCATGAGAACCACATTCCAACCTGGAAAGTTGCCATGAGTTGGATAGCCGCGCTTCACTGCAACGTAATAAGCAGCAGCCAAATTGCAAATGGTCAAAATGATGGCCGGCACTAATCCTGCCAATATCAAGCCCAAGATGCTTACTGACGCAATTCCCGATGTCGCCAACGTAAAAATAATGAGGTTGTGCGATGTGGGCATGATGGCACCTACCAAGGCAGCATGTGTGGTCACATTGACGGCGTAATCGGCATCGTAGCCCTCCTTCTTCATTAGAGGAATCATGACCGAACCAATGGCAGAAACATCGGCCAAGGGCGAGCCAGCGATACCACCAAAAATAGTACATCCCAAAACGTTGCTCATGCCTAAGCCACCGCGAACGTGACCCACCAAACTGTTTGCAAATTTAACGATGCGATCGGCTATGCCGCCGTAGAGCATTAACTCGCCAGCGAAAACAAAAAATGGAATGGCTAGGAAAGAAAAAATCTGCATGCCACCTACCATTTTTTGGAACACAACAGCAACTGGTAAACCTGCCGCCAAAATAGTTGCCACCGACGAAAGACCAATGGCAAAGGCCACTGGCACGCCAAGTACAAGCAGTAGCGTAAAACTCAAAGCCAGAACTGTTAATTCCATGATGGCTCCACAACCTCACCACGAAGCAAGGCCACTATGTGCTCGATGGAAAATATAAAAATGAGTCCACCTGCAATGATGACAGGCACATAGTCAATGCCGTCTGGCACGGGTAGCATTGGTTTTTTTTCTTGCCACTTGGCACTGGCCCAAAGCCATCCACTTTGCACCATCAGAAATCCAAATAAAGCCACCAAAGCGTGGATTAGCAACTCTAAACGCAAGCGCCATTTTTCGGGCAATAAAACAATGAGCGACTCCATGCCGATATGACCTGCATCCCGCACGCCCACCCCCAAACCAAATGCAGTAACAAACAGCACAATGAGCATTGCCAAAGCCTCTGCCCAAGTGGGTGTGTCGTTAAAGACATAGCGTCCAATAACTTGCCATTGGACACAAAACACCACAGACAACAGGCCCAACACTGCCAACATCAGGCTGATTTTTGACAAGGTCGCACAAAACTTAGTGAACATCAAACATCGCCTTCAAAATTCAGCCTGAGTTGGAATGGTTTACTTGGTGTCTTGAATGGTTTTCACCAAACGCTTCATGTCGGGTGTGGTCATGAACTTGTCGTAGACAGGGCCCATGACTGCTTGAAATGACTTCTTGTCAACTTCGACAATTTCTGCACCTGCAGCTTTGACATTGGCCAATGATTTGGCTTCCTGTTCGTCCCATTTTTTTCGCTGAAAAGCAACAGATTCTTTGGCAGCTGCGCGAATCATGTCTTGATCAGCTTTGGACTGCTTGTCCCATACAATTTTTGACATGACCAGCATTTCTGGGGCCATGGAGTGTTCCGTACGTGAATAAATCTTCACTGCCTCAACGTGCTTGGCGGTGTCAAATGATGGAATGTTATTTTCTGCAGCATCGATCAAGCCTGTCTTTAAGCCTGTGTAGACCTCGCCATAAGGCATAGGCGTGGCATTAGCGCCCATGGCACTGACCAAAGCCACCCACAAATCAGACTGTTGAACCCGGATTTTCAATCCCTTTGCGTCGGCCACTGTTTTGATGGGCTTCTTGGCGTAAATGGAGCGAGCGCCCGAGTCATAGAAAGCCAAACCAACAAAGCCAAAGGCTTCGCAACTCTTCAAGATTTCTTCACCTGCAGGTCCGTCCAAGGACTTGCGCATATGAGTAACAGAAGAGAACAAGAATGGCATAGTAGGTACTTGGGTTAAAGGGCAAATTCCATTCATCGGCCCCACATTGACCCGCGTAAAGTCCAAGGCCCCAATTTTGACTTGATCAATGGTTTCTTTTTCTTGACCTAAAGCAGCTTTGTTGAACACTTTGATTTTGTGTTTGCCACCACTCATCCTTTCAAGCACTTCACTCATGTGCTTCACAGCGACAACAGTTGGGTAGTCGTCTGCATTGTGAGTATCTGCAGAGCGAAATTCAGCAGCTTGCGACGCAAAAGTTAGGCCGGCCATTGCAAGTGCAGATAGAAGCAATTTAAATTTCATGATGTCTCCAAAATTGATTTTTGTGATGTGAAGTGATGCGAAAGAAAGAAATACCCGATAGAAAAATTAGATGTTCATGTTGCAGGAAATCTTGAAAAAAACGGCTCAGGCAAACCCCTATGCGGAAGCTGGGTTGAAACCACTTGCCCACTTTGCCCCAAGTTATTCAATGGCTGGTTACCAGGGACAATAGAAGTCACAAACAAGGTTTGAAAGTCAACTCCTCCAAAGGCACACATGGCAGGCTTTGGGAATGGCACAGTCAAAGACTCAATACAGTGACCCGATTCATCAAAACAATGCACCAAGCCCGCATCGTTACCGCAGATCCAGTAGTGACCTTGATCGTCCACTGCTGCGCCGTCTGGCCTACCTGGCAAATCAGTCATGTCGACAAACAAGCTTCGGTTTGACAGAGCACCAGAAGCCAAATCAAATTGACAGCGCCAAATTTTTTGAGACTTAGGGTGTGAATCTGAAAAATACATCGTGCCGCCATCAGGGCTAAATGCTATACCATTGGGTGTGTACAAACCCTCAACGTAGGGGCCAGTCAGACCTCTCTCATCTAAACAATACAGCCCACCTGCATTGTCAGCTTTGCCCATGTCCATCACCATGGTGCCAAGCCACATGCGGCCCGAAGCATCACAACGGCCATCGTTGAAGCGCATTCCAAGTTTGGAATGCGCCATGGTGGCCAAGGTTTGAAGCTTAAAGCGACCGTCTGACTCTAGCTTTAACAGAGCGATACAGGTTTCCATGGCCGCAAGCACTCGCTTGTCAGCTGTCAGAGCGATACAACCGACCTTCTCGGGCAGCTGCCAAGTTTGCAATTGACCTGCCAAGGATTTTTTAAAAATGCGCTGCGTTTCGATATCGACCCACCACAGGCACACCCCCTCGACATCCCAAATGGGTGATTCACCTACTTGGTTAGGATGGTTTGAAAAAATCCCGAACTGGGTCATGAAAAATTTTCTGCGCAAATTGAAAAAGCTTCTGTTACATTTCGATCAAATTCAAAGAAATGACAGGTTGTCGTACAACTTAAATTATCCAAGACTAGGACACTTCTGGCCCTAGTAGTTACCCCATGAACTCAAACGCCATCATCGTTGAAGAACCTCGCAAGACCAAAAGTTTGGCCATGCAATTGGTTGAAAAGATGTCTTTGCAAATACGCGCAGGCCAGCTAAAGGTGGGTCAAAAACTACCGACCGAAGCCGAAATCATGCGCAATTTTGGGGTCAGCCGAACTGTCGTGAGAGAGGCAATTTCTCATTTGCAAGCCTCTTTTTTGGTCGAAACTCGGCATGGCATTGGTACTTTTGTATTGCCTCAAGAAGTTACCCCATCCTTTCGAATCAGTACACATCAATTAGGCACCTTGCGTGAAATCATTGCGCTCCTTGAGTTTCGAATAGGCATTGAAACCGAGGCTGCGGCTTTGGCTTCTCAGAGGAGAAATTCCGAAAATATTGAAGAACTGCAAAAAGCCATGAATGCATTCAAGCAGGCAATAGCTGTAGGCCGAGATGCTGTTCAAGCTGACTTTCTGTTTCATCAAGAGATTGCACGGGCTACTCAGAACAAGCACTTCCAAGAGTTGATGAACTCCTTAGGCACGGGTGCTATTCCTCGAGCCCGACTTGAAAACCCCTTGCCTGTCAGCCCAGAGCGACTGGCCTATCTAAGAAGAGTCAATGAAGAACATGAAAGTATTTTCAACGCCATTCGAGCACAAGACCCTGAAGCTGCACGCGCAGCCATGCGCACGCATTTGTCTAACAGTCGCGATCGCCTGAAAAAAAGTGAACGCTCAGCACAATGAATGTTGAGGCTCACCTAGGGTTTCTCCAGTGATTGTCAATTGCGCACAAGTTGTACGATGTCTAAATTCTAAGCCCCTATGCAGTTTTAACGTCATTTTCAAACGTCCATGAACACCACACCCACCGTCACACGCCTTGAGGTGATTCCCGTTGCAGGTCGCGACGGCATGCTTCTGAACCTGAGCGGTGCACATGCCCCTTTCTTCACACGCAACTTGCTCATCCTGACAGATTCCGGTGGCAACACCGGGATCGGGGAAGTTCCTGGTGGCGAGAAAATTCGAAAAACCATTGAGGATGCCAAGCCTTGGGTAGAGGGCCAAAGCATCGGTCAATACAAAAATTTGCTCAACTCTCTGCAGCACAAATTTGCAGATCGCGATACAGGTGGACGTGGCAATCAAACCTTTGATTTGCGCATTGCCATCCATGCTGTCACCGCCATTGAAAGCGCCCTTCTCGATTTGTTGGGGCAGCATCTGGGCGTGCCGGTTGCAGCATTGCTTGGCGAAGGTCAACAACGTCAAAGCGTTCAAGTATTGGGTTATTTGTTTTATGTGGCTGATCGGCAAAAAACAGACTTGCCCTACCACAGCGAGCCTGATGCGAGTCACGATTGGCAACGCCTGCGACATGAACCCGCACTCACGCCAGAAGCCATTGTGCGCTTGGCCAAAGCCGCACAAGACCGTTATGGATTCCAAGACTTCAAATTAAAGGGCGGCGTATTGCGTGGTGAAGAGGAGGTCGAAGCCATTGTGGCTTTGCACCAGAATTTTCCAGACGCCCGCATAACCTTGGACCCCAACGGCGGATGGCTTTTAAAAGATGCCATCCGCTTGCTGCGTGATCACAGGAACACCATGGCGTATGCTGAAGATCCATGCGGCGCAGAAGGTGTGTACTCAGGCCGAGAGGTGATGGCCGAATTCAAACGCGCCACAGGCTTGCCCACTGCCACCAACATGGTGGCCACGGATTGGCGAGAAATGGCGCACAGCATTCAATTGCAATCGGTTGACATTCCTTTGGCCGATCCACATTTTTGGACACTTCAAGGCTCCGTTCGCGTTGCACAACTGTGTCAAATGTACGAACTCACTTGGGGTTCGCATTCCAATAACCATTTTGATGTGTCCTTGGCGATGTTCACGCACTGTGCGGCGGCTGCACCCGGGAAGGTTACAGCCATTGATACCCATTGGATTTGGCAAGATGGTCAATACCTCACGCAAGACCCTCTGCAAATTAAAGGCGGCATGATCGAAGTACCGAAACGACCAGGTCTTGGTGTGAAGCTGAACATGGCTGCCGTCAAAGCAGCACATCAACTCTATTTACAACACGGCCTTGGTGCGCGCAATGATGCCATGGCCATGCAGTACCTCATACCAGGATGGACTTTCAATCCCAAAATGCCCGCCCTGGTTCGCTAATCCACAAGATCAAACTTACGACAAACCATGCAATCCATTCACAACAAATTCAAACACGCCATCCAGAACGGTCAAACACAAATTGGCTTATGGTCGCATTTATGCAGCCCCATCAGTATCGAGATCTTGGCGCATTGCGGATACGATTGGTTGCTGCTGGACATGGAACACTCACCGAATGATCTTGGCGAAATAGTCTCGCAGCTGCAAGCCATGAAAGGTGGTACCGCGACCCCAATCGTTCGACCACCTTGGAATGACATGGTGACATTCAAACGATTATTGGATGTCGGTGTCCAAAATCTGTTGGTGCCCTACATTCAAACAGTAGAAGAAGCGCGCAATGCTGTTTCATACACCCGCTATCCTCCGCACGGTGTTCGTGGTTATGCTGGTGCACCACGCGCAAGCAACTACGGGCGCGTGAAAGACTACGCCCATCTCAACGCCAGTGAATTGTGTGTCCTGTTGCAAGTCGAGACACTCCAAGGTTTGGACAATCTGGAAGCCATCGCCAATGTAGAGGGCGTCGACGGTGTGTTCATTGGTCCTGGTGACTTGTCAGCCGCATTGGGCCACTTGGGAAATCCAAAACATCCAGAGGTGCTCAAGGTCATTGATGATGCCATAGCCCGTATCAAAGCATGCGGCAAAGCGCCAGGCATTCTGACAGGTGATGAAGCGCTGGCAAAGCATTACGTTGCCCAAGGTTGTCTCTTCGTCGCGGTAGGCGCCGATCAAAACGTCTTGCGTGACAGTGCCACCGCATTGGTGCAACGTTTTAGAAATTGAACCATGCGACATTTCGATTTCAAATCAGTCACCTCAGCAGTGCTCTCGATTTGGATGTCCCTCATCGCCACATCAACTGTTGCTCAAACAGCCTCAAATTCAATGGCGAAATCTGAGCCTGTAAATCGTTTGTATTTCATTGGCGACTCCACCATGGCCACCAAAAACGGATATGGCGACGCTGTGTGCGAATGGTTAAAAGGCCATGCCGATTGTTTCAATTTGGCTAAGAATGGTCGCAGCAGCAAAAGCTTCAGGGAAGAGGGCTTATGGACTGAAGCGCTTGGACACATGAAAAATAATCCTAAGCAACAAACGCTGTGGGTCATGATTCAATTCGGTCACAACGATCAACCTGGTAAACCCGGACGCTCTACCGACTTAGTTACAGAGTACCCCAGAAATTTAGAGACCTATGCGCAAGAAGCACGCGATGTAGGCGCAAACCCGATCTTTGTCACGCCTTTGATTCGAAGAAGCTTCAAGGCTGGTCAACATCAAGATGATTTAATTGAATGGGCCAATGCCATGAAGCAAGTTGCCTTCAAAATGCAAGTCCCTTTAATTGACTTGCACCAAATGAGCAAACTTAAAGTAATTTCAGTGGGCGAGGACAAAGCCGATCAATATGCAGAAACCCCAAAAGGCACACCCAAGTTTGATCGAACACATTTGGGGCCGCTTGGCGCCTGTGTCTTTGGTGCCATGGTACTCAATCAACTGCCCACAGCAACAAATGGCGCCATCAAGATCACAGCTCAAAAAACTTGCGAGTGATCAGTGCTGACAAAAGCAGCAAATTGACTCAAATACTTTTCGGAAAAGGACCCAAGCCTAAGAAGCTCCCACCTTGTTTTTGGGCCATCAGACTTCCCTCTGGAAAAACTTTGTCTTGAATTTCATCACGCCAAGCTTCAGCACTGTCTAAGGGTCGGTAGCCTATCTTGTCCCAACCCGCTTCTGACCACCATTTGTTTGGATTGGCCGAGACGCCATACACCGTGAGACATCCCACGTCTTTTGCGGTAAGAGCGGCCTGTGTCAAACGAACAAAATCTGGATAGCTGAGCCATGTCGACAAACCACGGCGGTCTTCTGCTTTGGGAATGACAGAGCCCAATCGCAAGCTCACTGTTTCGATGCCGTAACGCTCAAAGTACATGCTTGCCATGCCCTCAGCAAATAATTTGCTAACACCATAATAGCCGTCTGGTTTGGCGGGCATGTCTGGTGATACAAATTGTCCTTGTTCGTAACAACCCGTGACGTGATTTGAACTGGCCATCACCACCCTTTGGCAACCCGCCAGTCTGGCTGCCTCATAGAGATTGAACACACCTTGAATGTTGGCATCGCGAATGATCTCAAAATTGGTTTCGACGGCCTGTCCACCCATGTGCACGACAGCCTCAACACCCTGCAAGAGACTTTCCATGGCATCGCGATCCGACAAGTCACAAATGACTTGTTCCTCATGAGGACCGAGATCATTGAGGGGCAAGCGATCTGACACGCGAAGATGTTGCCATCGGCCGTTGCCATTGATTTCTTGGGTCCAAGCTTTTCGCAAAACACGCCCTAAAGCACCGGCGGCACCGGTGATCAATAAGCGTCCACTAGAGGCGGCAGATGATGTTGAATTTGTAGAGACGTTTTTCATCAATTTTTTGCTCAGTCTGTTTATCAAAATGGCTCGCAAGGTCTTTTATACTATCATCTGGAACAGTGTTTCAAAACTTGCGAGTCCCTATTTTGAATCAAAAAATAAATGTCGTTTCCATAGGTGAATGCATGCTCGAAGTTCAGGCGAATGGCTTTGGACCTGCCGTACTGTCTTATGGAGGCGACACCTTCAATACGGCTGTCTATTTGCGCCGTTGCAGCGCCGCGCAAGCCATTCAAGTGGGCTATGCCACAGGCTTGGGCGATGACCCTTTAAGCCACAAGTTGATACAGGAATGGTCTGCTCTTGGATTGAATTTGCAGCACACGCGTCAAATCACTGGCAGGTTGCCGGGCATGTACCTGATTGAGACTGACGACAAAGGCGAACGCCACTTCCACTTCTGGCGCGAGAACAGCGCGGCTCGCCACTATTTTGACGTCGAAGCGAGTCCCTTAGAAGCTGACGTAGACGTCATCGATTGCTTTTATTTCAGCGGCATCAGCTTGGCTATTCTGAACACACAAGCACGTCAACGTTTGTTCAAGCTATTGGCGCAACAAAAAGCCAAGGGCAAACAAGTTGTCTTCGACAACAACTACCGCCCTCGCCTTTGGCCAGACAAGCTCACCACACAACAAGTCTTCAATGAGGCTTTCTCAGTGTCGACCATTGCCATGATCACCGCTGACGATCACAAAGATGTTTACGATTTCAACTCGCTTGAAGAAGCTGTAGCGCATGCTCAGTCTCTTTCCGTGGAAGAGATCGTCATCAAACGCGGCGCCAACCCTACGCTGGTTCGCGCCAAGCACTCAAACCAATGGGAAAACGCCCCTACGCAACCCGTTGTAAAAGTGGTGGACACCACGGCAGCAGGCGACTCATTTGCTGCAGGCTATCTCAGCAAAAGATTGCTAGGTGCATCATCCTTGATCGCCGCAGATTTTGGCAATCGCGTAGCCGCCAAAGTGGTCCAACATCGTGGCGCCATCATTCCACTTGATGCCATGAAAGAACTGATGTGAAAGTCTTCTCGAGTTTGCTTCAACTTCTGGCCAACGTACCATTGTTTTTGAAGTTGGCGAACAGAGAGCCCATTGACTTCAAACAAATGTTCGACATTGCAGAAGACCGCGGCACCATCATCCATTCCGAAACTGAAATTGCGCATGTCATGCCCCATTACAAAAGCATTTTCAAAAAGTTTGACCCCCTGCAATGGAACATGCAAGACATGAGCCCTTCGCGTGTATGGGCGGCATTAGAAACTGCACCAGAGAATTAGGAAGCGCTCAGTGCAACGAAGAGATTGTTTGGTCAATTTGCTGGCTTGGCCTCTAAGCCTTCAAAGTGCAAGTGCAATTGCAAATACCCAACCCGATCAATCTAAAAGCCTTTGTAGCAACGAACCAGGCAGCCCCTTCGTCCCCAGTTGCACGGTTTGGCCCAAGGGGGTTGAGAACCAACGCAAAGCAGATACCGGCCTAGGTCAATATTTAAATCCCATCTTGGCGGGTGACTATCCCGACCCAACCGTTCTCAAGGACGGTGACGATTACTACATGACGCATTCCTCTTTTGAGGCATGTCCAGGACTGCTCATTTGGCACTCGCGTGATTTGGTGAACTGGCAGCCTATGGGGCACGCTTTGCAAAAATACATTGGCTCCGTTTGGGCGCCAGAACTTTGCAAACATCAAAACCGCTATTACTTGTACATTCCCGCAAAGAAGACTGTGTCCAGTACAGGTCCCAATGACATTTGGGTTATCTATGCCGACAACATTCAAGGCCCCTGGTCTGAACCTATTCGTTTAGGCAATGACCGCATCGATCCGGGCCATGCAGTCGGTGAAGATGGACAGCGTTACTTGTTTTTATCAGGTGGTCTGCAAGTTTCCCTTTCAGCAGATGGCTTAAAAATTGTGGGCCCAGAAAAACATGTCTACGAAGGCTGGAAATATCCAGAAGACTGGGTGGTTGAAGCCTATTCGCAAGAAGGCCCCAAAATTCTTCGCCATGACGGCTGGTATCACATGGTCTTGGCAGTAGGCGGCACGGCAGGTCCGCCCACCAGCCACATGGTGATTTGTGCCAGGTCGCGTTCGGTGCATGGGCCATGGCAACATCACCCGCGCAATCCCATTGTCAAAACAAAAAATGCAAGGCAGCGTTGGTGGTCAAAAGGCCACGGCACCATCGTTCAAGGGCCTAATGGCAAAGACTGGTACATGATGTACCACGGCTATGAGGCGGGCTTTCACACGCTGGGGCGACAGACACTGATGGTGCCTCTGAAATACACAACAGATGGGTGGTTTGACAGTGCATACGATGATGAAAGCGTCTTGCTACCATCGCCAGAAGGTGGTACGCCAGTGCCACATGGCATGCGCTTATCAGATCGCTTTGAAGGCCCAAGCTTGGGATCTCAATGGCGTTTTTTCAGAGGGGGCGCTAAGGAACTAGATCGCATTGAGTTAAGTCAAGGCAGCTTGAGGTTACAAGCGTCTGGCACTTCGCCTGCCAACAGCTCACCTCTATGTTTGGTAACAGGCGACCACGCCTACGAAATTGAAGTCGATGTTTCTTTTGACCAAGGCGTGCAAGCCGGCTTGTTGCTTTTCTACAGTGACCGACTTTATGCAGGTGTAGGCTTGAACGATAGCGCCATGATGTTGCATCGCTATGGCCTAGATCAACGCAATATAGTCAAGCCCACAGGCATGCACCGACATGCCAAGATTCGAATGTCCAATCGTTGGCACATATTCACACTTCACACCAGCCACGATGAGGGCAAGACTTGGACCAAGTTTCCCATTCAAATGGATGTTTCTGGCTATCATCACAATGTGGCTTTCGGGTTCATGAGCCTTCGACCTGCGCTGTATGCCAGTGGACAAGGCACCGCTCAATTTAAGAACTTTCAATATCGCGCGCTATCTTGACGCAATGTCATGGTGCTTGGACATCTTAGACATTCTCACCATTCTCACCAGCGTGACGATGTTCACAATGCACAACACGCCTTCCAACAAAGTGCCCCCCACAGAGCCTACCCAGTAGTTGTGAAACAGCCATAAAACGGTCCCGCTCAGCATCACCAAGCGCATCCGCACATGTTTCAAAAAGAAAAGCGCAAAGGTTCCCAACACTGAAGCTGTAATGGGTAACCAAGAAACCCAACTGTTGTAAAGCCAAAGACCACAAGCAACACTCAGGGCCATGAAGAACAAACCAACGCGTTTGGAGGGATAGCGAACGGCCGCCAAAGAGCGGCCCAACGATACCGTGGCACTGGCGGAAGCCGTCCATTGTCCTAACAGTGCAAAGTGCAGGACGTAGGCGAAGCATTCCAAAGCCATCAGTTTTTTAAAGCGCGCATCTGATGTTTGCGCAAAAGACGCCACACCAAAAATGAATGCCGCCCACCCGAAGAGTTGTGGCCATGAAAAGAAGTCGACTGAATCAAACATGACGGCAGTCTATAGGCACCAGGCCGTGAAAGACCCAGTGCGTTACTTGATTCACCAAATTACTTCAAGCCTTTGTTGACGATGTCTTGAAGGTACAACTCTAAGTAGGTGTAGCCGGATTTGCCATCGACTTTGTTGCCGTCACTTGGATCTTTGGCATTCAAACCATGGGCCGTTTCCCAATCATCAGGGATGCCATCACCATCTGTATCCAAAAGTGCGGGCAGCGACTTGAGCAGTGGCCAACCACCCACTTCGTTTTGACTGTCAATCAATTTGCCCTGACGTTTTTCAAAGTCAGACAGCAAGCGAAGATCGACAGCATCGCGCTTCAAAGAAGCACCAACCCGCTGAATCACTTTCTGGCAAGCAGATGGGGCTGGATCTGGCTTGATAGCGGGAATGTCAAAGGGGGTCTTGCTTTGGTAATTGGCGGGCAATCCACCAGGCAAATGGCCTTTGTGTGGCCTGACCAAGGACCATGGATCTTGCGGCATCACGCCATCCATCATGTTGTTTGCAAAATAGGCGCGCGCCATAGAACTGCTCTCTTCAAATGCAAAGGCCCCTTTTGAAGACGGTCCTTGGAAGTAGCAGTTGTCTACAAAGTTATAACTGGACACCGTGCCTTGAAAGTCCATGTTGTAGCCAGACCGTTCATCGCCCCAGTTGTAAAACACATTGCTGCGAAAATCAAAGAAACCACCCACAGGATCTTGTGCTGGCAGGGTGTAGTTGCCAGGCCTTGGCATGCGGTCTTTGTGATGCAACCACAGGTTGTGGTGATACGTCACACGTGAACCTTTTGCACCACGCACCAAACTGCCAAAGCCGTGCTGAACGCCTGGACCTTTGGCAGCGGTTTGGTTCAAGGATTCACCAATCAAGCTCCATTGCACCGTCACTTCGTCCCAACTTCTTTCGGGTGTTTTGAAGCTGGCAGCAACGGACAATGTTTCATCGGAGGACCAACTGGCAGAGACGTGATCCAGAATAATGCGCTTGCCTGCCACCACACCCATGGCATCGCCATCAACCTTGGTGACATCGCCTAAACGTGAGCGAATAAAGCGCACCACCACATCGTCTGCAGCCACCGTAAACGGGTGGTCTCGCAAGGTGATGCCATCGCCTGGTGCGGTTTGCCCCGCAATGGTGATGCGACCATTTTTGATGATCAATTCACTTTGCAATTGGATGGTGCCTGAAACAGCAAACACCACGGTTCTGGGACCTGAAGCCTCAATCGCTTCGCGCAAAGAACCAGCACCACGGTCGTTCAAATTTGTGACGGTGTAGACGCGTCCGCCTCGGCCTCCAAGTGCAAATTGACCTGCACCCTCTGCGCCCGGAAAAGCTGGCAAACGAGAAAAGGAGGCTTTCGCCTCCTTTTCTGATTGAACGGGACCTAACTGGCATGCAGCTAAGCCTGTTAAAAATGCCAGACTGATCCCAACTTGAAAACTTCTGAATTGGGGTTGTGTCAAAGCGACTCCTTAGAAGTTGTAACGTGCGCCAATCATATAGACACGACCCGTTTGCATGTTACGCAAAGCGTTGTCACGTGCACGGCCAATGAATTGGTCATAACGGGTGTTGGTCAAGTTCACACCTTCCAAGCTCAATGTCAACTGTTTGTCCCATTTGTATGAGATCGAAGCGTCCACGTTGGTGGTGGGGTTGCGACCTTGAACGTCGTTGTTGTCTTGTGCAGGCACGATAGACACGAAGCCATCGCGGTGTGTTACAGAGACGCGGCCGCTCAACTTGTCGTCTTCGTAGTACAAAGTGGCAGCCCATGTCTTAGGTGACAGGCCCAACAAGTTGTCAACGGTGTAAGTTGTGGCTGCAGCTGTTGTCTTCAACACGTAGTTGATTTTGGAATCCACGTAGGTGTAGCTCAACAAGGAACCAAAGTTTTTACCGATACCAGGCAAGAAGTTGAATGGCTGTTGGTAGTTCAGCTCAATACCTTGCAACTTGCCGCCAGGGGTGTTGATGGGTCGTGACACATCAATCTTGTCGTTGGCGTTGGTGCTACCTGCAATGGCAGGATCCAAACCAGCTTCAGCCCATGTGGTTTGTGTCACCAATGTTTGGACGTAAGAGCCAATGTTCTTTTGGAACAGACCCACACCAATCATGGCGTTTTTGTCGAAGTAGTACTCGACACCCGTATCCACTGTGTTTGCGCGGTAGGGTTCCAAGAAGGGGTTACCACTCTTCACTGTGACATAGCCCGTACCTGTGGCAGTGGAGGATGACGTAGCAGGGTTCAACTGTGACAAACCAGGGCGTGCCATCACTTTTGCAGCGGCCAAGCGAACGATCACATCTTTAGAGGGTGTCATGGCCAAGTTGAATGACGGCAACACATCGTGATAAGTGTTTTGCTTGGTCCAATCAACATATTGTGTTGTGGTGCCCACTTTCACAGTACCCTGGCCTGATACAACTTGGTTGGTGTTCACATAACGCAAGCCCACGTTGCCACGGACTGGCAAGTTGTTCACGTTGTCCTTGAATTCCAACATGCTGTAAATGCCATGGTCTGTCTCACTCACAGATGTGGTGTTGGCACGTGCGTTGTTGTTTTCTTTGCCATACAGAGTGAAAGCACCTGTGTTGCTGTAAATGTTGTAAGCATTGGCGATGGCACTGTAGTTTGGCACCATCCATGCTGTAGGTGTACCTGCAGGTACGCCCACACCATTGCCGTAGCCAGAGAACATGGTGACGAGGTCAGCGCCATTGACACCTGCGGGCAAAGCAGGCATTGTGTCTACGTCAGAGCCAATGCCTCGGCGAAATTCAGTAGATTGGTAGCCAAACAATTTGCGTGAAATACCGCTGACCAATTTCATCTTGTCAGGCACCATGTCCCAGCTCAAGTCAATTTGTGCTGTGTCAATGGTATTGCTGGTGTTCATTTGACGCATGCGAATCAGGCTGGTGTCGCCCGTTGCTGCGGCATTGGACGAACATGTCCCTGTTGCTGGGCATGTCAAGAAACCCAGACCGCCCGCGCCAAACTTGGTCACATCCAAGTTGCCATAAGAAATGGCAGGTCGGCGGTTGTCGTTGCGGAAATCAACTGAGTAACCATTGATGTTGTAAGCGTCCAATGTGGTGGTCACTTGGACAGGGTTGGCATATGCGTTGGATGAACGACCGATCATGGCGTTCAATTTCAAATCTTCATTGATGTAATGTTCAACATTCACTGTAGGTTGCTTGAATGTTGAGGACAGTTCATCCAAACGTGACTCTGATCGAATGTCTACGCCATTGAACTTACCGTAAAGCAAATTGCCTGTGGGTGAGTATTCAGCAGCCACCACAGATGTGGCGCCAATGCCGCCCGTTGAACGGGAGAATGAGGGTGCTTCTAGCCAGTTCTCAAAACGCTTGCCTTCCAACTTGGAGTAAAGCATGTCCAAAGAAATGGTGGTGTCGCGGTTGGGCTTCACTTGAATTGAACTTGTCAAACCAGTGCGGTCCAAATCATAGGCAATTTGACCGTAGCGTGGAAAGCGGGGGTTGAAATTGTTCACATCATTGGCCAGTGCAGTGGCCGCAGCGTTACCGCCATTGGCAGCTGTCGGTGCGGCAAATCCTGCAGCCAACACAGTTTTGGCATTGGTCCAACGCACAGAGTCAAAACCTGATTCGACAGTATTGCTCTTAGATTTGGCAGCAGAGAACAAGAAGCCCAAGGTTTTCTCGTCATTCACATTGGAGAACAAGAATGCAGCGCGTGGATCGGTTTTTCCTGTGGCGTCATTTTGTGCAGCTTTCGTAGAAAGCGACATGACCGGACCTTTTTTCTTAAAGTCAAACGGACGTGCGGCACGCAAATCAACGGTTGCACCCAATGAACCTTCATCGACGTCAGCTGATGACGTTTTGCGAACTGTGATTTCAGAAAACAACTCTGAGGCAAACACGTTGAAGTCAAAGCCACGTGAACGTGATGGGCCATCTTGGTTTGACCAAGAAGCCAAACCTTCAATGCCATTGATGCGAACGCGTGTGAAGTCTGGGTTCAAACCGCGAACGCTAATGGTACGGCCCTCACCGCCTTCACGGTCAATGGCCACACCAGGAATACGTTGCAAAGATTCAGCCATGTTGGTGTCTGGAAACTTGGCAATGTCTTCTGCTTTGATGACGTCGACCACACCGTTGTCTTGGCGTTTTTTGGTCATCGCGCCTTCCAGCGCAGCGCGGAAACCTGTCACCACCAATTCGCCTGAATCAGCAGGTGCAGTTTGTGCATGGGCCATTTGAGCCAAGCCCAAAACCGCTACAGCCACTGCGCTGTATTTGAAAGTTTGTGCGTGTGCACTGGTTGATCTGTTGTGTTTCTTCATGTTTATCAAGCTCCTGTTTGGAAATATTTTTAAATGTGGGTTCTCTTAAAGGTAATCATCTCTGCGCGGTGAAAACTGATCGAGCAAGCGACTGCCTTGCTCAAGCGCCCTTGCACCGTGATAGTGATTGCGTGGCGCAATGAAGGCATCGCCAGGTTTCAGAATTTGCGTTTTGCCTTCGACCTCAATTTCGAAGGAACCGCAAATGACAAAACCAATTTGGTCGTGTGCGTCATGCGCATGAACGGTACCGATGGCACCTTCATCAAATTCCATTAACACTGACATGAGTTCAGGCGTATGGCCAACGATCTTGCGTCGCAGTCCGTCACCCAACTCAGTCCAAGGCGTGTTGGCCTCATTAAAAAAAGCGCTCAATTGGTCACTCCGAAATAGGGTTTCATTTTTTCGTACCAATAATGTAACATCGCAATAAAAAAAAAGAAACAGCGGTTCACTAATTGGAAACCCTAATTCCAAAACACTACAAAGCGTCTAAAATCTAGGGGTTACCCGAATATTCAAACCCTTTTTTTTGATAAAGAGAGCTTAAAAATGCAAATTCGCCAACCCGTCCACAGCGACCACGCCAAGCAACTTGACACCCAAGGCCTGCGTGAACACTTCTTGGTTGAGTCCATGTTTGTGGCCGATCAGGCCACCCTGACCTATAGCCAAATTGACCGAATCATCGTTGGCGGCATCATGCCCGTGTCCAAAGAAGTCACTTTTTCCCCCGAATTGGGCAAACACACAGGCACCGACTTTTTCCTGCAACGCCGTGAGTTAGGGCTCATTAACATTGGCGGCGATGCCAAAGTCACTGTGGACGGTGTCGTTTTTGATGTGGCGGCACGCGAAGCCTTGTATGTGGGTCAGGGCGCCAAAACGCTTGGTTTCTCAAGCGTCGACCCCAAGAACCCAGCAAAGTTGTACTTCAACTGCGCACCAGCCCACACCGCCTACCCCCACAAGAAGGTCACTTTGGCTGAAGCCTCACCCGAAACATTGGGAGCGCCAGAAACCAGCAACCGCCGCACCATTTACAAATATTTTGTGCCCAGCGTTTTGCCGACTTGCCAATTGCTGATGGGTTTGACGCAACTCGAGCCTGGCAGCCTCTGGAACACCATGCCTTGCCACACACACGACCGTCGCATGGAAGTTTATTTCTACTTCAACATGAACGAGCAAGCCGTGGTCTTCCACATGATGGGCAAGCCCACAGAAACACGTCACATCGTGGTTCGCAACGAGCAAGCTGTCATCAGCCCAAGCTGGTCACTCCATGCTGGCGTTGGCACACAGGCCTACACCTTCATTTGGGGCATGGTGGGTGAGAACCAAGTCTTTAGCGACATGGACCACATCCCCATGACCACATTGCTCTGATCCGATTTTTGACCAATTACCCATGACTCTTCCCAGTTTTAACCTGACCGGCAAAGTAGCGCTGGTCACGGGCTGCAACACCGGTCTCGGTCAGGCCATGGCCATTGCCTTGGCTGAAGCCGGTGCCGATGTGGTTGGCATCAACCGCAGTGCGCCCACCGAAGCCGAAAAGGCCATCAAGGCTGTCGGCCGCAAGTTCTTTGACTTGCGTGCAGACGTTGGCCAAACAGACAAATTAGCTAGCTTGGTATCCCAAGCGGTTGAATTGGCGGGCCGGCTCGACATCTTGGTGAACAACGCCGGCATCATTCGCAGAAATGATTCGATTGATTTCACAGAAAAAGACTGGGACGACGTCATGGACGTCAACTTGAAGTCGGTGTTTTTTCTGTCGCAAGCTGCAGCGCGCCAATTCATTGCGCAAGGGCAAGGCGGCAAGATCATCAACATTGCTTCGATGCTGTCTTTCCAAGGCGGCATTCGCGTGCCCTCCTACACCTCCAGCAAAAGCGGTGTGTTGGGATTGACCAAGATCATGGCCAACGAATGGGCCAAGCACGGTATCAATGTGAATGCCATTGCCCCAGGCTACATGGACACCAACAATACTGAAGCCATTCGCGCAGACGCCCAGCGCAATGCCGAAATTTTGGGACGCATTCCAGCAGGTCGCTGGGGCTTGCCTGAAGACATGGCCGGCCCAGTTGTGTTCCTGGCTTCACAAGCATCCAACTACCTACAAGGCCACACCATGGCCGTAGACGGTGGTTGGTTGGCACGTTGAAAGAACTGCGCGATGTATGAAAACAAACGCTTAGGTTTCATGTTTGCCTTGCCATTTGTGCTTGGTATATTGTTTTTTAAGCTCTTCCCTTTCATTGCGAGTTTTGCACTTAGCTTGACGCAATACGACCTCATAGACCCACCTCAATATGTCGGCCTTGAGAACTACCGTGAACTGGCCAATAACGATCCTCTGTTTCAACAATCACTGGGCGTCACTCTTTGGTTTGTAGTCCTTGCAGTGCCCTTGCGAGTTGGTTTTGCCTTGCTGGTTGCGCACGTCTTGAACTTCAAAATGCGTGGCATCAACTTCTTCCGTGCAGCGTTTTACATTCCCTCTATTTTGGGCGGCTCCATTGCAGTTGCCGTGCTATGGCGATTCATTTTTGCCAAGCACGGCTTGGTCAATATTGCCCTGATACAAATGGGATTTGAACCCGTTGCATGGTTGGCAGACGAGCACTACTCCATGGTCACCATCGTGCTGCTGTTCACATGGCAGTTTGGCTCTTCCATGGTGATTTTCTTGGCCGCTTTACAAAATGTGCCAACGTCACTTTATGAGGCGGCAGAGTGCGATGGCGCATCCAAAACAGTTCAGTTTTGGCGCATTACAGTGCCCCTCATCACGCCCGTGATTTTCTTCAATATGATCATGCAAATGGTGCATGCGTTCCAAGAGTTCAATGGCCCGTACATGATCACTGAAGGCGGCCCTCTCAATTCCACTTATGTGCTCACGCTGTACATCTACGACCAGAGCTTCAAGTACTTCAACTTGGGATACGGCGCGGCTTTGTCGTGGGTTCTGTTTGCTTTGGTGGGTGCACTGGCCTTGATCTCTTTTTGGAGTTCACGTTATTGGGTGTTCTACGCCGGCGAAAAGGACAACAAATGATCGCCGAAGAAGAAACCAACACCAAACCGCCATTGATGCGGTACCTGATCTTAGGCTGCATTGCATTCTTGATGCTCTACCCGCTTATTTGGCTGGTAGGCGCCTCGTTCAAAACCAATTCTGAAATCTTCAGCTCTGCCGGTTTTTGGCCTAGCAAAATTGAATTCAGTGCCTACGCAGCAGGATGGAAAACAAGTAGCGAATACACTTTTGCAACGTATTTCATCAACAGCTTTTTGATCACCATACCCAAGATTTTTGTAACCCTTATTTCTTGCGTCATGGTGGCTTATGCGTTTGCGCGATTTGATTTTTACGGCAAAAAATTGCTGTTCGGCATCATGGTTAGCACCATGATGTTGCCACTGATTATTTTGCGCATGCCGCAGTACCTGATGTTTCGGGAATTTGGATGGATTGACACCTATTTGCCACTCATCATTCCATCCGCATTTGCAACAGACACCTTTTTTGTGTTCATGCTGGTGCAGTTCCTGCGCGCCATTCCCCGTGACATGGAGGAAGCCGGAATGATTGATGGATGCAATGCCCTTCAACTGTTGTTTCACATCATCATTCCAATGCTGAAACCCGCCATTATTTC
>JBEDKQ010000014.1:0-27820 GCA_041172085.1 Pseudomonadota bacterium | reverse complement strand
TTTTTTGAAAGCTAACTTAAGCTTTCTTCGGGCGCTTAGCGCCATATTTAGAACGCGATTGCTTGCGGTCTTTCACGCCTTGCAAGTCGAGTGAACCACGCACGATGTGGTAACGCACACCTGGCAAGTCTTTCACACGACCACCACGTACCAACACCACGGAGTGTTCCTGCAAATTGTGGCCTTCACCACCGATGTAGGAGATCACCTCGAAGCCGTTGGTCAAGCGCACTTTGGCAACTTTACGCAGAGCGGAGTTAGGTTTTTTTGGCGTCGTGGTGTACACACGGGTGCACATTTTGACTTGGTCTTTTCGACCTCGCGCCCCTGACGCACCAATTGATTGATGGTTGGCATTTAAAAAAACGTCCCTAAACGTTTGGAATGAACAAAAAATCTTTCCCGCCCCAAATGCGGAAAAGCCTTCTAGTATAGCGTTTGAATAGGCCTCATGCAAAAATTTCTGCACAAGCCTCGTACAAGCCAAAGTTTGCAAGTACCAACTTTTCTTATTTGATCCATAAACGCAGCGCATCCCAGGCCCGGCCCAGAACGCCAGCCTGCTCTACCGCGTCCAATGCCTGCAAGGGCATGTCAACCCAAAGCTGTTCGCCTCGGAAAATTTTGAGGCTGCCGATGGTTTGACCTTTGGTGACGGGGGCCACCAAGGGATCTGGCCGAACCAGCTGGGTTTTAATCTGCGACGCAGTGCCTGTGGGAACGGCCACCACCAAGGCATCCGAACGTCCAAGCTTCACGATCGACTCTTTGCCCTTCCAAATGGCCGGGGTTGCGACCGGCTGTCCAGCCTCAAAAAGTTTGATCGCATCAAAAGCGGTGTAGCCCCAATTGAGTAATTTTTGCGCTTCATTGGCACGCGCAATTTCGCTGCTGGTGCCAAGCACAACGGCCACCAAACGGCGCGGGCCGACGTTGGGAAACACACGTTTGGCGGTGGCCACCAAGCAGTAGCCCGCCGCATCCGTTTGACCCGTTTTCAAACCATCGATGGTGGGATCCTTGAAAAGCAGCAGGTTGCGATTGCTGTCATTTGCAGCGGGCGTGCCGGGGTAGCGGTACTTCTTAATGGCGTAGGTGCCGATGTACTCTGGAAAATCGCGCATCAATCGGGTGGCAAGGGTACCCAAGTCACGTGCCGTGGTGACATGCCCCGTTTCTGTCAAACCCTCCGGGTTTTTGTAAGTGGTACTGTTCATGCCCAGCACCTTGGCTTGATCGTTCATCAACTGAACAAAGCGATCGACCGAGCCGGCCACACCTTCAGCCAATGCCACCGTGGCATCGTTGCCAGACTGAACAACCATGCCCTTGATCAAATCTTCAACCGGGACCTTCATTTTGGGGTCTATGAACATGCGGGACCCAGGCATTTTCCAAGCGCGCTCGCTCACGTTAAAGCTTTGTTTGAGGTCGATTTTTTTGGCCTTCAATGCGTCAAACACCAAGTAGGCGGTCATGAGCTTGGTCAAGGAGGCTGGCTCGACGGGCATGTCCAATTCGCGAGAAGCCAAAATTTGATTGGCCGTCACGTCTAACAACAAATACGCTCTGGCTGCAACTTCGGGCGGTAAAGGCGCGGCCAATTGAGCCTGCGCTTGCAATGGCAGCAAGTTGCAAGTGAGCGTAAAAGCGGCCAAGCCCATGACGCTTCGCAACGTACGAAGGATGGAGCGATGGGCGGCTGAAAACAAAGTTGTCATGTCTTTGTGATGGGTGGAAGTCAAAACTCAAGACCGAAGATGGCGACTTACCAATGAGCGCAGCAAGGGCAACTGGCCATGAAAGAAATGCTCAACACCAGGAATGACTGAGACAGGCAAAGATTGTGGTCGCGCCCAATCCATCACACTGGCCAAGGGCACGGTGTCGTCAACCTCGCCATGGACCACCAATGTTTTTTCGTGAAGGTCGAGCGGCACTGGTGCCAATTGAAAGCGTGAGGCCGCAGCACCTACCAATACCAATTTTTCCAAGTGGCCCGATGGCGCCAATTGCGCCGCGGCATGGCTGGTGACAAATGCACCAAACGAAAAGCCCGCCAGGGCCAAGCCCGTTGCAGGTGCAGATGCGCTGTGACTTTGCGCGATGACCGCCAACAAATCGTCCAACTCGCCGCGGCCTTCGTCATACACACCCGCGCTGGCGCCGACGCCTCGAAAGTTAAATCGAATGGCACGCCATCCATTTTGGACAAAGGCCTTGGCCAATGTCTGAACCACCTTGTTTTGCATGGTGCCCCCAAACAAAGGGTGGGGGTGTGAAATCACGGCAATGCCCTTGAGGGTGCCATCGGCAGGCTCGTCAACAAGGCCCTCCAAGACACCCGCGGCGCCTTGAAATTGCAAGGCCTGCGTTGCGGAATTCATCAACGTCCCACGTTAGATGGCGTGACCAAGCGCGCCACCACTTGACCGTTTTGAAGGTGACTTTCGACAATTTCATCGATGTCTGAAGTGTCCACAAAGCTGTACCAAGTGCCTTCAGGGTAGACCACGGCCACAGGGCCTCCGGCACATCGGTCCAAACAGCCGGCTTTGTTGACGCGGACTTTGCCAGGGCCTGCCAAGCCCAGGTCTTTGACGCGGGCTTTGCAATGATCAAACGCTGCTTGTGCGCCTTGCAAGGCACAACAGCCCTCGCCGTTTTTTCTTTCGTTCAGACAGAAAAAAATGTGTCGTTCGTAATAGGAGGTAGATTTTTCGCTCATTCGCCCATTTTAGAGGGGCGCGAAGAAGACAAACGACGCATCAAATAAACCAACAAAACAAAAGGCCAAAGCCAACCCATCCATTGGATCAAGCCATGAAATCGAATGAACTGGCCTTGCTCCCAGTTGTGCAAAGTCAATGCAAAGTAAGCGCTTGCTGAGGCGTTGTTCAGCAGACTCAACTGCAACACCAAGCCCACCAAAGCCAACACCTGCAGCGGTTTTTCGCCAAGCCACAGCATGGGCACCGCCATCAACGCGGCCAAGACGAAGCCTCCTTGGACAGGCGGGCTGATCCAAGCCCAAGCGTGGGTTGGGCCATAGGTCAGGGCTGCAGACAAGGCCGTAAACCCGAGTCCAGAACTGAACAAGAGCAAACCGGCAATGACTTTTTGATAACGTTGACGAATCAAACTGAACGCCAGCAAACAAGGCAACAACAAGCCCATGCCAACGCAGAAAACCTCATAAATGGGCAGCAAAGGCTGCAACTCCACCTCGCGGACAGGCAACCAGTCAAGCCAAGGCGTATCTTGCAACCACAAGGCCAATGCATCTTCTGTGCGCTCCAAAATTTGGCCCAAGCCCAAGGGCACGGGCGCAGGAAACAACAACGCGACCGGCCACAAGGCCAACAAGACCAATGAGCCTCTGGCATCTGACACAAACCAATTGGCCCTGAACCGACTCCATCGATCGAGAAAACCAAACCGTTCCAAAGTCCAAGCCAAAGTAGCGCCCATCAAAGTGCCCATGGTGTTGAGGCCCCAATCCACATTGGAAGGCACACGTGCCGGTAAAAACAGTTGCAAAGTTTCGAGACCCAAGGACAGCATCGAGCCGGCTACAAGCGTGAGGAGCACAGCGGGCCAATGCCTTGCGCTTCGGCGCAATGCAAGCGTACCAATGAAGCCCAAGGGTGCATAACCCAGCACATTCGACAAGACGTCAAAGCCTGTCCAGTACTTGGGCCAAGGCGCCAACAAAAAAGCAGTCCAGTCGACCCCTTGAGAGCGCCATTGTTCGAAAGGGTAAAGGCTGGCATAAACAATCAATGCGGCATAAATGCCAGCCAAGGGCCAAGCCGCTGTTTTTTGCATGTGCCTTAGAAGGGCTTCACAACCACAAGAATGACAACGGCCACCAGCATTAACACGGGCGCTTCGTTGAACCAGCGATACCAAACATGGCTGTGCGTATTTTGGTTGGCTTCAAATTTCTTCAACATTCGGCCACATGCGTGGTGGTAGCCAACAATGAGCAGAACCAGTGTTAGCTTGGCATGCATCCATGCGTTGCCAGGCCCCCACCCAATGCCAATGCCCCACCACAGCCACACGCCCAGAGCGATGGCCGGCACAGACAACAAGGTGGTGAACCTGAGCAGCTTGCGGGACATGAGCAACAGTCGCTCACGCTCAGCCACTGAGTCTTCTGGCACCATGGCCAAATTGACAAAAATTCGCGGCAAGTAAAACAAGCCAGCAAACCAACTGGCCACGAAAACGATGTGAAAAGCTTTAATCCAGAGCATGGTGCAAGTGTAGCCCCGAGGCTTGTTTTTCAACAAACTTCAGGCACAATTTTCAAATGACAACGATTCACACACCTTACCCCCTCAGCCGCCCTCGCAGACTGCGTCGAACCGACTTTTCACGACGTTTGGTCCGCGAAAACCAATTGACGGTTGACGATTTGATTTACCCCGTATTTGTCTTGGACGGTCAAAATCAACGGCAAGCCGTCGGCTCGATGCCAGGTGTTGAGCGCTTGAGTTTGGATTTGCTACTGCCTGTGGCTGAGGATTGCGTGAAATTGGGCATTCCCGTCATGGCACTGTTTCCCGTCATTGACAGCGCCCTCAAAGACCCTGAAGGCAACGAAGCGCTCAATCCGAATGGTTTGGTACCCACCGTGGTACGCGCCTTGAAAAAACATTTTCCTGAGTTGGGCGTCATGACTGACGTGGCACTCGACCCGTTTACCAGCCACGGGCAAGACGGCTGGTTAGACGAAGAGGGCTACATTCTGAACGACCTCACTGTGGGCCAATTGGTCAAGCAAGCCATGGTGCAAGCCGACGCTGGTGTCGACATTGTGGCGCCCAGCGACATGATGGACGGGCGCATTGGCGCCATTCGCCAAGCCCTGGAAACCAAAGGCCACGTGCACACACAAATCATGGCCTACAGCGCCAAATACGCCAGTTCCTTTTATGGCCCCTTCCGGGATGCCGTTGGCTCTGCCGCCAACTTGGGCAAAGGCAACAAAAAAACCTACCAAATGGACCCAGGCAACACCAACGAAGCGCTGCGCGAAGTGGCCATGGACATTGCCGAAGGCGCCGACATGGTGATGGTCAAGCCGGGCATGCCTTATTTAGATGTGGTGCGCCGCGTCAAAGATGAGTTTGGGGTGCCCACATTTGCGTACCAAGTGTCTGGCGAATACGCCATGCTGAAAGCGGCCGCGCAAAACGGCTGGCTCGACCATGATGGCGTGATGATGGAAAGCTTGCTGGCTTTCAAACGAGCAGGCGCAGACGGCATCCTGACTTACTTTGCACGCGATGCAGCGCGCTTGCTCGCCAAAGCCTAACCCTCGTTCACTGCAAACTCATCCCTAACACCTCACCCGGTCTTGCATGCGCGTCTTTACAGTCTCTGGCACACACGTTCAAGACGCGTTGTCTTTGCCTCGCGCATTGCCTGACAACGGCTATGTCTGGATTGCTTGTTCAAGGGCATTTTTCTTATCTGAACAACAGCAGGTTCAGGAAGCTTTGCAAAATCTCACGGGGCATCATTTGCTTGATTTGCACGTGTCCGATTTGCTCAATGCGCAACTGCCTTCTCGCTTTGATTTAACCTCTTACTATGATGTACTGGTGTTCCGACGACTGGCTGCCAGCAGCACCAGTGAACGCGAAACAGTCAAAAAGCCCGCAGGCTTTAAAACCAAAGCCAAGCTTTCGGGGCCGCCTGCCCTGAGGCGCGTTGACACCAGCCCAATTGGCTTTGCTGTTTTTGACAATGTGTTGCTCACGGTTCACCCCGAAGACTGCGCCGTTCGAGAAGCCTATGCCTCCCGGCTCTTGGCTGCTAGCAGCCATGGGCAAGACTCAGCCGCTTCAGACTCTGAAGCGGCACAGTCCTCTGAAATGTCAGACGATCGCTCAACAGGTGCTCGCGGTATCCCTGTCAGCCCAGCTGACATGATGCTGCGCATGGTCAGCCAAGTTGTTGATGTGTATTTGGATTTGCGCCGAGATCTAACCCGTCAGCTAGACCATTGGCAAGCTGAGTTGATCAACCCCGACACCCGTTTCAACAACTGGTCGGCCCTTCTTGAAGCACGTTTGTCCTTGCATCACCTTGACGAGATTTGCGAAGACCAACGCAGTGCCATGCAAGATTGGCTAGAGTCTTTGAACACATGGACGCTGCCAACTTCCAGCGCCATGGTCAAAGAGCATGAAATTCTGAAAGTCAGAAGCCGCGATGTTTTAGAGCACATTGACCGTGTGGTGCACCATGTGAGGCGCTTGGAACAAAGCATTGAAACGGCGGTGCAAATTCATTTCAATGCACAAAGCAATCGCACCAACGAAACAATGCGGACCTTGACCTCCATTACCGCAATCTTCTTACCCTTGAATTTGATCGCCGCAGTGTTCGGTATGAACTTTGAAGTCATCCCCTTGTTGCACAACAGCGCCGGGTTTTGGTGGACGATAGGCAGCATGCTCCTGATCGCACTGACATTGGCTTGGCTGTTTTGGCGCAAGCGTTATTTGGCACGATCAGGTCGCTGAAGTTAACTGAAGCTTGATTGGCTTCAGTTTGCCGCCATCAGCTTAAGTGCTGCTTGAAAAAATCCAAGGTTCTTTGTTGGGCCAAGGCTGCAGACGCTGCATGCCATGCGCCACGGTGGTTGCAATTAAAGCCATGGTGCGCCGCATAAGTAAAAACCTGCGCGTTTGGATGCGCCACTTGAAAGGCCTTGACCGAGTCCATTGAAATCCACTTGTCTTCTTCCGCAAAGTGCGCCATGACAGGGACTTTCGATTGGCGTGCCGACTCGGCTTGCGTTGTCATGCCGCCGCCATAGTATGGCGCTGCCGCCGACAAACCATTGAGCAAGCAGGCTGAGCGCCAGGTCAGCAAACCACCCCAACAATAACCCACCACACCCACCTTGCCGCCACACACTTTGTGCACGTAGTCGATGCTGGCTTGAATGTCTTGCAACGCCCCAGGTGCCGGCAAAGATTCGATGGCGGTTTTCAATGCCATGCCGGCACCCATGTCGGCTTCGGCATAAGCAAGCTCAACGTTGGCTTGCGCGCGATGGAACATGGCCGGTGCAATGGCCAAGTAACCCTCTTTGGCATAAGCATCGGCCACTTCACGAATGTGAGCGTTGACGCCAAAAATTTCTTGAATGACCACGACAGCGGCCTTGGCGGGAGCCGCTGGCTCTGCAACATAAGCTGGAAACTGTGTGCCATCTGCGGCCGTCAGTTGAACAAATGATCCCATGAAGATCTCCTTAAATTTGAAGTGTTGACAGGGGTGTTTTTAAGCGAGTGCGCGCTCTACAAAATCGAGTCGATCTTGCCCCCAGTAAATCTCCCCATTGACCACGTAAGAAGGTGCACCAAATACACCGGCATCAATGGCCATTTGGGTATAGGACTCGTAACGCAACTGTGCTGCCTGGCTGTAGGCTTGTTCTAGGCAACTGGCTGGCAAGTTTTGTTCTGTCAGCAATTCGGCCAAGGTTTTCTCATCGGCAATGTTGCGCTGCTGTGCCCACACAGCCGACAAAATGGCGCCACTGATGGCCATGGCCGCTTGTGGGCCTGCTGCCATGTCAACGGCGATGATGAGTTTGGCGGCATCGTCGCCACCCACTGGGAAATAGGTGGGCTTCAGGTGCAAGGGCGCACCCAGCCATTTGCTAAATCGGGCCAATTCAGTCAGGCGATAAGCTTGTCTTTGCGGCGCTCTTTGTCCCAAGGGCAAGCCACCTGAAATAGGAAACACTTTGCCGCCCAGATCAATGGGCATGACGCGAACACTTGCACCTGCTTTTGTCAGGATTTGCTGGAATCGCTGATGCCCCAAGTAAGCCCAAGGACTTTGCGGGGCGAAATAATAGTCGACTGTGTGACTCACAAAAGGCTCCTAGTTAAGGTAATCTGCAGAGGCAATGCCTTAGCACCAGACAGTGTTTTAACCGTTTACTCATTATTCTGCAGGAGACAAAGAATGCGCAAAGTAGTTTTGGTCACAGGTGGGAGCCGCGGCATTGGTGCCGCAAGCTGCATTTTGGCGGCTCAAAAAGGCTGGGATGTTGCCGTCAATTACACCTCGAACGCACAAGCTGCTGAAGGCGTAGTGCAACAAGTGAAAGCGGCGGGTGGCCGCGCCATCGCCGTACAGGCCGATGTGGCCAATGAAGCGCAGGTTTTGGCCATGTTCCAAAAAGTACATGCAGAACTGGGGCCTCTTCAAGGCTTAGTCAACAACGCTGGCGTGGTCGATGTGTCTGCTCGGCTTGATGAAATGAGCATGGCTCGCTGGCGCCGCATGTTTGACATCAATGTCTTGGGCTCGATGCTGTGCGCACGCGAAGCCATCTTGCAAATGAGCACAAAACACGGCGGCCAAGGCGGCAGCATTGTGAACTTGTCCAGCGCAGCTGCGCGACTCGGCTCGCCGGGTCAATATTTAGATTACGCAGCAGCCAAAGGCGCCATCGACAGTTTTACCTTGGGCTTGGCCAAAGAAGTTGCAGGCGAAGGCATTCGAGTGAATGCCATTCGACCCGGTTTGATTGACACCGAAATCCATGCCTCCGGTGGACTGCCCAATCGCGTCAAAGACCTTGAGCATCTGGTACCTGCCAAACGCGGCGGCTCGGCCATGGAAGTGGCGCAGGCCATCGTGTGGCTGTTGTCTGAAGAGGCCAGCTACACCACCATGAGTTTGGTCGATGTCTCGGGAGGCAGATGATGGGCGGCACACCTGCCAACAAGATTCTGTATTACTGGGAAGACATGCAACCCGGTAGCGTGCGCGACCTGGGTACCATCACACCCACCCGCGAGGAGATCATTGCCTTTGCGTCTCAATTTGATCCCCAGCCTTTTCACCTAGACGACGATGCCGCCAAGGCATCCGTGTTTGGTAGCTTGTGTGCCAGCGGTTGGCACACCTGTTCAATGGCCATGCGCTTGATGGTGACGAATTTTTTACACCAGTCTGCCAGCCTGGGATCACCGGGACTTGAAAACTTACAATGGAAGAAGCCGGTTTTCCCCGGTGACACCTTAAGCCTCAAACACACCATCCTAGAGGCTCGGCCCATGCGCTCCAAACCAGATGTTGGCTTGGTTCGCACCGCTTGGGACATGCACAACCAGCACGGCGACAGTGTGTTGCACATGGAAGGCTGGGGCATGTTCAGGCGCAGACATCCTGCACAAGAAGCCGCTACAAGCAATTAACATTCACCTGTTCTACATTTACCGAGAAAAGCCATGACCGTCACTTCGATTGCTCACTACATTTCTGGCCAAGCAACGGCTGGCACATCGACCCGCGCACAAGACGTCTTCAACCCTGCAACAGGCGCCGTCTCGGGCCGTGTCAGTTTGGCCAATGTGCAAGATGTGGCACAAGCGGTTGCTTCTGCGCAAGCGGCCTTCCCCGCGTGGGCCGACACACCCCCCCTGCGACGCGCGCGCGTCATGTTCAAATTTTTAGAGCTCCTTAACCAACACCGCGACACCTTGGCGCGCATGATCACGGCCGAGCACGGCAAAGTGTTCACCGATGCACAAGGCGAGGTCACGCGCGGCATCGACATTGTGGAATTTGCGTGTGGTATTCCACAATTGCTCAAAGGCGACTTCACCGATCAAGTGTCTACAGGCATCGACAACTGGACCCTGCGTCAACCCTTGGGCGTGGTGGCGGGCGTCACGCCCTTTAACTTTCCAGTCATGGTGCCCATGTGGATGTTCCCTGTGGCCATTGCTTGTGGCAACAGCTTTGTCTTGAAGCCTAGCCCACTCGACCCCAGCCCCAGTTTGTTCATGGCCGATTTGCTCAAGCAAGCCGGCTTGCCCGACGGCGTGTTCAATGTGGTGCAAGGCGACAAAGAAGCCGTTGACGCGCTGGTAGAACACCCCGATGTCAAGGCCATCAGCTTTGTGGGCTCCACCCCCATTGCCAACAGCTTGTATGAAAACGGCGCGCGCCACGGCAAACGTGTGCAAGCATTGGGCGGTGCCAAAAACCACATGGTGGTGATGCCCGATGCCGACATCGAGCAAGCTGTGGATGCCTTGATTGGCGCCGCCTACGGCTCTGCCGGCGAACGCTGCATGGCCATCAGTGTGGCCGTGTTGGTGGGCAATGTGGCCGAAAAATTAATGCCTTTGCTGCTGGAAAAAACAAAGGCACTCAAAGTATTGAATGGCACCAACCTAGACGCTGAGATGGGCCCTATCGTGACCGCTGCCGCCAAGCAGCGCATCACCGGTTACATCGATGCAGGCGTGGCCGAAGGTGCCAAGCTCTTGGTCGATGGCCGTCAATTTGATGGCGCCAAAGCTGGCACAGGTTGCGACAATGGCTTCTGGTTGGGCGGCACTTTGTTTGACAATGTCACCACCGACATGAAAATTTACAAAGAAGAAATTTTTGGCCCTGTCTTGTCTTGTGTTCGCGTCAAAGATTTTGGCGCAGCGGTGCAAATCATCAACGACCACGAATTTGGCAATGGTGTGAGTTGCTTCACGCGCGACGGCAATGTGGCACGCGAGTTTTCACGCCGCATTCAAGTGGGCATGGTCGGCATCAACGTGCCCATTCCTGTGCCCATGGCTTGGCATGGTTTTGGCGGCTGGAAGCGCAGCCTGTTTGGCGACATGCATGCGTATGGCGAAGAAGGTGTGCGTTTTTACACCAAGCAAAAATCGATCATGCAGCGCTGGCCTGAGAGCATTGGCAAGGGCGCAGAATTTGTCATGCCGACGTCTAAATAAATTGCAAAGCACCACCCCAGAACGCGCAACATGAACGACAGCACTTTTGACTACATCATCGTTGGCGCAGGAACGGCAGGTTGCTTGTTGGCCAATCGGCTGTCAGCCGATGCCAGCAAGCGCGTCTTGTTGATTGAAGCGGGCAAGCGTGACGACTACCACTGGATTCACATCCCTGTGGGCTATTTGTACTGCATCGGCAATCCACGCACCGATTGGTTGTACCAAACTGAAGCGGCAGATGGTTTGAACGGCCGCAGTTTGCGTTATCCGCGCGGCAAAGTTTTGGGTGGCTGCAGCAGCATTAACGGCATGATTTACATGCGCGGCCAGGCTCGTGATTACGATCAGTGGGCACAGTTCACGGGCAGTGACGATTGGCGCTGGGACAGTTGCCTGCCCTATTTCAAGGCGCACGAAGACCATTACAAAGGCGCCACCGATCTTCACGGCGCCAAGGGCATCAAACCGACCTTGTTTGACAACCCGCATGCTTTGCCTGAATCAGCAGACTATTTCAAAGTACTCAAATACAGACAAGCCGGCGGTGAATGGCGCATTGAAAAGCAACGCCTCAGCTGGGGCGTATTGGATGCTTTTTCGCAAGCAGCGCAGCAAGCAGGCATTCCCGCCACCGATGATTTCAACCAAGGCAACAACGAAGGCGTTGGCTATTTTGAAGTGAACCAACGCAATGGATGGCGCTGGAACACCGCCCAAGCTTTTTTACGCCCCACATGTTTTGCAAGGCCCAATTTTGAGTTGTGGACCCAAGCGCAAGTGGCTGGTTTGGTCCTTGAATCCGGCGCTGATGGCGCCAAGCGCTGCACCGGTGTGAAAGTGTGGGATGGCCATCAATTGGTCACTGCCACGGCCACCCGTGAAGTGGCTTTGAGTGCCGGCAGCATTGGCTCTGCCCAAATTTTGCAGCTCTCAGGCATTGGCAACCCCAGTTCACTTAAATCCGTGGGCCTTGAAATTCAACACGCTTTACCGGGTGTGGGTGCCAACTTGCAAGACCATTTGCAAATTCGATCTGTCTACAAAGTTAAGAACGCCAAGACCCTCAACACCTTGGCCAACAGCTGGTGGGGCAAAGCCAAAATTGGTTTGGAATATGCCATGTCACGCAGTGGTCCGATGAGCATGGCCCCCAGCCAATTAGGCGCTTTCACCAAAAGCGATCCTTCGCAAAAATTTGCCAACATTCAATACCATGTGCAACCCCTCAGCTTGGATGCATTTGGTGAGCCGCTGCATCACTTCCCAGCCATCACAGCCAGTGTGTGCAACTTGAATCCCACCAGCCGGGGCAGCGTCAGCTTGAAGAGCCCTGACTTCAAAGACGCACCGGCCATTGCACCCAACTACCTGAGCACCGATGAAGACCGCAAAGTGGCGGCCGACAGTTTGCGCGTGACGCGTCGCATCATGTCGCAAGCGGCCATGGCACCGTTCGAGCCCGAAGAATTCAAGCCTGGCGTGCAATACCAAACGGACGAAGAATTGGCCAAGCTGGCGGGTGACATTGCCAGCACCATTTTTCATCCTGTTGGCACCACACGCATGGGCCGCGATGACGATGCCATGGCGGTCGTCAACAGCCAACTCCAAGTGCGCGGCATCCGCGGCTTGCGCGTGGTGGATGCAGGCGTCATGCCGACCATCACCAGTGGCAACACCAACAGCCCCACGTTGATGATTGCCGAAAAAGCTGCACACTGGATGGCGCTCGATGCGCTCAAAAACACCCAAGTGCCTGCATGAAACAAACACAGCAAAAGTGCCCCTGAAAATGCCGCGGGAAATCCCTGATGGAACTGGTCTGTGAACACAGATACATTTCATGCACTCGATGAACTGCAGTTTGGGTTCGTTTTGAGGGCTGAGGAGACACCCAAACTACTCGAACACAAACATCCAAAACGAGATGTGACTTTTGATAGGCGCCGCGAAAGCGGCGCTTTTTTTTCATGGAAATACTGATCGTCTCTCTGGCGTCCTTGTTAGCCGGCCTGGTCGATTCGATCGTTGGCGGCGGGGGTCTTATCTTGGTCCCCGCGCTCTTCGCCACCTTCCCCACTGCCCCACCCGCAACCTTGGTAGGCACCAACAAAAGTGCAGCCATCTGGGGCACCGCCTTTGCCACCTACCAATTTAGCCACAAGGTTGAAATGCGTTGGCATGCCTTGATGCCTGCGGCTTCTGCGGGCTTGGTCGGCTCCCTCATGGGCGCTTGGTCTGTGACTCAAATTGACCCTGGTTTTTTGCGCAAAGCCTTGCCGTTTATTTTGCTGGCGCTGCTGTTCTACACCTTGGCCAAAAAAAACATGGGGCAACTGCATGCGCCTCGCTTTAAGGGTAGACAAGAAACGCTGGTCGCCATGGCCATTGGCATGCTGATTGGTTTTTACGATGGCTTCTTTGGTCCTGGCACTGGCAGCTTTTTTGTCTTTGCGTATGTGCGTTTATTGGGCTATGACTTTCTCAATGCATCTGCATCATCCAAGCTGATGAACACCGCCACCAATTTTTCTGCATTGGTGTTGTTCACATTGCAAGGCCATGTGTGGTGGCACTTGGCCTTGCCCATGGCCATTGCGAATGTGGTGGGCAGTTTGATTGGAACGCGTTTGGCACTGAAACATGGTGCTGGATTTGTCCGCTATGTTTTCTTAGCCGTGGTATCGGCCTTGATTTTGAAGACCACCTACGACGGGTTTTTACGCTGAGGCGCAAACTGGGCGTAGGCCACACCCATGAGGGCCACGCCCGCGCCAAACAATTTAATGGCGGTGTACTGTTCGCCCGTCAGGGCCCATGCGAACAAGCCTGCGACAGGTGGCATGAGGTACATCAAGGGCGCAGTTTTGGCCACACCTCTGACTTGGTTGACCCAACCCCACACCAACCAGCCGCCAAACGCCGAAATCAAAACAGACCATGCCAAGGCCGCCCAGCCCTGCAGACCCAGACTGGCCCACGGTGCTTCTAAGCCCGAAGGCACAGACAACAGCATGACGGGCAGGCCACCCAACAAGGTAGCGTATCCCATGGTGAGGACGCTGCCATGCTTTTCAAGCAATGGTTTGGCTTGCACCGTGTAATAAGAAAACAAGAGCGAAGCCACAAACAACATCACATCACCGCCCGTTGCGCGCCAATTGCCGCTCAGCAATTTGTCTGACAAAAACAGCAACACGCCCACAAAGGCCACCACAACGCCCAAGACTTGGGCGCTTTGCAGTTTTTCGTGACCCTTCCACCGCAAAATTAGCAATGTGAAAATAGGCCCACACGCCAAAATCACAGAGCTCGAAAAGGGCGTCGACAAATGAATGCCGTAGCAAACAATGCCCACGTGCAAGCTGTGGCCCACAAAACCCAAACGCGCCATGGCCAGCACGTCTTGACGGGGCAATGGCGGTAAAAATTGGCCCAAAGTTACACGCATCAAAATGAGCGCGCAGATGGGCATGATGAGGTAACGCGCCAATAAGAAACCACTGGGTGTCAGCGTGTTCAGCAAATACTTTTGAACACTGAAATTGGCGCCCCAAATCAAAATCAAAATAAGTGCAGCGCCCAGTGCCAAGCGTTGAAGGGGGGCGTGTTTCAATCCTTCACCACCACCGGTACCCGTGCAGCCAAAGCACACATCAATTCATAGCCCACGGTGCCCGCGGCTTGTGCCACTTCGTCAATGGCAACACCCAAAGCCGACTGGGCACTGGCTTTAGTTTTTTGCGGCAGCCCCCACAGCGTCACCTCACTGCCCAATGCTGCTTGCGGCAAATCGGTGATGTCCACCGTGATCATGTCCATGCTGACGCGCCCCACAGTTCGAGAAGGATGGCCATCAATGCACACGGGCGTGCCCGTTGGCGCAATGCGCGGATAGCCATCGGCATAACCACAGGCCACCACACCAATTCGCATGGCACGGTCGGCCACAAACGAGGAGCCATAGCCCACGGTGTCACCTGCTTGCAAATGTTGAACCGCAATGATGTCGGCATTCAAACTCATGACGGGCTTCAAGTTCCAATCTTGGGCTGAGTGCTGAGGAAAGTCTGGCGAACTGCCGTACAGGGCAATCCCAGGCCTTATCCAATCGGCGCGAACCGCCAAATCTTTGGCATGTCGCAGCGTTGCAGCGCTGTTGCACAGGCTGCGCTCACCCGATAAATCATGGGTAAATTGGTGGAACACGGCCATGGCTGCACCAATGCCTTTGTCGCCATCGGCATCGCTGAAATGCGACATCAGTGAAATTTCATCCACCTGAGGCAGCGCATTCAGGCGTGTCCACGCGGCTCTAAAAGCTTGTGGTGCAAAACCCAAACGGTTCATGCCCGTGTTCATTTTGAGAAAGACCCGATGCGGCTGATGGGTTTTGTGCACCGCCAGCATGTCAATTTGTTGTTCTGAATGCACCACATGCCACAAGTTCAAGCGTGAGCACATTTCCAAATCGCGCGTTTCAAAGGCCCCTTCCAACAAAAGGACAGGGCCGCGCCAGCCGAGTTGTCGAACCCTTTCGGCCTCTGACAAGTCGAGCAATGCAATGCCATCTGCAGCCCGTAAACCCTCAAATATGCGCTCAATGCCATGGCCGTATGCGTTGGCTTTGACCACACCCCAAACCAAGGCGTCGGGTGCTGCCGCTTTGACTTGCGACAAGTTGTGGCGCAAGGCTTGAATGTCGAGGGTGGCCTGAATCGGTCTTGGCATGTTAGATCGTTAATGAAACAGCGATCACTTTCGCGGGTAGAAGCCTAGATTGTGGCACTACAGGGCGTGATATAACTGAAACTTACGCCAACATCTGCATTGCGGTTGTTGCTTTGATACTTTTTTCAATTCTCGAATTTGGCCTAATGCCAGATCGAATCACGGCATGAATTCATGAAGCGCGGTTTTTACACCATCATGGCGGCCCAGTTTTTCAGCTCGCTGGCCGACAATGCACTTTTTGTCGCGGCGGTCGAGTTGATTCGCACCAGCGGCGGCGCCGAATGGCAGCGGGCGGCCTTGGTGCCCATGTTCGCTCTTTTTTATGTGGTGTTGGCACCATTTGTCGGTGCATTTGCCGACTCCAGGCCCAAAGGCGAGGTGATGTTCATCAGCAACGCCATCAAAGTAGTGGGCTGCTTGATGATGCTGTTTGGCACGCACCCTTTGTTGGCTTATGCCATTGTGGGATTGGGCGCTGCGGCCTATTCACCTGCCAAATACGGCATCTTGACCGAACTGTTGCCAGCCTCTCAACTGGTCAAAGCCAACGGCTGGATTGAAGGCCTGACCATTGCGTCCATCATCTTGGGCGTGTTGGTAGGCGGACAGTTGGTGGGCTCGCATGTTTCAAACTACATGCTCAGTTTTGATTTTCCCCTGATTGACACAGGCATCGACACAGCCCCAGAGGCTGCGATTTTGCTTTTGATCACCTTTTATGCCTTGGCCGCTTGGTTCAATACGCGCATTCCAGATACGGGCGTTTCAATGCGCCCTATGCCCAAAAATTTGCTGGCCTTGCTGCCAGACTTTTGGGATTGCAACACCCGTCTTTGGAAAGATCGCTTAGGTCAAATTTCTTTGGCCACCACCACTTTGTTTTGGGGGGTCTCTGGCAACTTGCGTTACATCGTGTTGGCCTGGAGTGCTGCTGCTTTGGGTTACTCCACCACCCAAGCCTCAAGTCTGGTTGGCGTCGTGGCCATTGGCACAGCAGTCGGTGCCGTGGTGGCCTCTGTCCGCATGAAACTGCATCAAGCCACCTTGGTCATGCCCTTGGGCATTGCCATGGGCATCTTGGTCATGGGCATGAACTTCATTGACAACGTATGGGTTGCTGCGCCCTTCCTGATTATGTTAGGCGCGCTAGGCGGTTTCTTGGTAGTCCCTATGAATGCCTTGCTGCAACACCGTGGCCACAACCTGATGGGCGCCGGCCGCTCTATTGCCGTTCAAAATTTCAATGAGCAAGCCTGCATCTTGATGCTGGGTGGCCTTTACAGTTTTTCAACGGGCATGGGCATGTCGGCCTTCGGTGCCATCACGGCGTTTGGTTTTGTAGTGGCCAGCATCATGTGGGTTATTAAACGCTGGCACGAACGCAACATGCGAGATCACAGTGAAGAGCTGAATCGCTTGATCGAAGTGGCCAAGAACGACCACCAACATGGCTAAACCTTCAATTTAATTTCAGGCAAAACGCATAGGATTTCCATGGCCTCCATCTACGATTTTGAAGCGGTACAAATGAGTGGCCAGCCTTTGGCTTTGAGCCAGCTCCGCGGGCAAGTGATGCTGATTGTGAACACCGCCAGTGCATGTGGCTTTACCCCTCAGTTTGGCGGACTCGAAAAAATCCATCAAACCTACAAAGACCGTGGCTTGGCGGTTTTGGGTTTTCCTTGCAATCAATTTGGGAGTCAAGACCCCGGCAGCAACGAAGCCATCGCCAGCTTTTGTCAATTGAATTACGGCGTGAGTTTTCCCATGATGGAAAAAATCAAGGTCAACGGCCCTGATGCACATCCTCTGTACCAATGGCTGTGTGCAGAAGCCCCTGGCCTCATGGGCAGCAAAGCCATCAAATGGAACTTCACAAAGTTTTTGGTTGGCCGCGATGGGCGCGTCATTAAACGCTATGCACCCATGGACAAGCCAGAGAAAATCAGCAGCGACATTGAAGCGGCACTGGCCACTTAAATTTGGGGTAATGCCCCAGTGTGCCAGTGTGCCAGTGTGCCAGTGTGCAAATGTACAAATGCGCCAGCCATTACGCTAACGGCCAAGCTTGGTATTTATTGGCTTTTTGACAACGCTTCGTCGACCAATTCAACCCAGTGCCTCACAGGCACATCGGCACCACTTTGCAAATGCGTGATACAGCCAATGTTGGCACTCAAGATGACCTTGGGCTGCAGCTTGCCTAAGTGACCCAGTTTGCGATCACGCAAGGCATAGGCGGTATCGGCTTGTAGCACCGAGTAAGTGCCTGCCGAACCGCAGCACAAGTTGGACTCAATGTCGGTGACACGCAACTGGAATCCCAACTGACCCAAATGCGTTTCAACCCCACCCTTCAATTGCTGGCCATGCTGCAAGGTGCACGGGGGGTGATAGGCCATCAGGCCCGTCTGGGCCACTACCTCGGGTTTCAAAAGTTTTTGAAGCTCGGGCAAGCACAAAGGCAAGAGCTCGCTCAAGTCGCGCGTGAGTGCTGAAATACGTTTGGCTTTTTCGGCATATTGCGCATCGTGCTGCAACAAATGGCCATACTCTTTCACCGTTACGCCACAGCCTGAGGCGTTCATCACCACGGCCTCGACACCTTGCTCAACCCAGGGCCACCATGCATCGATGTTGCGGCGCATGTGGTCAAGACCGCCGACCTGGTCGTTTAGGTGAAACTTCACACCACCGCAACAACCTGCTGCTGGCGGCACCACCACTTCAATGCCACAGGCATTGAGCACTCGGGCTGTGGCCGTGTTGATGTTGGGCATCATGGCGGGCTGAACGCAGCCGGCCAACATCAACACTTTTCGTGCATGCGTTTGCGTGGGCCATGCACCCGCTGCTTGGGGTACGGGCACCTTGGCTTTCAGGGCATCAGGCAAAAAGGCTCTGACACTTTGACCTAGTTTCATGGCGGGTGCAAACAAAGCCGATGTGAGCCCTTCCTTCAAGAGCCAGCGCAGTGCGCGATCTTTGAGGGGACGCTCTACTTTGGCGTCCACTACTTTGCGCCCCAAGTCCACCAAGTGACCATATTGCACACCACTGGGGCAGGTACTCTCGCAATTGCGGCACGTAAGGCAGCGGTCCAAATGCAGTTGCGTTTTGCGTGTGGGCTCGGCACCTTCGAAGACTTGCTTCATCAGGTAAATGCGACCTCGAGGACCGTCCAATTCATCGCCCATCAACTGGTATGTAGGGCAAGTGGCCGTGCAAAAACCACAATGCACACACTGGCGCAAAATAGCCTCGGCTTCTTGTCCAATCAGGGTGTTTTGAAACTCAGGTGCGAGTTGGGTTTGCATGGCGAGCCTCAGAAATGCGCGTTCAATCTGCGTGGGCCAAACAAGCCCGCAGGGTCAAATTCATGTTTCAACGCTTGTTGTATGCGTTGCTGTACAGGGTCGAGTGGTGTGAAAACCGGCACTTCCACGGGGGTTGCGGCACTGGCAAGGTGGGGCCTTCTGAACAAGGTGGCCTGCCCACCCACTGCCAGGGCTTCGCGGCGCAATGCGTCTGCTGCGCTAAGAGGTGCCCAAACCCAGCGCTGCGCGCCATGCCACTCGACCAATGCTGCGCTGGCACTGGCTGGCAAGTTCAAAACAGGTGCCGTTTGAGGCACTGACAAGCGCCACAGTGCCAGGTCAGGCGACAACGCACTTTCAGTGAAAAATGGCAAGCGCTGGTCTTTGCAGTCTTGCCAATCTTGGGCCGCACTTTGTGCAGCTTGCGCAGTCAACTCACTGTTCAAAGCCGCCACATCTTGGGACATGCGAATTTTGGCCGCCTCTACTGCCGCATGTGCGCCGCGTAAACGGATGAACAACATGTTGGGATGGCCTGCTGCACTTTCGTCCTTGACCCAACAACTGGCATTCAAAGGCAAGGGCTGGCCCCCCCAACGGTGCAACAAGGCCAAGGCTTGGTCTTGTGGCAACTGGCACATCAAATAGGCCTCTGCTGGCGCCACAGGCAATACTTTCAAGGAAACTTCGGTGATCAAACCCAAGGTGCCCCAGCTGCCTGCCAACAATCGGCTGACGTCATAGCCCGCCACGTTCTTCATCACCTGGCCCCCAAAGGTCAGGTGTTCGCCGCGGCCGTTGATGAATTTCAAGCCCAACACGTAGTCGCGCACAGCGCCTACACTGGCCCTAGCGGGACCACTCAAGCCCGATGCCACCATGCCGCCCACAGTGGCGCAGCTGTTGGTTCGATTGGCATCAAAGGCTGGGGGCTCGAAAGCCAAACACTGTCCTTGCGCAGCAAGCGTTTTCTCTAATTCAATCAAGGGCGTGCCTGCCGCAACCGTTACGACCAACTCGCTCGGCTCGTATTGAACAATGCCCGAGAGGCCCCGGGTCTCCAACAAAGTGCCCTCTAAGGCTTCGCCATAAAAATCATGGCTACCAGCGCCATGAATGCGAAAGCTTGGGCGATGTTCTGGCGACTGTGCGGCTGCAGCGCGCACAGTTTCCACGAGCGCGGGAAGATCGGGGTAGGCATTGGGTACCGAATTGGGTACCGAATTGGCTGAAGGGCTAACGTTCATTCCCACATGTTAAACGGACACACCCTGATTCTGGCCATTCTGAAAGATCTGCCACTGTGAAATGGGTCAATTCAGTTGTTGAAAAAACTCACAAGTAAACCAGGTGTCTCAACGCGCATGGCAAAAACGCAACCGGAATCGGGCAAGGCTTGTAGCTCTGCGGCACTCCTGCCGTGTGCGGAGGTGGTGATGAAAAGGGTGCGCAAGTCTTCCCCCCCAAAACACGGCATGGTGGGACACTGAACAGGCGTTTCGATGAACGCCACGCACTGGCCATTGGGTGCAAATTTGACCAAACGACGGCCTTCGTACATGGCGGCGTAATAAAAGCCCTCGGCGTCTACGGCGGCGCCATCGGGGCGACCTGCATAGCCAAATGCCACATCAGAGCCATACGTCCAATCCTTGGGTTTGCTTGGGAACTTTGCGAAAACGCGCTCGTGGGTCATTTGTTGCGTGGCAAGGTCAAAGTCCCAAGCGCGAATGCAATGGGCACCCGTGTCTGACCAATACAAGGTTTTCGCGTCGGGTGACCAGGCCAGACCGTTGGCCACGGTCGCTTGGTCTGCCTTGGCCACCAAGCGCCGATCCGCTTGCAAGGCATAAAGAACGCCGGTCGCTTGATCTCGCGGCTCGTACATGGTGCCAGCCCAAAAATTCCCTGCAGGGTCACACTTGCCATCATTGAAACGCAGCTTGTGGGTGTCATAAGGCGCGGCGGCCAACAAGCTTAAAGGGCCACCCCAGTTGTTGGCGCGGTACACACCACTGCGCAATGCCATGACCCATCCGCCTGTTTTAGCTGGCGCAAAACAACCGGGCTCTTCTTGCAATGGCCAGTCTTCAACCACCTGCGCTTGGGACAAGTTGGCAGAGACTGACATGCGGCGCAAGCGACGGCCCGGAATATCAACCCAATACAAGCGTTGCTCATGCGGGTGCCAAAAAGGCGACTCTCCCAAGCCATCGGCTTGAGTCGTCATGCGTTGCCATTCAGGGCTTACAAAAGGAATCGCTGCAGTCATTGAAAAAACACGGGTTGGGAGGTTCTGGGCATTGTCAATTAAATTGGCGCTGTAACCTTGTGTAACTTTTTGAAGGCGAAAAAAAAGCCCGCCGAAGCGGGCTTGTGAGTTGGAGACTAACTTCTCGGAAAGTCTTATGAAAATCTTGAAAGATTAGCTGTGATAAGCAGTTTCGCCGTGTGAGCTGATGTCCAAGCCTTCGCGCTCTTCTTCTTCAGAGACACGCAGACCCACAGTCAAATCAACCAGTTTGAATGCCACCAAAGACACCACGCCAGACCACACGATGGTGAGCAGGACTGCTTTGGCTTGGGTCCAAACTTGGGCAGCAATGGAATAGTCGGCGGACGTGATCATGGTTGCAGTGACCCAGTCGGCAACGAAGCCAGGACCACCCAGAGCAGGTGAGTTGAACACACCGGTCAGCAAGGCACCCACGATACCGCCCACGCCGTGCACACCGAAGACGTCCAAGGAGTCGTCCGCGCCCAGCATTTTCTTGAGGCCATTGACGCCCCACAAACATGCAAAGCCTGCCACGATACCAATTACCAAGGCGCCGCCAATACCGACGTTGCCCGCTGCTGGTGTGATGGCCACCAAACCAGCCACAGCACCAGAGGCCGCACCCAGCATAGACGCTTTGCCACGCATCAGCGCTTCACCCACACACCAGGCCAACACAGCGGCAGCGGTTGCCAACAAGGTGTTGACGAAAGCGAGCGCTGCAAAACCATTGGCCTCGAGTGCAGAGCCAGCGTTGAAACCAAACCAGCCCACCCACAACAAAGAGGCACCGACCATGGTCAATGTCAAGGAATGAGGTGCCATGGCTTCGCGGCCATAACCCACGCGCTTGCCAATCATGAAAGCACCGACCAAACCAGCCACCGCAGCATTGATGTGAACAACGGTGCCGCCAGCGAAGTCGAGCGCGCCCCACTGCCAGATCAAACCAGCTTTGCCGGTCATCTCATCAACGACTTCTTTCGTGGCGTAAGCGTCAGGACCCATCCAGAACCAAACCATGTGTGCAATGGGCAAGTAGCTGAAAGTGAACCACAGTGTCATGAACAGCAAGACTGCTGAGAACTTGATGCGCTCTGCAAAGGCACCCACAATCAGGGCGCAAGTGATACCTGCGAATGTGGCTTGGAAACCTGCAAATGTGATTTCAGGAATGACCACGCCTTTGCTGAACGTTGCGGCATTGGCAAAGGTGCCCGCTGCGTTGTCCCAGATGCCGTTCATGAACAAGCGATCGAGGCCACCAATGTAGGCATTACCTTCAGTGAACGCCAAGCTGTAGCCGTAGATGAACCACAACACAGTAATCAACGAGAAAGTAACCATGACTTGCATCAGCACTGACAGCATGTTCTTGCTACGGACCAAGCCGCCATAGAACAGTGCCAAGCCTGGCACCACCATCATGATCACAAGGATGGTGGAGACCATCATCCAAGCGGTATCGCCTTTGTTAGGGACAAGCGCTGGCGCCGCTTCAGCAGCTGCTGGTGCAGCTGGTGCAGCGGCAGGGGCTGTTGCGGGGGCTGCCGCATCGGCTTTCACTTCAGCTTTGGCTTCTACTTTGGCTTCGGCTGCTGGCGCTGTTTGTGCAAATGCAGCACCACCCAAACACAAAGACAGTCCCAAGGCGAGGGAGGCAAATAGTTTTTTCATTTTGTTCTCTCTTTCAGGGCCATCAAAGGGCATCAGCCCCAGTTTCACCAGTGCGAATGCGAATGACTTGTTCTAAGTCGTACACAAACACCTTGCCGTCGCCAATCTTGCCGGTGCGTGCACCCGATTCGATGGCTTCGATCACGCGTTCGACTTGGTCGGACGAGACAGCAGCTTCGATCTTTACCTTTGGCAAGAAGTCAACCACGTACTCAGCGCCGCGATACAACTCAGTGTGTCCTTTTTGACGACCAAAGCCTTTGACTTCAGTCACCGTAATGCCTTGCACACCAATGCCAGAAAGGGCTTCACGCACCTCGTCCAGCTTGAACGGTTTAATGATGGCGGTCACCAGTTTCATGTTGACTCCTTGTGGTTCAAAAAAAATTAGAAGGTGTACTTGAGGCCAATAACCAGGCCAGATTTGCCCAATTGCTTGCCAGAGGGGCTGACGTATGAGCCAGTTTTAGCGTTGGTGCCGATGATGGCTGCTGATGCCGACAAGCCATTGCCCAAATCTTTGCCCAAAGTGAGTGCGGCGTCTGTGTAGGAGTAAATGCTGTTGCCTGCACCTTTAACGCTCTGGTAGCCCAGGTGAGGTGTGAAGGTGTAGCCATCACCCAAATCAAAGTTGGCCGTGAGGTCTACATAAGAACTGCCCTTGCTGTTGGCGAAGCCAAACAAATTGCCTGTGCTTTGTGAATACTTCAAAGTGGTAGGGCCCATGGTGACAGCACCATACAACTCGTTGGTGTTGGCACTGACAGCCAGGCCATTGCCGGAATATTCGTAGTGCAAGAAACCAACGTCATAGGCAACTTCGCCTACGGAGAATTTGTAGCCGCCGTAGTAATCAACTTCAGCATTGGACTTGCCACCAGAGTCTTTGATCCACTTGATGCTAGAAGCCCAAACGCCGACATAAGCGCCGCTCTTGTCTGCGTAATCAGCACCGCCTTGCAATGCGGGGTCCAGACGGCTTTGTGAAATGCCGCGGTAACGGTATTCGTTCACGCCACCTACATTGAATGACAAAGTGGATTCGGGTTCTGCAGGTGCGGCTTGTGCGAAAGCACTACCAGCAGCGGCCAAAGACATGGCCAACATCAAAGGGGTTGCGATTTTTTTCATAGATAGCTCCAAGAGATTAATTGTTTGAGTTGTGCTTAAAGCATTTAGCGTGCCAATGCTGCACCGCACCAATGCAAGGCAATGTCATCCCTCTGTAACAGCCCTGGTGCCGCGCTTGGTGCTCAAATGACGCTTGCACCTGACTTGGTCTGATTCGATAAATTCACTCATTTGGTGCACTTAATTGGTGCAAGGAACACAAATGCGTTTATCTTTGGTGCAAAGCAGGGCTTTGCTAGGCCTTCAGTCCCCCGCAGTCACCGTTGAGGTGCATTTGGCAAACGGTTTGCCCAGCTTTACGTTGGTCGGCCTGGCCGATGTGGAGGTGAAGGAGGCGCGTGAGCGCGTTCGATCGGCGCTCCAAAACTCAGGTTTTGAGTTTCCAAACAACCAACGCATTACCGTGAACCTGGCGCCAGCAGACTTGCCCAAGGACTCTGGGCGTTTTGATTTGCCAATTGCACTGGGCATTTTGGCGGCCAGTGGCCAAATCGATGGCAGCCGCCTGCAACAGTACGAGTTCGCCGGCGAGCTGTCCTTGTCGGGCGCGCTTCGCCCTGTTCGTGGCGCCTTGGTCATGGGAATGGCCTTGTATGAACGCCACAACGCCCCCCATTTGGTGTTACCGCCAGGCAGTGCCGAAGAGGCCGCCCTGGTGCCAGGCGCAACTGTTTACCGAGCGAGGCATTTGCGCGAAGTGGCCAATCAGTTTCCACTTGAGGGACAAGCACTTCCTGACGCCCAGACGCCCACATGGGAGCGCATGAATGCACCCACAGGTGAATCTTTGTCAGAGGCATGCACAAGCCTTGACATGGCCGATGTCAAAGGCCAAGCAGGTGCCAAGCGGGCACTTGAAATTGCAGCAACGGGTGGGCACAGCCTGCTAATGGTAGGACCACCGGGTGCAGGCAAGTCAATGTTGGCGCATCGTTTCGCCAGTTTGTTGCCCCATCTGCGTGTTGAAGAGGCGCTAGAGACAGCAGCCGTGGCCAGTTTGGCGGGACGGTTTCAATTAACGCAATGGCTGCATCGGCCCACCCGGCATCCGCACCACTCGGCCAGTGCAGTAGCCTTGGTGGGTGGCGGATCGCCACCTCGGCCTGGAGAAATTTCACTGGCACATCATGGCGTTTTGTTTTTGGACGAATTGCCCGAGTTTCCAAGATCGGCGTTAGAAGCTTTGCGTGAACCCTTAGAGTCGGGCAGCGTCACCATTTCACGGGCAGCCCACAGTGCTGAGTTTCCGGCGCGCTTTCAACTCATTGCGGCCATGAACCCCTGCCCCTGTGGCCACGCTGGTCAGGTCAGAATACCAGGCCAACAAAGCACAGCGTGCCGTTGCACACCCGATCAAGTTCATCGGTACAACAGCAAAATCAGCGGACCCTTGTTAGACCGAATAGACCTGCACATTGAAGTGCCCAGTCAAAATGCTGCGCATTTGATCAATGCACCGGCCGGTGAAACCACAAGCGCCATCAAGGCGCGTTGTCTCCGAGCAAGGCGCACGTCTTTAGCGCGGCAGGGAAGCACCAATCAGGCGCTCAGCGGGGCCGCACTAGACCAGCACTGCCATTTGGGGGCCGATGGCTCGGCTTACATCACCCAAGTTGCCAACCATTTTGCGTGGAGTGGCCGCAGCACACACCGCGTTTTAAAAATCGCCAGAACCATTGCCGACCTTGCCGAGTGTCTCAACATTGAACCGGCGCACATCGCAGAGGCCGTTCAATATCGCCGACCCTTTGCAGGACACCGATAATGAGGCCATGCGCAGAATCAGGCCGTACTGGGATCTCTCCCGTATTACTCACCATGCTCCCGACCTCGCGCCCTTTGCAGTTTGGCTGTCTTGGGCCCAGTTGATCACTTGGGGCAGTGTGTTCTACACCTTCTCACTCATCATGGGGCCGGTTGAACGCGAACTGGGCTTAAGCCGAGCAGATGCTTCCTTGGGCTTCAGCCTGGCCTTGCTTGCAGATGGGCTCATGGCCTACCCCATTGGACGTTGGATCGATCGCGGCTATGAGCGTCGCGTCATGACTTGGGGTTCAGCTTGGGTGGGTCTGTGTTTGTTGGCGCACAGCTTCATTGATTCTCTTGCAGGCTTTTATGCAGTTTGGCTAGGCTTGGGACTGGGCATGTCCGCCACTTTGTACGCGCCTGTTTTTGCTGTGGTCACGCGGCGTTTTCCAAATGACTTTCGGCGGGCCATCATCATCATGACCTTCTTAGGCGGTTTGGCCAGTACCGTTTTCATTCCGCTGTCTTCTTGGCTGATTCAAAGTTTGGGTTGGCGGCAAGCCTTGTGGGTTTTGGCGCTGATGCAGTGGCTCATTTGTTTGCCCTTGCATGCATTCTTGCTGAAAGGTGCGGCCAAAAAGAAAGTACAACGATCTGTAGCTGCCAGCACAGACGCACAAGCCAAACCTGTTTCCATCAAAGTGCATTTGAAACGCGCGCCCTTTTGGTTGCTGGCCGGCTTCATGCTGATGACGGCCATCGTCAGTTCTGCACTGCCTGCACACATGGTGAGTTTGCTGGAAGAAGCGCATTTGTCACCTGCATGGGTCATTGCCATTCCAGCCTCCATTGGTGCCATTCAGGTCCTGGGGCGCTTCTTGTTGTTTTTGTTTGAAAAACATTTAGACGTTCACGCTGCCAACAAATGGATTCCATGCCTGGTGCCTTTGGGCTTGGTGTTCTTGGTGGTCGGTGGGTTAGCACCTTGGGCGGCTTTGCTGTTTGTCACCTTCTATGGTTTGGGCAACGGCTTGAACACCATCGTCAAAGGCACGGCCATGGCTCAGTACGTGAGCCGTGATCATGTGGGGCAACTCAACGGTGTATTGGGCGTGCCATTGGCCTTGGGGCGTGCTGTGGCGCCATGGGCATTGGGATTGTTGTGGACCCCCGAGGTGGGCTACACGCACGGCCTGCGCTGGTTATTGCTGGCCGGCGTGTTGGGTGTGGCGTGTTTGTGGTGGGCGCAAAAGAGCGCTTACAAGTTAGGCGCCAACAAGCGCTGAATGTCTGTCACTTTCAAATTCTGGCGCTTGGCCAAATCTTGCACTTGGTCTTCACTCACTTTGCCCACGTTGAAATATTGACTGTCGGGGTGGCTGAGGTAAAAGCCTGACACGCTGGCTGCGGGTGTCATGGCCAAACTTTCTGTCAGGCCCATGCCAATCTCTTCGCATTGCAAGAGTTCAAACATTTGTTTTTTGACGGAATGATCTGGGCATGCGGGGTAGCCTGGTGCAGGCCGGATGCCCTGATATTTTTCAGCTATCAAATCGTCGAGTGATGCCTGCTCTGTCGCGGCGTAGCCCCACAAATCTTTGCGTACGCGCTCGTGCATGCACTCTGCAAAGGCTTCTGCAAATCTGTCGGCCAAGGCCTTGAGCATGATGGCGCTGTAGTCATCGTGAGCCGCTTCAAAAGCTTGCTCGCGTTTTTCAACACCGATGCCTGCCGTGACGGCGAAGACGCCAACGTAATCTTGTAGATTGGTAGGTTGACCTTTTGCATCAAGCAAAGGTGCCACAAAATCTGCCAAGCAACGGCTGGGTTTGCCGGTTTGCTTTTCTGTTTGTTGACGCAGACCGTGCCAAGTGAGAACAGGCGTTTGGCGCGACTCATCGGCATACAACGCAATGTCGTCGTGGTTCACGCTGTTGGCGGGGTACAAGCCCATCACGCCATGCGCCGTGATCCAACGGCCTTCAATGATTTTTTGCAGCATCTTCTGCGCATCGTTGAACACCTTTTGTGCTTCCACACCGACCACCTCGTCTTTCAAAATGGCGGGGTAGGGGCCGGCCAAATCCCAGGTTTGGAAGAAGGGGCCCCAGTCGATGTAGCGCGCCAATTCGGCCAGGTCAAAATTC
>JBEDKQ010000013.1:0-30482 GCA_041172085.1 Pseudomonadota bacterium | reverse complement strand
CGATGCCACAGGACCATTCATGACCTCTTCACGTGCATACTTCAGCATGGCGCCTGCCAACACGTCTTTGGCTTCTGCGTGCGTGGGCACACCAAAGCCCGGTACATCGATGCCAATGATGCGAACGCCGTTGATCTCTTTGGGCAGCAACTGAAGCGGCACGCCACTCGCGGTAGGCACGCACAAGTTGATGATCACCACGGTGTCCACTTTGTTGGGATCGGCTTCGGCATGCACTGCTTCGCGAATGTCTTCAAACAACTTACCAGTGACCAGCGTTTCAGAGTTGAAAGGCACATAGCCCACACTGCGCCTAGCACCATAGAAGTGCGATGTGAAGGTGAGTCCGTACACACAACATGCCGAGCCCGACAAAATGGTGGCGGTGCGCTTCATGCGCAAACCAACCCGCAATGAGCCAAACGCTGGGCACATGCTTTGCGGTTGATCGTGCGGGCCCGCATCTGCTTTACGGGGATAGTCTTTGGCGTATTGGTCCAGCACCTCTGACTTGCCAGCGCTGCGTGCAGCTTCCAGCATTTGGTCTGCACCCGCATGACAGCCTAAGCCGTCTGCAGGCGCCTGCGCTGCTTGCGCAGGCACAGCTTGAATGGGGATGGTGCGTGCCATGGTGCTTAGGCCTGGTCGTAAATAACTTCGAGGCTGGGCTTGATGACTTCGTTTTTGCCCACCATGTCAAACAAGGTGGCAGGTTCCAACACCACGTTGCGGCCCACGGTGTCTGCGCTGAACAAACCTAACAACTCATCTTGCGTTTGTGGCTTGGGACGCATCGGTGGCGCTTCAGCGACGTTCTTGGCCAAGTCGGCAAACAAGGAGCCCCACTCACTGTCGGGCTTGCCAATGATTTCGTAGCTGGCACTCTTGCGGCGAATGTCTTCGTTGGCAGGAATAGCGGCCAGCACTGGAATGCCAGCGTTGGCAGCAAAGGCTTGCGCTTCGCCAGTGCCGTCGTCTTTGTTGATGACCATGCCAGCCACACCCACATTGCCACCCAACTTGCGGAAGTACTCTACTGCCGAGCAAACGTTGTTGGCCACATACAAGGACTGCAAGTCGTTGCTGCCGACCACAATCACTTTTTGGCACATGTCGCGGGCAATGGGCAAACCAAAGCCGCCGCACACCACGTCGCCCAAAAAGTCGAGCAACACGTAGTCAAAGCCCCAATCGTGGAAGCCTAGTTTTTCGAGCGTTTCAAAACCGTGGATGATGCCACGACCACCACAGCCACGACCCACTTCAGGGCCGCCCAATTCCATGGCAAACACACCATCGCGCTTGAAGCACACGTCGCTGATGCTGACGGCTTGACCGGCCAGCTTCAAACGCGAGGAAGTTTCAATGATGGTAGGGCAAGCCTTGCCACCAAACAACAGGCTGGTGGTATCGCTCTTAGGATCACAACCAATGAGCAAAACTTTTTTGCCTTGCTGCGCCATCATGTAACTGAGGTTGGCCAATGTGAAGCTCTTGCCAATGCCGCCCTTGCCATAGATGGCAATGATCTGCGTTTCTTTGGTGACCTCATTGGTACTGACGGGTTCGGGGGGCACCGAGGCCTCCTCGCGAAGACGATCAACAAATTGAACTTTGTGTTCTGTTGCGGTTTGTGTGTTCATGCGTGTGCGCTCCAATCAAGGACCATCTTGAGACAAGAAACATCACCGAACGCGGTCTCATACGCAACGGTGGCAGAGTGGGAGGTTTGGACGTGGGTGACCAAACCTTTGAGTGAAAGTTGTCCGTTGTTCACCAATTCATTGACGGCCAATAAATCGGGTCGTTTCCATTCGGCCGCCACGCGAATGCGTGCTTCACGCATGAAAGCGGGCGCGTAGGCAAACTTCAAATCGTCTTTGTAAAAACCAGCCAGAACCACTTCGCCACCAGGGCGGAGTCGAGCAAGGAGGCGTCACCACTGACGTCGTAAATGGCTTGATAGCCCTTGTGACTGTCATCGTCGGGATGAATCACGTTGTAGCCTTCACCACCCTTAGCGCGTTCAGTATTGGTTTCCCAAACTGTGGGCGCTGGAAAACCGGCAGCCACTGTGAGTCGCGCCAGCAAACGACCCATGACACCATGACCAATGATCAAATCGGGCGGGTTGTAGGGTTCTTGATTGCCCCCCCCCGACACAGCGTGGTAGGCGGTTGCTGCCAATGCGAACAACACGGCATCCGTGCCCAATTCATTGGAAATAGGCAAGACCTTTTGATCAGACACCACCAACCGTGAAGCTGCGCCACCAAATAAACTGCGGACACCCGTAAAGCAATTGGCGCCCGGCACAAACACCGTTTGGCCTTCTTTGAGCTTTGCGCCAGCAGGCGCTTTCACCACTTGACCCACAGTTTCATAGCCGGGCACCAAGGGATAGCCCATACCTGGGAAAGGTGGCATGCTGCCATCCCATAACATGCGCTCTGTGCCTGTGCTGATACCGCTGTATTGCACTGCCACCTCGACTTGCCCGTCTTGCAATGCAGGCAGTTCCAAAGCGTGCAAAGACAGTTGTTTGGGATTGTTAAAGACGACTGCGGTAGATCTCATGGTTGTATTCTTTGCTTTACATCAATAAGTGTCAAATTAGATTTACATTAAATTCGAATAATTAGGGTAAACACTTAGATTTTCTAGCCACAATCAACTGTGCGTGGATCGGCATGGCATTGGGCAAGTGCTCAATTTGCCCAAAACCAGCCTCGGCCATCAGTCGCATCAACTCTTCAGGGGTACGCAAGCGACCCGCCCCCATGGCCAATAAATAAAAGTGGAAATAAGCGTCTGCCTGCGCAGAACCTGAACTCGTCGCAGACATGGTTTGCGCCATAGGCTCTGCCAACAACAAGACCCCACCCAAGGGAAGCGCCGCATGAATTTTTTGCAACAATTGCTTAACGACGTCATCTGGGTGATCGTGCGCAACACGAACCAAGGTGACCAAATCGGCGCCTTGAGGCAATTCGTCGTGCAAGAAACTGCCTGGATAAAAGCTCATCCGTTCGCTCAAACCACGTTGTTGCACATTGTTTTTAGCCAACTCAAGCACGGGCGGCAAGTCAAACAACTTGAGCTTCAGGTGCGGCGCATGTGCCGCCATTTCGCAGGCAAATCTACCCTTGCCAGCACCGACATCCAAGACACATCGGTGTTCATCAAAGAAATAAGTTGACAAGATTTCTCCAACAACAAAGCCTTGCGATGCCGCCATCAAATCGGAGTAGCGACTGAACTTGTCTTGGGCTGCGCGGGTGGCTGCTTGGGCATCGTGCGCATAGGGCCAATAGGCCGCCATATCGCCTTGCCATGCATTGTTCAAAAACCCCACAGGGTCTTGCATGTCTGCGTAGAGCAAGTCGTTGTGTTCGATCATGGCCGCAATGCCGTCATGCGTGGCCAACGGCACACCTAAAGGGCCTAAGCCATATCGGGACTGGCTTCTGGACTCCAGCAAACCAAGCGATACGGCTGACAACAAGAGCCGCTGCAACACGGGTGCAGGCATGTTGACGCGCGCTGCAATTTGTTGCAAATCAGCGGGCGCCTGATGGAGCATCTTGAACAAATCAAGTCGAATGCAAGCCAGCATCACCTGTGTATGAACAAAACCCGCCATCAAATCAAACAACTTTTGAGTACGGCGCCGCGTCACCCAACGGGTCAACGGATTGGTCAGTGAAAAACTGTAAAGACGTGGGCTGGCATACAGCCGTTCAAGCCACGCCAGCAGACGGTCGTGCCACGTATTGGCCGCCTGCAAAGAGGTGGGCAAATCGGCCAGATCTAGCTTGTGGTTCATACCAACTTCGCGGTCTTGACCATGGCTGTTTGCTTGCGATAGTCTTCGCACATTGACTTGGGTACCAAGCGCTCTGACTCGTGCAACACCAACTGCCGCAGCATGTCTCTGCAATTGCAATCGGGAATGGCATCGCCTGCTTTTGCAATCAAGGCATCGAAATGTTGAATGGCGCCGTCTAAACCAAGCGCCTGCGCTGAACTGGGTCTTGCGTTGATGACATCTTGGCCCGCGGGCTTGCCCAAACTGGCCACATCGCCCAATACATCACGAATGTCATCGGCAACTTGATAGGCCTCTCCCAAATACGCCCCCAAGGGTGCCCAAGGCTCTGGTTTTTGGCCACTGGCAATGGCGCCAGCACAGGTGGCAGAGACAAACAAGGCACCCGTTTTGGCACGCTGATACTGCCCCAAATCGGCGGTGGTTTCGCATTCCCAAGCTTGTCCAGCAACAATGCCATTTGGCAAACCCACACCGCGCGATAAGTTGTCCATCAATTCAATCAACCGCTGTGGGTGTTTGCGGCCGGCCAACAACATCACCTGATAGGCCATCACAATGAGGCCGTCGCCTGTCAGCAAGGCCAACGGCTCGGAGAAAGCCTTGTGCACTGTGGGCTGTCCTCTGCGGAAATCGGCGTTGTCAAAGGTCGGCATGTCGTCGTGCACCAAAGATGCACAGTGCATAAATTCCAAGGCCACAGCAGCGGCGTTGGTCAGCTCGGGGGCATCGTCGCCACAAGCGGTGGCAACGGCCATGCACAACTGGGGACGAATGCGCGCGCCACCCGAAAACACGGCGTGTTGCATGGCGGCCTGAAGCCTTTGGGGCGCACCGACACCTGCCGCAGCATCGAAATGCAACTTCAGTGCAGCTTCCGTTCTCATCAATAGACTCATGACACCCCCTCAAGCCCACCGTCAACAAAACGTGACAGAATTGGATGTCAATATAGTGATACATTGAGAAATGTCAATAGATGTTGACACTGAGATGAAATATTTCGGAATTCTGGCCAAATAACGCGGTTTAAACCCCTGCCAAGGAGCGATATGAATGACCGTTCATTGCCTTGCTTGCCCATCAACGATGCGCAACGCTTTGTGCTGCACAACGAAATTCACACCCGCCCCTCAGCCACTTTCAAGCTACCGGCACTGGTCGTTTACGTTGCGGTTCTGAATGCAGGAGTCAGCCTGGCAGACGAATGCCTGCATTTACAAGGCTTGGCTGGCCAAGAGAACCTGTCCTTGGACAACATGAAGGGCAATTTTTTGCAACTTCAATGCGACAACTACAAAATCATTTGGGAGCGACATACTGAATTCACCCGCTACACCATTGTTCAGGCGATGCCCGCTCATGCTTATTGGGGTAGCAAATTGCCAGAATTGACTTCCCACGTGGCCACAGGCATTGATTGGTTGCGGAATATTCCAGGCAAAACCATCACCGCCATTCACCTGTGCATGCTGAAGGAGGGCATGGACGACCCAGATGCCATATACAAATCCAAACAATGGCTTGGGGAAGGTACCGTGATTGGCGCCAAGATGGGCCGCACCTCGGACAACCACTCACATTCGCACTTGATCACCAATTTGCGCATTGGCGAGGATGGCTTTGAACGCATCTTGGTCATGGCAGCACCTGAAACATCAGAAAACAGGGCTGGACGCATTGCGCAGCGCTTGCTTGAGCTTGAAACTTACCGAATGATGTCCTTGCTGAGCTTGCCGGTGGCCAAAATGCTTGCAAGCAAGTTGGCAGTGACAGAGGTGCAGTTGGTTGAAATTACATCCCGCTTAGAAGCCAACACCGACAGTGATGAGCAATTGCTTGGCGATTTGGCCAGTTTGGCAGCACAAGTAGAAAGCACCACTGCCGAACACAGTTATCGCTTTTCGGCAGCACGCGCTTACGACGCGATTGTGCGAGAACGCATTTCTGAAATGCGTGAGCGGCCATTGTCAGGCATTCAAACGGTGGGCGAATTCATGCAACGCCGTTTGGCGCCAGCCATGGCCACGGTCAACGCCACCTCCGATCGCCTGGGTGCTTTGGCCCAACGGGTATCTCGCGCCAGCGCCTTGCTGCGAACGCGCGTTGAAATTGCTGCAGAAGCGCAGAATCAGCAATTGCTGGAAAAACTCACACGCGGCCAAGCACTGCAACTCAGACTGCAAACGACTGTGGAAGGCTTGTCGATTGCCGCCATCACCTACTACGTGGTCAGCCTTACCCTCTACATTGGCAAAGCTTTCAAATCGGCTGGTTTGAACATCAATCCAGAAATGCTGGCGGGCTTTAGCACACCGCTAATTTTGTGGGTGTGTTGGCGCATGGTCCAACGCATTCACGCAAGCCTAAATGACCTCTAAGAGTTAGAAAAATGGACACGCAGATCGTTAGAAATTACCTCACAACGCTTCAGAGCAGCATCACTTCTCGCATTGCCAATTTGGATGGTGGCCGCTTTGTGTCAGATGCATGGCACAAACCCCCCGGTGAACCGCTGCAAGGCAATGGCATCACTCAAATACTTGAAAACGGCGCCGTCTTTGAAAGAGCCGGCTGTGGATTTTCACACGTCACTGGCCCCAAACTTCCGCCCTCGGCCACACACGATCGACCCGAGTTGTCCGGTGCGCCCTTTGAAGCCATGGGCGTGTCCTTGGTATTTCATCCGCGCAACCCCTATGCACCTACAGTGCACATGAATGTCCGCATGTTGTCTGCCAAGGCATCTGATGGGCAAACAGTGGCTTGGTTTGGCGGTGGCATGGACCTCACACCCTACTATGGCTTTGAAGAAGATGCCGTGCACTTTCATCAAACTTGCCACGATGCATTGGCGCCGCATGGTGCCCATTTGTACCCCAGGTTCAAAGCCTGGTGTGATGATTATTTCTGTTTAAAACATCGCAACGAACAACGCGGTATTGGCGGTATTTTCTTTGATGACTTCTCTGAATTTGGCAGTGAAAAAAGCTTTGATGTTTTGCAAAGTGTAGGCGACGCATTTCTGCAGGCCTACATGCCAATCGTTGAAAAACGCAAAGACACACCCTACGGCGAAAGAGAACGTGCGCATCAGTTGTACCGCCGTGGGCGCTATGTCGAGTTCAATTTGGTCTGGGACCGTGGCACGCATTTCGGACTTCAATCTGGAGGGCGCACTGAATCCATATTGCTCTCGATGCCCCCCTTGGTCAGTTGGTCCTATCAGCATCAAGCCACACCCGGAACGCCTGAACACGATTTGCTACAACGTTTCATTACCCGACGTGAGTGGCTGTGAACCCGGCTCTTTCAATGACCTTCCATTTCAAGGCTTAAAACACCATGACAACACCTTTTCCACTGAACCGCCCTCGCCGCTTGCGCCGCACAGACTTTAGTCGCCGCTTGGTGCGTGAACACGCGCTGAGCGTGAACGATCTGATCTACCCCGTGTTTGTGCTTGAAGGTGAGAATCGGCGTGAATCGGTGCGCTCGATGCCTGGTGTTGATCGCGTCAGCCTTGATTTGTTGTTACCCGTTGCAGAAAAATGTGTTGAACTGGGCATTCCTGTGATGGCCCTGTTTCCGGTCATCAGCGCTCATCTCAAAACACCTGACGGCAAAGAGGCAACCAATCCCAACGGCTTGGTACCCCACGTGGTGGCCACACTGAAAAAACACTTTCCAAGCCTAGGCATCATGACCGATGTTGCCCTAGACCCCTACACCAGCCATGGCCAAGACGGCTTGTTGGACGAAGCAGGCTACATCATCAATGATGCAACTGTTGAAGTTCTGACACAGCAAGCCCTCGCACAAGCGCAAGCAGGTGTAGACATCGTGGCACCTAGCGACATGATGGATGGTCGCATTGGCGCCATCCGCACTGCGTTGGAATCGCATGGACACATTCACACCCAAATCATGGCCTATAGTGCCAAATATGCCAGTGCGTTTTACGGACCTTTCCGCGATGCTGTGGGCTCGGCAGCCAACCTTGGCAAGAGCGATAAGAAAACTTATCAGATGGACCCAGGCAATTCCGATGAAGCGCTGCGCGAAGTGGCCTTGGACATTGCAGAAGGCGCAGACATGGTCATGGTAAAGCCTGGTATGCCTTACCTCGACATTGTCAGACGCGTCAAAGATGAATTTAAAGTGCCCACCTTTGCCTACCAAGTATCAGGCGAATACGCCATGCTAAAGGCAGCTGCACAAAACGGCTGGCTAGATCATGATGCCGTCATGATGGAGAGCCTGCTGGCATTTAAACGCGCAGGCGCAGATGGCATCTTGACCTACTTTGCCATTGATGCGGCCCAAAAACTCAAGTCTTCAAACTAAACAGCACTCAGATTTTTATGACTTCAAAAATTACCATCGCTACCCGCGAAAGTCGATTGGCTTTGTGGCAAGCCCACCATGTCAAGCAGTTGTTAGAGGCACATGGGCATGAGGTGTCTTTGCTTGGCATGACCACCCTAGGCGATCAAATTTTGGACCAGCCCTTGAGCAAAGTGGGTGGCAAAGGTTTGTTCATCAAAGAGCTGGAAGTGGCCTTGGCAGACGGATCAGCGCACATTGCGGTTCATTCGCTCAAAGATGTGCCCATGGATTTACCAGAAGGTTTTGAATTGGCCTGCATCCTAGAACGCGAAGACCCACGCGACGCATGGGTCTCGCCTCATTTTGAAAGCCTCGAAAGCTTGCCGCATGGCGCTGTGGTGGGCACTTCCAGCCTGCGCAGAACGGTTCTGTTGCATGCCCTCAGGCCCGATCTCAAAATTGAACCCTTGCGTGGCAACCTAGACACCCGCTTGCGCAAACTGGACGAAGGTCAGTATGCAGGCATCGTGCTGGCCACCGCTGGTTTGAAGCGCTTGGGCCTTTCAGAACGCATCAAGCACAGTTTTGATTTGGCACGCATGATGCCTGCCGCTGGCCAAGGTGCCATTGGCATTGAAATATGCGCCAATCGGCCCGACTTGGTGAAGGCACTTGCACCATTGAATGATTTGCCCACGGCAGTGCGTGTGTATGCAGAGCGCGGCGTCAGCCGAACCATGGGCGGCAGTTGTTCCATGCCCTTGGCTGCGCACGCCACGTTAAGCCAAGGTGTTTTGTCGATTAGTGCTGCTTGGGGCAACCCAGACAACAGCCATGCCACATTGATACAAGCCAAAGACCATTGCAACATTGACTTGAGCAGCCCCGATGCACTTGCGCAGGCCAGTCAATTGGGCGTGACTGTGGCCCAACAACTGATCCAAAATGGCGCCGTTGCTTTGGTCAAGTAAGGACACGCCCACATAATTTGGCCACCACCTCGAGTGCAGTTTGAGGCGTCAGGCTGTTGCCACGCCAAACCGTATGCGCATCCGATCTCACCAAGACCAAGGCGTGCATGTACTCTCGCGGTAAGTCAGAGACGTCTGACACATCCAACACCGTCAAAGGCATTTTCAAAGCATGTGCTTGACTTTGCAGTGCCAACACATCTGAACTGACAGCTTGTTTGAAACAAAACAAAGTGTAGGCCGGACCCAGTGCGTCATACACAGATTGCCCATCGGCCAACCAAAAGTGAGGCGCTCGGCAACCCGGTACTGTTGAAGGCACAAAACTGCCCATGCTGTAATCGGGCGCACGTTCATCGTCATACACCATGACAGGCGATTGGTCGTAGTAATAACCAAAGTTGAGTCCTGCACAGCAATATTGCTGCACGTTCAAATCGTACAAGTCTTGACCAAAGGTTTGACGTGCAACTTGCCCTTCTGAGCTGTCCTCTTCCAAATTGTCTGGAATTTGACGACGCCTTTGACTCATGGCGTGGGCATGGTTCATGGCAAATCTTGAAACTTGTTCTGTGATGGGATGTCGCTCTTTTTCATAAGCCAACAATGCTTGCGGGTCAGCCCAGCCCTCTAACTGCGCGGTCAAGTGCCAAGCCAAATTGGCTGCATCGGCCAAACCAGCGTTCATGCCATAGCCTGCATAGGGTACCCACAAGTGCGCGGCATCGCCTGCCACAAAAACGCGCCCATCTTGCAATTTGTCGCTGACCAAACGACGGCCAAACCAGTCTTCTTTGCTCATCACCTCATATTCAAAATTGTCATCGACACCCAGAATGGTTCGAATGGCCCAATCTCGATCGACAGCTTCAAAATCTGCTTCGTTGTCGCGCAGGTAGTTGTGAATCAGCCAAACCTCTTTGCCATCAATGGCGTAAATGTTGCCACTGCGCCGAGGATTCACTGTAAACATGGCCCATGCTGGTGGTGCTTTCATGCGTGCCATGAGGCTTGGCGCCCTGATGCACGTGCTTTGAACGCGCTGCACCACTTCATCGCCCACCAACTTGGCACCCATGCCTTTTCGGACCATAGAACGGCCCCCATCGCAGCCCACCAAGTAAGCAGCATGGAGGGTGAATGGCGGGGCATCTGGCATTTCCAGATTTTGAACTTGTGCGGTCACCTGTTGTAAGTCTTGCATGAAGCTCAACACTTGATGTTTGTACAAGCAGGTGATCAAACTTTCTTGCTCGACATGCCGCCTCAATATGGGCTCGATGTAGCGTTGGTTGATTCTGTGGGGTGGTTCAGGGGTTGGCCAATTGCCATCGGGCCCTGAGTGATCTGTCAGGCGTGTTTTCCTGCCAGGAATGTGTATTCTGGCTATCTCTTCACCCAAAGTGCTGGTTCTATAGGACACACTGTGCGGGTAATCATCAGGCAAACCTGCAGCACGCAAGTCTTGCGAGATGCCCAAGGACCGGAACAACTCCATGCTGCGAGCTGCGATGTGGTTGCACTTCACATCGGGCAGCGTGTCTGCATCGCGAATTTCCACCAAATAACTGGCAATGCCTCGTTTGGCCAAACAAAGCGCCATGGTCATGCCGACAGGACCGCCTCCCACAATCAGAACAGGCGCATCCAATTTGACCTCGACGTTCATACCGCCACTTTCAGTGCATCGTATTCAAACAGCCAGTCGTAACGTCTGCGAACTTTTTCAGGCTCCCACTCAGCACTGACATAGCCTACTGCCTTGCTGGCGTCAGACAGTTGCGGGTTGTGAAAGCGCTTGGCGTTGTCACTGGATCGGTTCACGATGTCGGCTGTGCGCTGCCAGCGCAAGGTTTCAAATTGCACAAAAGCTTTTTCGGCAGAATCGCAGGCCGCAATGCATCGCGCCAGGACAGCTGCATCCTCGATGGCCATGTTGGCACCTTGGGCCAAGAAAGGCAACGTGGGATGCGCCGAATCGCCTGCCAAACAAATTGCGCCTTGGGCCCACCCTCTTTGGGGCGCCCTGCCCAACAGCGCCCATTTGAAGGGCTGGTCAATTTTGCGCATCAGTTCACAGACATCTTCATGCCAATGGCCAAAATCTTGCAGCAGTTCTGCGTGAGTGCCTTGCTCAGTCCAAGACTCACCACGCCAACCTTCTTTTTCAATGATGCCCACCACGTTCATCAGTTGGCCACCGCGAACGGGGTAAGTAATGACGTGTGCACCAGGGCCTACCCAATTGGTGCCTACTGGCGCCTGTAAATGGGCAGAAATAGATTGCACTGGCACCAAGCCGCGCCAGGCCAACAAACCCGTAAATTGCGCCTTGTCTTCTCCCAGCAATTTCTCGCGCAGTACCGAGTGAACACCGTCTGCGGCTATCAAGCCATAAGCACTGTGCGTGCTGCCGTCTTGCAAGCAAAAACTTGCACCTTGCGACGTACTTTGGGCAGAAACCACGCGCGAATTTAACCTGACCGGCGCATCTGATCGGGCATTGAAAGCACCCAGCAAAACCTTGTGCAGGTCACCGCGGTGCACCATCCAATAAGGTGCGCCAAATCGGGTTAGGCAATCGTCGCCAAGGTCGAACAACTTCCAGCGCTGCCCTGTATTCCACATGCGAATTTCTTTGCCTTTGGCCTGTGATACGACGTCTAGCAGTGCACTTTCCAAACCTAAACTTTGAAGAATCCTTGTGCCGTTGGGAGAAAGTTGTAGCCCTGCACCCACCTCCCCCAATTGAGAGGCTTGCTCATACACATCGACTCTCCAACCCAGTTGCAACAAAGACAAGGCTGTTGTTAAACCAGCGATGCCTGCGCCAGCAATGGCAATTCGTTTTTCTGTCATTCGGCTTTGATGTTGTTGTCTTTGGCCACTTGCGTCCAAAGTTGGATTTCTTGTGAAATGGTTTTGGCCAAATCGGCCGATGAACTGCCAACGGGTTTGATGTCCAGTTTGGCCATGCGCTCTTGAACGTCGGGCAACGCCATGATGCGCGCGACCTCTTCTTGCAAGCGTTTCACAATGGGCGCAGGGGTACCTGCCGGCGCTAACAAACCGCTCCAAAAGTTAACGGCAACATCGACGCCCTGCTCTTTCAGCGTAGGCACTTGAGGGTAAGAGGCTAGGCGCTGCTCAGAGGTGACAGCCAATGCACGCAATTTGCCCGCTTTCAGCAAAGATGCAATAGGACCTGAATCAATCAACGTCATTTGTACTTCTTGCGTGAGCACAGCGTTGATAGAAGGTGCACTGCCCTGATAAGGCACATTCATGGCTTTTAAACCCGTTTTGGTTTTAACCAATTCCATGACCAATTGGAAGGATGCAGATGGATACGAGTAGTTAAATTTGCTAGGGTTGGCTTTGCTGTTGTTCACAAGCTCAGCAAAGTTCTTGGCAGGCGACGCTTCATTGACCGCCAGAATCATGGGAAATGAACCCACCAAAGAGATGGGTGCCAAATCTGTGATGGGGTTGTAAGAGAGTTTGGCCATAAGGGCGGGATTGAACACGATAGGGCCACTGGCAGCCATCAACAAGGTGTAACCATCGGGGGCCGATTTCACAACCAATTCAGTACCCACAATGGCCCCCGCACCCGGTTTGTTTTCAACCACGACCGACTGACCCAAAGCAGGCGACAATTTTTCTGCCACCACTCGCGCCAAGATGTCATTGGCACCACCTGGTGCATAGGGCACCACAATTCGTATGGGTTTGGCAGGCCAAGTATTTTGGGCTTGCGCCAGGCCACACACACTGGCCATGGTGAGCAACAAGGCACCCGTCAGTGTTTGACGTTTGGTAGAAGAGAAATTTAAATTTGTCATGCTTGTCTCCTGATCAGTCTTGTTCAAAATTGATGCGTTAGCTGTTATGCAACAGCCATCAAAGTGGCGTTATCCGCACATGCAGCAGTGCACTTTGGCCTGCATCCAAAGCGGCCAAACAACGTTCAATGGAGGCCGTCACTTGTGCGGGGTCTACCAGCCTTTCGCCATGCGCGCCTGCTGCCTCCGCAATGGCTGCAAAGTCAGTGCCGTAGCCTAAATCAGATGCAAATTGGTCGGTGTTTTTAGCCTCCCCTAACGGGTACATGCGCAAAGTAGATTCTTTCACGGCTGACCAACCGCCGTTGTCTAAGAGCACCGTCAAGATGGGCAAGTTGTATTGACGCGCCACTGCATAGACAGCACTGGGATTGCTAAAGTAGAAAGACCCGTCCCCTACAAAATGAATCACTCGATTTTCCGATTGCGCCAGCTTCATGCCCAGTGCAGTCCCTGCAGAAAATCCAAGTCCGCCACCCGACAAACCCATCAAGCTGCCAGGCACCTCTCGCGGAATTTGTTCGAACACAGCCATGGTGTTGCGAATGGCTTCGTTCAAAACGACATCTTTGGCATCAATGAGTTGCCCAAATGCTGCGCATAAATAATGTGGATTGATGGCATTCACTTTGCCAGGATCTTGGGCCAGTGCTGCCACCCTTTGCTGATTTTTTTCTTGCTCTGCCAGAAAGGTCTGTCCACGTTCTTGCGCTTTGTGCTTGAACTCGGGTGTTGCGCTGTTTTCTATGACTGCAATCAACTGTTTGAGCAACTTGACGCTGTCGCCTTCAATGCGCGCATTCAAATGGAATCCCCACATGGGAATGTCGCGCTTGATGGCATCTACATCCATCTGCGCCCAATACGCATCTGGATTGACCCGCGTTGTTTTAGGAATCCAAGGCACATCAACATCCAACATCAAGCCAAAGTCGGCTTGCGCTGTGAAAGCAGCTGGGTTGTAACCGGCAAAGTAAGGTGAATTGCGGCGAATGTTCAAGTAGATGGAATTGAACTCGCACACACGCATGCCGCACAGCTGGGCCAATCTTTCAATCAAAGCGGGCGCTTCATGATTTCTGCCTGCATAGGCTGTGACCAACATGGGATTGTCAGAAGCCATCAGTTTTGCTGCAATGGCTTGAAGGGCCTCTGGATCAGCGCCCTGTGCTTTGACCGGCAAATGGTTTTGATGGCCATAGGCGCCTATGCTTTCAGCCGCCACAGGTGCTGCCAAGACTTCTCTGGGCAAGGTGAGGTAAACCGGACCCGTGGGATCGCTTTGCATCACTGCGCCAGCCCTCGACACCACCTCATGCGCCATGGAGGGCCATGCCAAGTTGTACTCCCATTTCACATAAGGCCGCACCACACTGGCTTGGTCAAAGGGCTCTTGAATGAAATGAACATAGGTGTCGCGCCCACCGGTTGCACTGTCGAAAGTGCTCATGGGTGCGCGTCCTGCGATTAATAAGACAGGAATGCGTGTGCGACACAAATTGTGGAGGCCCATGGCCGCATTGGCGGTGCCAGCATCGACGTGCACCAACACAGCTTGACCACGCCCTGTGGCCACGGCATAGCCCCCTGCCATGTGAATGGCGGTGTTTTCGTGGGGGCACAAAATGAGGTGAGGAAATGCGCGGCCCTGTGAGCGCCAGTGCGCCATCTCTTCAATCAAAGGTGCGTGATCGGTTCCTAAATTGCAAAACAAATACTCAATGCCCAAATCGACCAAGCCTTGGAGCAAGTCATGGGATGCCGTACGGGTGTAATTTGGAGTCATGGTCATTTGTTCAGCAAACCTGCAGATTTCACAACAGGCAACATCGCTTTCAGTTCAGACTCAATGCGTTGGCGAACGACCTCTGGCCCAGCACTGTCGCTTTCATGGCCCAACTTGCTAAATGCCTCTCGGGTACTGGGCATGTCCAAGAATTTTTTAAGTTCTTGACTGACGCGTGTCACGATGGCGTTTGGTGTTTTGGCAGGCGCATAAAGCGCCAACCATATTTCAAACTCGTTGCCTGGATAGCCAGCCTCTGCCAAAGTAGGCACATCAGGCATGAAGCGAGATCTTTGGTGAGAGGCCACGGCCAGTGCCTTCAAAGTACCCGCTTGAATTTGCCCTTTCACAGGCGCAAGGTCGGCCATGACCATCACCACTCGGCCAGTAACCAAGTCGGAAATAGCGGGTGGAAAGCCTTGGTATGGCACATGAATCATGTCAACACCCGCACTCTGTGTCAGCATGGCTGTGCCGACATGGCCCATCGAGCCAACGCCGTTGCTGGCATAGGGCAGCCTGCCAGGTTTTGATTTGGCATCTGCCACCAAATCCTTCAGCGTGCTGTAGTTATTGGCAGGTGAAGTGATCAGGAAAAAGGGCAATCGCGACACCATGCTCACGGGTGCAAAGTCTTGCAACGGGTCAAAGGGCAACTTGCCTGGATGGGTGTGCGGCAACAGCGACATGGTGGAGCCGCCGGTTAAAAGGAAGGTGTAACCATCAGGCGCTGCACGCGACACCATTTCTGCGCCGATCACCGTGCCGCCACCCGGCTTGGGATCGACCACCACCGACTGACCTAAAACACTGCTGAGGTGTTGTGCCACCAGCCTAGCCGCCGCGTCCACACCGCCACCTGCTGGATAGGGCACCACAATTCGCAACGGCTTGACGGGCCAATCTTGTGCATGACTGACGAATGGCAGCAAAAAAGCAAGGCACCCAACGATGAATTTTTTCAAAAAATAGGTTTGCATAGTGCCGGCACTCCAGTCAAGAAATTAGGCACGACGCTATCACGCCACCACTTGGTCAGGAATGATGGAAACCCCAAGTTCGTGAGCTTCTGTCACAGGCGATAGGGCTTGCGCTCTTGATAAATCCTAATTGCCATGAGCCTTTTTCAATCTCCCATTGCAAATCCACACTCTCAAAGATAAAGTGAAAGGGATACAAAGGAGCCCCTCTATGCGCAGCCAATTGATTCAATGGAAGTCTTTGATCTTGAGTGCTTTGTTGGCATCCATGATGGGCCAAACAAGCTTTGCCCAAACCACTGACTACCCCAATAAACCCATCAAGGTAGTGGTCACATTTCCACCGGGTGGAAGCTCTGACGCCATCATTCGAATTTTGTCAACGCGCTTGAATGACAAACTAGGGCAGCCATTGGTTCTCGAAAATCGACCTGGCGCCGGTGGCAACATTGGCTTAAGCGCAGTTGCCAAAGCCGCACCCGATGGCTACATGTTGGGGGTTGGCGCAGCAGGCGGGCTAACTGCCAACTCTAGCCTCTATCCGCAAATGCCCTTCGATGTGGCCAAAGATTTTGCGCCCATCACCATGCTGGCCTCCATTCCCTTTGTACTGGTGGGGCACCCGTCTGTGCCAGCAGACAACATGCAGCAGCTGATTGCATTGGCGAAATCCCAACCCGGCAAAGTTTCGATTGGCCACGGTGGCAACGGCACCGCCATGCATTTGTCCACCGCACTGTTCACCCAAATGGCAGACATCAAATTGATCGAGGTCCCCTACCGTGGCTCTGGCCCTGCGGCCATGGACACCTTATCCGGTCAAATTCAATTGTCTGTGACCGACTTGGCCGCAGCACTGCCGCACATCAAAGCCGGCAAGCTCAAGGCGTTTGCAGTGACCAGCCCCAAGCGATTGAGCAATTTGCCCGACGTGCCCACCTTGTCTGAAAGTGGACTGACGGGCTACGACTCTACAGGTTGGTTTGGCTTGGTTGCACCCACAGGTACGCCACCACAAATTATTCAACGATTGCATGCTGAATTTACAGCTGCCTTGAACGATGAATCGATCAAATCTCAAATGCGACAAAACGGCATGGAACCGATTGCTACGTCCATTGAAGGATTTGACAGCTACATCAAAAGCGAAACTCAAAAATGGGCCAAAGTGATCAAGCAAGCCAACATCAAACTCAACTGAAATTTCTCATGACTTTAAAATTTGACAGTGATGTGTTGGTCGTTGGCGCGGGCCCGGTTGGTTTAACGCTGGCCACAGACTTGGCACAAAGAGGCGTGAGCGTGTTGATGGCCGAAATTCGGGAATTTGCACAGCCCCCCAATGTGAAGTGCAACCACGTGTCCGCACGGAGCATGGAGCACTTTAGACGCTTGGGTGTTGCAGCCCAGTTGCGTGATGCAGGACTGCCTGAAGACTTTCCCAACGATGTGGTGTTTAGAACCAGCATGACAGGCATGGAACTGACACGCATCCCCATTCCAAGCAGAAACAAACGCTACACAGAAACACAAGGCCCAGACACAGGTTGGGACACACCAGAGCCGCCCCACCGCATCAATCAAATCTTTTTAGAGCCTTTGTTGTTAAAGCATGCTGTCGCCCACGAAGGCGTGACCTTGCGCAACCGAACACAAGTGACCGACATCGTTCAAGACGATGAGGGTGTGAGTGTCACGCTGCTCAATTTAGACACACAAGCCAGCAACACCGTTCGTGTGCGTTATGTGGCAGGTTGCGACGGTGGAAGTTCCTTTGTGCGCAAAAAAATAGGCGCCAAATTAGAAGGCACTGAAATGATTCAGCGGGTGCAGTCCACCTACATTCGGGCGCCTGAGTTGATTCATCAGCTGCCTGGCAAATTGGCCTGGTGCTATTACTCAGTCAACACCCGACGATGCGGCACCGTGTTTGCCATTGATGGCCATGACAATTGGTTGGTACACAACCACCTGCATCCCACCGAGCCCGAGTTTGATTCAGTCGACCGCGACGAATCGATTCGCCATATTTTGGGCGTGGGCCCAGATTTCAAATACGAAATCATTACCAAAGAAGATTGGGTGGGCAGGCGCTTGTTGGCCAACCAATTCCGCGATCGGCGTGTATTTTTAGCAGGCGATGCCGCACACCTGTGGGTGCCTTATGCAGGCTACGGTATGAACGCAGGCATTGCAGATGCCACCAACTTGGCTTGGTTGCTAGATGCTGCCATCAAAGGCTGGGCCGATGCGTCCATCTTGAATGCCTATGAAGCCGAGCGACACCCCATTACCGAACAGGTGTCGCATTTCGTGATGAACCATGCGCAAAAAATGATCAAGGCGCGCCGTGCAGTGCCTCACAACATTGAAGCCATGGACGCAGAAGGCGAAGCAGCACGCATCGCGACCGGTTCTGAAGCTTACGATTTGAATGTTCAGCAGTTTTGTTGCGAAGGCCTCAACTTTGGGTATTACTACGAAGGCTCGCCCATCATTGCGCATGAACCCGAGCCTGCGCCAGCTTACTCGATGGGGTCGTTTACGCCCTCCACCATTCCAGGCTGTAGAGCGCCTCACTTCTGGTTGGCCAATGGTCAGTCTTTGTACGACTTGTTTGGCAAGGGCTACAGCTTGTTGAGGTTTGATGCTTCTGCAGATGCGCAAAGTCTGTTGGATGCGGTTCACGCTCAGGGCATTCCATTGAACTTGATTGACTTAAGCAGCGAGTCCAATGTCCCTGCCGCATATCAACACAAATTGATACTTTGCAGAACGGATCAACACGTGGTGTGGCGCGGGGACAACTTACCTTCATCCTTGCCAGAATTTACAAAGTTACTTAGAGGTCAAAGCTCAATTGCTTAAACTCAGCCAGGTGAGTGTGCCCCAAAGCGTTAAATACACAGCTGAGCCAATGCTGAGCACCTGCAAGGCATAGGCACCGAAGAATCTTTCAACCAACAATCCCAGCAAAGGAATCAGTTGCTGCGCGTGGACACCTAAAAAATGTGCAGGTCTAATGTCTTTGTACAAATGCCAGCCCACGAAGGGCAGGCCCTGTCCGGCAGGTGGCTGGTTACCGCCCAACATAAAGCCGCTGATGGTTGACAGCACAAATGTGAGCGTCAAGCCAATGAGCACAGCCCAAGCACTGACAGTCAAGGCATTGGATTCTCTCGCCGCCCAAATCTCCCATGCCAACCAAGCCTGAGATGCCGTCAGCCCTACAGCAGCCAACGCCATGACGCCAAACATCATGGCGTGAAATGGATCCGAGTTGTTGTAATGCGAGGCCTCACCTTGGAACGCTTGGTAAGTGATGTAAACCACTTCAAACAAAGAAGTGAGCACAATCAAACCGCAGATCCACTTGTACGTCTCAGTGTGGGTGACGTTTGCATTGGCAAGGTCGGCAAGCCATACGGTCGTCCAGGCAAACAATGCCGTAGCCGCCATGAATTTCATGGGCTTGACCCAAACCCCAACCTCTCGAATCGTGCGATGGTCACTGATGGAAAAGTAAAAGCAAATTGCCAGTGCCAGCCACATCAACGCGCCGTAAACCAGGAGGTATTTAGAAGCCGCTGACATGTTCATCCTTTGGCCTTTTGTGATTTGCCTTTGACTTCAAGAAGCATGCGGTTGGCTTCATTCGTGAGTGCAGTGATCACTTTGTGAAAGACTTTATATTCCGAATCACTCATTACCGCCCGCAAGCGTGCTTGTCGATTTTGAGATCCCACGATGCCCGTTCGCAATACCCCCGCGCCTTTCGCAGTCACTGACAACAGTTGCTTTCTTCTGTCACCGTCATCGCTGTTCATACTGATCAGATCTTTTTCGAGGAGTTCGTAACTGGCCCGGCTGACCTGGCTATGGTCCAGATGGGTGGCTGATGCAACTTGCCCCGACGTTGTAGGACCAATTCGATTGAGGATGACCAAAACGCGCCACTGCCGACTGGTTAATTCCAAATCCTCGCTGACTGACCCTTCGACCACTCTCGACAAGATTTGCGACAAAACCGACACCTGAAATGTCAGCAGTTCTTCTGGCGTGTGTTGCTTCAAGGTCAATGCACTGACTTTTGAGGACTTTTTAAGTGTCATATCAATATTTGCTGTAGCAAGTATTTTTCATTAAGATGTTGACCATAACCATACATCATGAAGGAGACATTGATGCATCCCGCTTTGAAGAAAGCCTTTCTTGGGCTCACAAGTTCATTGACTTTCATGCTTGCTTTGCCAGCCTGGTCACAAGCTTTCCCTCAAAAACCCATTACCGTGGTTGTCACCCAGGGCCCTGGCTCTGGCAGTGATGTGATGGCCAGGCTCTTAGCCGGCTACCTTAGCCCTCTTTTAGGTCAATCGGTTGTGGTTGAGAACAGGGCTGGTGCATCCGGCATCATAGGCCACCAGTCTGTGGCCAAAGCACCAGCCGATGGCTACACCCTGCTCTTCACGTCGACCGCTGGTCTGTTCGTGGTGCCTCTGATGAACGCCAATGCCAAATACAGTTTGGCTGACTACGAGCCTGTTGCCCCCGTCATGCGTGCACCCTTTGCAGTGTTGGTTGCAAACACCCCTACAGCACCCAAAACCATGGCTGAACTGATCAGCACCGTCAAAAACAAGCCCCAAAGCTTTGCGTCTGCAGGCGTCGGCACCATGACCCACCTGGGCAGTGAATTGGTCATGCGCAAAGCAGGCATGCAAGCCACCCACATTCCCTACAAAGGCAGTGGCGCTGCCTTAACAGACTTGATGGGCGGTCAAGTGCTGTTTGCAACAGATTCGCTCACCGCTGCCATGACACACATTCGCAGTGGCAGGCTGCGCGCGTTGGCAACCACCGACGCAGCGCGTGAAGCATCTCTGCCTGACGTGCCCACCTTGGCAGAGTCAGGCTTACCGGGGCTTCAAGTAGCGGCCATTGGCGGACTGTTTGCGCCCAAGGGAACACCCAAAGAGGTTGTTGACAAGGTGGCAGATGCCACGCGCAAAGTATTGGCCAACCCAGAAGTGATGAAAAGATTTGCTGCAGTTGAAACCGACCCTTTGAACATTTCAATCACAGCTTTCAATGATTTGCTTCGCAAAGAATCTGAAGTTTGGAGCCCCTTGGTTCGCCAATTGGATTTGAAGCAGGAATGACGGCATCCAACTCAATTCCTGCGGTAAGTCTCGAACCCGGTGCGAAGGGTCCACTTCATGGTTTAAGGGTGGTCGATCTTTCTAGGCTGGTGGCTGGCAATATGCTGACGCTTCAGCTTGGGGACTTTGGAGCAGATGTGATCAAGGTTGAGTCGGCAGGCTCGGGCGACACCCTTCGTGAATGGCGAGAAGTTCATGCAGATTTTCCGCAAGGCCTAGACGGCTGGTGGCAAACCTATGCGCGAAACAAACGCAGCCTTGCCATGGACCTTCGAAATCAAGAGGCCATGGGTTGGCTTAAAAAGTTAATTGATACAGCGCAAGTGCTTGTCGAAAGCTTTAAACCAGGTACGCTTGAAAACATGGGCCTCACACCCGAAGCGCTTCATGCAAGCAACCCAGCCTTGGTCATTGTTCGTTTGTCAGGTTGGGGGCAAACAGGTCCTTATCGAGAGTTACCAGGCTTTGGCAGTTTGATCGAAGGCTTTAGCGGCTTTGCACACAAACATCGCAATGAGTCTGGTGTGCCGCAATTGCCCAACTTGGCCATGGCTGACATGATCACCGGACTCACAGGGGCATTTGCCACGCTGGCAGCTGTGCGTGAAGTTGAAACCTGCGGTGGCAAGGGTCAGGTGATTGATCTTTCACTTCTGGAACCAATGGTGGCCATCATGGGCCCAGATGTCAGCAACTTTGCAGCAACCAAAGTAGAACCAGCGTCTGGTAAAAAAATTGCATCACCACGCGGCAGTTACCAATGCAAAGACGGACTTTGGGTGTCAATGTCTGGCTCTACGGACACCATGGCGAGACGGGTTTTCCAAGCCATTGGACAAGCTCAATTGTTTGAAGAACCGCAATTTAAAACCAACGACGCAAGACTTGCCAACGACAAGGTTTTAGACCAGATGATTGCCAACTTCATGGCCAGCATGAGTCAAACCGATTGCCTTGCCCACTTTAGAAAACACGGCGTAACGGTAGGACCCATTTACGACTCGGCGCAACTGCTCGAAGATGCGCACGTGCAACAGCGCGGTGTTTATGTTCAGTTAGAAAAACATCAAAGTGACAAAGCAGTCGTGATGCACCAAGTCACCCCTAGGCTACAGGGTACCCCTGGCAAAATAAGACGTGCTGCGCCTGTCTTGGGAGAACATACGCAAGAAATTTTGCAGGCATTGGGCGGCACGCCTGAGGAAATAGAAGCCTTGGCAAGGCTTGGAGGCATTGAATGCAAATAAATCAATTTCGATCCTTGCTGTTTGTACCGGCAACCTCAGAGCACCTCTGGGAAAAAGCGTCACAACGCGGCGCGGACGCTGTGGTCATCGATCTTGAAGACGCCATTCCAATTCACAGAAAAGACGAAGCACGCGCGATGGCTCCCCAAGCCATTCAACTTCTTAAAGACAAAGGCGTTGAAGTTGTTCTAAGGGTCAACAGCGATCCCGCGCTATGGCAAAACGATTTAGTGGGCATGCCCCTGTTTTCTCTTAGCGCCGTCATGCTGCCAAAGGTCGAAAACAAGGAACAAGTCGAGGCATTTTCTAAGGCACTCGCAAAGCTTTCAGGCGCGACACCTCCCCCTGTGGCGGCTCTTCTTGAAACGCCTCTTGGTGTTTTAGCGACAGCTCAAATTGCAAGCCACCCCTCCCTCTGCGCATTGGGTTTTGGCGCAGAAGATTATTCTGGCGCCATAGGCGTACATCCCAATGCTTTGGCACTGACTTGGCCAGCGCAGCAAGTCATTACAGGCGCACATGCCTATGGTCTGCAGTGTTGGGGCATGGCAGGAAGCATTGCAGAGGTGAAAGATCTGGAAGCGTTTGCAAAAGATGTTGCATATGCCCGTGGCATAGGCTTTACGGGATCCGTTTGCATTCATCCCAATCAAGTGGCCATTGTGAACCGGGGCTTTTCTCCTTCAGATCAAGAGCTTGAGTGGGCACGCAAAGTTGTAGAGGCCGATCAGACGGCACACGCCAAAGGACTGGGTGCAGTATTGCTAGATGGCAAAATGATTGACAAACCCATTGTTGATCGCGCTCGGCGCTGGTTGGCTGCGCGTCCCGCATGACAAGTGCAAAACCAAATTGGGTGACGGTTTGGACAGCATCTGCACAGGGTGCTTATCCAGTGGGTTCGGCCATCGCCCAACCCGATCTGGGCATGGTCATACCACAGCATAACAAGGGGCTGGTGAATCAATCTTTTCGAATACCTTTCAAGCCTGCCATCGCCGCCAATAAATTCAGACTTCGAATTAGCAATGTTTTTGGCAATCAAACCCTGCACCTCAGAGATTTATCGCTCGGTTTGCATTTAGGGGGCGGCGCGCTGGTACCGGGGAGTAGTGTTGAAATGACCGATATGGCCATTGAAGCTGGCCAAGCTGCTTGGACTGAAGGTATTGAACTCAAGACCGTTCACGATGATGTCGTCACACCTGCAACCGATAGAACGATTGTCTTAAGCGGATGGATTGAAGGTGAGAGTGGTCCCATCACATGGCACGCAAAAGCGATGGCGACCTCTTACTTGTCGCTACCGAATGTCCGCGTCAAAAGAGATGATTTTTCAGAATTATCTTTTCCCTTTTCCACAACATCTGTGTTTTTTCTTGATGCGGTAGACGCAGACTTGCCCAGCAATTGCCACACCATCGTAGCCTTTGGTGATTCACTAACCGATGGTACTTTCACAACATTGAATGGCTTTGATCGTTGGACAGATGTGCTTCAGCGGTTGTTGCAGTCAACGGGGCGTTGCGATGTTGCAGTTGTGAACGCCGGTATTGGTGGCAATCAAATTCTGAATCCACTTAGCATTCGTGAACCTTGGCGAGGCGGCCCTGCAGCCATTGAAAGAATGGGTCGTGATGTACTCAGCTTGTCTGGTGTCAACACAGTCATTTGGCTAGAAGGTATCAATGACTTTAGTGACAACGGCAACGCAGAAGTGGCGGCTGTTCAATCGGCTATGCTGAATATCGTTAGGGACATGCGAGCCAACGGCATTCGTGTCATTGGTACAACCCTTCCCTCTGCCTTCAAAAGTACGCGGCAAGGTCATGGCAGCCAGTTACAAAATGAAAAAAGAAAAGCATTCAATCATTTCATTTTGCATGGTAATGTCTTTGATGACGTTGTGGACTTAGACAAAGCACTGACTGACCCGAACACAGACTGCCTTGCTGCACTCTTTGACTTTGACAGTACGTTGGGCGAGCCAGGTGATGGCATACATCCAAATCGCGCAGGCCATGCCGCGATTGCCAATTCAATCTTTCAAGTCTTGTCTAAGTAGCCAAGCAATAAGCCACGATGGCATTGGCATGACCATGACCTAAGCCATGCTCTGTCTTGAGCCAATTGACAATCTCCATGTGCTTCATGCCTTTTTGCTTCTTGACCAATGCAATCCAGTGTTCAATGGGTTGACCGTACTTCTTTTCAATAGAGGGAAAGTACGAAGCAGGTCCGGTTACTTTTTTTGAATCTGACATCTGATTTCCATTTCAAAGATTGCAGAATTTAAAGCACTTCAAAAAACCGCATGACAACCTTATCGGGATGTCTTGCACCCGTACCAATGAACAATTTTTCGCTAATCCAAGCAAGTGACTTGGACGCTGTTTCAAACTGAGGCGTGCATCTAAAGTAAACCAACTGCGGGTCTACTTTTTCACCCCGTATCAGGCGCGCCATCACTTCGGGCGAAGCTGTCCGGACTGCGCGATTTTGAACAAAGATCAGGTCTCCTGCATCAGTTTCTAGTACGTAACGGGCATCCAATTCGGCCAAGGTTTCGTTCACAATCATTTGAAAATCTGCACCGCCACGAAGCACGCGTGCGGTCCAACCTTGACCTTGCGCCTCACCGCCCAAGATGGGGATCACCCTGCGTTTGCCATGCACGGTGGCACCGACCTCTTGGGGCTTGTCCACTTCGACTGACAGGTCTGCAAAAAATTTAAGTTCAGGTGTTGGTAAATCGTTCATTGCATCTTCAAGCTGCGCGCTTGTCTTTAGGTATGAAGGTCAGCTGTTTATTTACCAGCAATGGCAATCAATTCAACTTCAAATTGCAAGGTGGCATTTGGTGGAATTACACCGCCGGCACCACGTGAACCGTAGGCAATGCCGGGAGGGCAAACCAACTTGGCTTTTCCACCAACCTTCATCAACTGCACGCCTTCAGTCCAGCAAGGAATAACCGCAGTCAACGGAAAATCAATGGGCTTGTTGCGTTTGTATGAGCTGTCAAATTCTTTGCCGTCTGGCAAAGTGCCGCGGTAGTGCACGGTTACTTTGTCGGTGGCCAATGGACTGGCACCTGTGCCGTCTTTCAATGATCTAAAAACCAGCCCAGTAGGCGTGACTTTTGCACCCGGTTCTTTGGCTGCTGCTTGAGCAAAATCATTTTGCGCCAAGACAGCGGTGTGGCAAATGGCACTGAATGCGACGGCGAATAAAAAGTGTTTTGAAATGTTCATACGGCATTTTCGCTTGAAACCTGAATTTTTCAAGCGTTGCGATGTATAAAGTGCAGACATGACTCGACTTTCGAACCCCAACATTTTGCGACTAGGCGCTGGTGCAGGTTATGCCGGCGATCGCATTCCGCCGGCTGTGGCCTTGGCAGAAAATGGTCAGCTCGATTATTTGATTTTTGAATGCCTGGCCGAGCGGACCATTGCCTTGGCTCAGCTAGAAAAATTGAAAAATCCGCAAAGTGGCTTTGACCCTTTGCTAAGGGCACGCATGAAGGCTGTGCTGCCCGCTTGCCTGGCCAATGGCACACGCATCATTACCAACATGGGCGCCGCCAATCCATTACAAGCCGGCCGAGAAGTTCTAGCCGTGGCCAAAGAACTGGGCATTGACCAACTCAAAGTGGCAGTGGTTTTAGGCGATGACGTGTTGGCCTTGCTTCAAGCCAACTTCTTGTCTGAACCTTTGATAGACACCAAGCAAAAAGTGGCAGACATTCAAGCCCAGCTGGTTTCTGCCAATGCCTATTTGGGTGCAGAAGCGCTTTTACCTGCTTTGCAAACAGAGGCTCAAATCATCATTTGCGGCCGCGTAGCCGATCCGGCTTTGTTCTTGGCGCCCCTGATGCACCATTTTGAATGGCCTGCAGACAATTGGCAGCTTTTAGGCAAAGGTGTCATGGTGGGACATTTGCTGGAATGCGCTGCTCAAATTACTGGGGGCTACTTTGCAGACCCTGGCTACAAAGATGTGCCCAATTTGGCACAGTTGGGTTTTCCATTGGCTGAGGTCAATGCGCAAGGCGATGTGGTCATTACCAAGCTGGCCGATGCAGGTGGTTGTGTCACGGTGCAAACTTGTACTGAACAACTGCTCTATGAAATAGAGAACCCTTCGCAGTATTTTCAACCCGATGTGGTGGCAGACTTTTCCCAAGTGCAACTGTTACAGACTGGTCCTGACAGAGTTCAGGCCATGGGTGCCAGCGGTTTACCGCGCACCGATACGCTCAAGGTTACCGTGGGGTACCGCGATGGTTTTGTGGGCGAGGGTCAAATGTCTTATGCTGGCCCCAATGCCAAAGCACGCGCCCAATTGGCCCTCGATTTGGTCAAGGCCCGATTGGCCGACGCTGGCTTGGGGCATTTTGAAGCACGCTACGACCTCATTGGCATCAACGCCATCTTTGGCAACGCCTCAGGCCATCACGACCTGAACTACGCGGTACCTGAAGAGGTGAGGGTTAGAGTCGCAGTGCGCGTTCAAACGCAAGCACAAGCTCTTGAAGTAGCCAATGAAGTGGAAGCGCTTTATACCAATGGGCCCGCAGGCGGCGGAGGTGCCAGTAAAACAGTGCGCGAGGTCATTGCAGCGGCCTCCATGCTAATGCCGAGAGCAGCCATTCAAACGAAAACTGTGCTGCTAGACAATTCTGCAGGCGAGGTCTGACATGCTTTTACGCGACATTGCACACACCCGAACTGGCGACAAGGGCAATCGGTCCACTTTGTCGGTCATCGCTTATGACCGCAAGAATTTCGAACTGCTTCATCAATTTGTCACGTCCGAGAGAGTTTTGGCGCACTTTGAAGGCGTTGTGGGTGGCCCTATCGAGCGTTTCAGCCTGCCTCAACTCGGAGCCCTGAACTTTGTCATGCACAACGCACTGGGCGGTGGCGTTACCCGGTCCTTGGCCCTAGATGCCCACGGGAAATGCCTGAGTGCCAAACTGCTCAATCTTGTGATTGAATAGACCTGTTTTGCTATTGGAGACATCATGAAAAATATTCGCAATTTCGGCCTGAAAAAAAGCTTGCTCACCGCGTTGTTAGGCTTTGGCTTTGCATTGGGTGCCACACAAGCGCAAGCGCAGGCTTACCCCAATAAACCCATCAAGGCCATCGTGCCATTTGCAGCGGGCAGTGCCACCGATCAAATTGGTCGAGCCTTTGCGCAAAAAATGTCAGATGTGTTGGGCCAACCCATCGTGGTTGAAAACAAAGCTGGCGTCAACGGCATGCTGGGTGCCGATGCAGTTGCCAAATCGGCACCCGATGGCTACACCATCCTCATTGGTACCAACAGCACCAATGCAGCCCTTAAAAGCTTGATGAAGAAACTGCCCTACGACCAAGACACCGCCTTTGCGCCAATTGGATACATGGGTTCAGTGCCCCTGATTGTGGCCGTAAACAACGAAGTGCCTGTCAAGAATTTGAAAGAGTTTGTCGACATGGCCAAGGCCAAACCAACGCAAGTGACGTTTGCAAGCGCCAGCACTTCTCAACTGGTTTCCTCTGAAATGTTGGCCAGCATGGCTGGCGTTCAAATGACCCATGTGCCTTACAAAAGCGGCCCAGCGGCCATGACCGACCTCATTGGTGGCCAAGTCAACATGTTCACTGCCGACTTTGCAGTCATGCTGCCACAAGTTAAAGCGGGCAAAATTCGCGGTTTGGCAGTCACGTCGACACAGCGCTCAAAAGCCATCCCTGAGTTGCCCACAGTCAATGAAGCTCTGGGCTTAAAAGACTACGAGTTGATTGCTTACTTTGCCATGTTTGCACCGGCTGGCACGCCAGCAGATGTCATTCAAAAGCTCAACACCGCACTCAATGCCGCGGCCAACGACAAAGCCATTCTTGAGCGTTTTTCTGCACTCGGATTTGAAACTTCACCGGCTTCACCTGAAGCACTGGCGCAACGCTCCAAAACAGAAACTGCCAAGTGGGCCAAAGCCATTCGCGAAGCCAAAATTGAAGCGCAGTAAAACTTCAATCTAAGGAGAGTCTGTTTTGGAAGTTTCTTTTCACGAGGAAATAGAAGCCCTTCGTGCAGGTGATGGTCAGATTTTTCAAGGTGAAGGCATTCTTGCCATTACCAAAGGATTGCTCCAATCTGGCGTGGCCTATGTAGGCGGCTATCAAGGCGCGCCAGTATCACATTTGCTCGATGTCATGGTGCAGGCAAAGCCTTACATGGACGAGTTGGGCGTGCATGTAGAGGCTTGCGCCAACGAGGCTTCTGCTGCGGCCATGTTGGGCGCCTCCATCCACTACCCAATTCGAGGCGCAGTCACTTGGAAGTCCATCGTGGGCACCAACGTGGCTGCCGATGCGCTTTCCAATTTGTCTTCGCCCGGCGTCACCGGTGGCGTGCTCATTGTGGTGGGCGAGGACTACGGCGAAGGCGCAAGTGTCATTCAAGAAAGAACCCATGCCTATGCTTTGAAATCGGGCATGTGTTTATTAGACCCGCGGCCAGAGCTTGGCCAAATGGTCAACATGGTTGAGCACGGCTTTCGGTTGTCCGAAGCCTCCAACATGCCGGTCATGATGGAGCTGCGCATTCGCACGTGTCACGTAAAGGGCCAGTTTGTCTGTAAAGACAATGTCGCACCAAGGCTTTCCAAGAAAAATCTGTTGCAAGAGCCGGCCTCATTCAATTACATGCGCTTGGCTCACCCGCCTGTTACGTTTGCACAAGAAAAACGCAAAGTAGAGCATCGCTTGCCAGCCGCACGTGACTACATCGTTCAACACCAATTGAATGAGCATTTCCAAGGTACAACCCACGCAGATTTGGGCTTGGTCGTTCAAGGCGGGCTCTACAACACCCTCATCAGGGCACTTCAACAATTTGACTTGTCAGATGCCTTTGGTGTGTCCCGTCTTTCCATCTTGGTGCTAAATGTCACCTACCCTTTGGTGCCAGCTGAACTGACTAATTTTTGCAAAGGCAAAACGGCCGTTTTGTTGCTCGAGGAAGGTCAGCCCGAGTACATAGAGCAAGAACTTGCGCTCATGCTGCGCCGACTCGATTTACAAACGCCTGTGCATGGCAAGGACATGCTGCCTAGCGGCGGCGAGTACACCGCAGAAGTCATGGCCGATGGCTTGTTGAAGTTTTTGGACAAGCACCGTCCCTCGGCCATTCCAGAAAGCTCACGCAATTGGCTTCAAAGCAACGCTCAAAGGCGCAAACAAGTACAGGCCTTGCTGGGTGCGCCCATTCCTGCGCGCCCCCCCAGCATGTGCGTTGGGTGTCCCGAGAGACCCGTTTTTTCTGCGCTCAAATTGGCGCAAGAAACCGTCGGCCCTGTGCATGTCTCTGGTGATATCGGATGCCACGCCTTGGCCACATTCGAGCCCTTCTCTGTGGGCCATTCCATCTTGGGCTATGGCATGAGTTTGGCCAGTCGTGCAGGCGTCTCGCCCCTCATGAAAAGACGTGTGCTGTCTGTGATGGGCGATGGCGGCTTTTGGCACAACGGTTTGCTCACGGGAGTACAAAGCGCACTGTTCAACGGTGACGATGCCGTCCTCTTGATCTTCAAAAATGGTTACACCTCTGCTACGGGCACCCAAGACATCATTAACACGCCCTCCGAAGCCGACAAAGATGCGAGTCCCGACAAGCGTCAGAGTTTGGCGCACACCAGCAAAGTGATTGAAGCCACTTTGGAGGGCTTGGGCGTTAAATGGCTCAGAACTGTGCACACTTATGAAGTTGCGCACATGCAGGCAACCCTTACTGAAGCCTTCACCACCGATTTTCAAGGCTTGAAAGTCATTGTGGCGGAGGGTGAATGTCAATTAGAGCGACAGCGCCGAATCAAGCCTTGGTTGGCACAACTGAAAGCCTCTGGCCAACGTTCATTGCGCTTGAAATATGGTGTGGATGAAGATGTTTGCAATGGCGACCACGCTTGCATCAGACTCTCTGGCTGCCCCACTCTGACACTTAAAGACAACCCAGACCCCTTAAAGGTCGACCCAGTCGCCACAGTGATTGATGGTTGTGTAGGTTGCGGTTTGTGTGGTGAGAATGCTCATGCCGCTACGCTTTGCCCTTCTTTCTACCGCGCCGAAATTGTTCAAAACCCCAAACTGACAGAACGTCTATTTGGCCGATTGCAACAGGCCATTACACGCTTTTTGCAGCCCGCATAACGCGCATCGCATATTGCGCAACACAAGATCTAACGCCTCATGACCCAGCCTGTTTCTATTTTGTTGTGTGCCTTGGGCGGTGAAGGCGGCGGTGTCTTGGCAAATTGGTTAATTGATGTGGCCCGATTGGCC
>JBEDKQ010000012.1:0-28656 GCA_041172085.1 Pseudomonadota bacterium | reverse complement strand
CCCCAAGCTGTCATTGACATTGCCACTCTAACGGGCGCATGTGTCATAGCACTGGGTGCCATTCGCACAGGTATGTTTGCCACAGAAGATGGCTTGGCCGATGCTTTGCACAATGCAGGCAAAGAAGCCATGGATTTGTGCTGGCGTATGCCTTTAGATGAGGAATACGCTGAAGCACTCAAGAGCAATTTTGCCGATGTTGCCAATGTCGGCGGTCGCGCAGGTGGTGCCATCACAGCCGCCAAGTTCTTGCACCGCTTTGCCAAGAAGTACCCATGGGCGCATTTGGACATTGCAGGCACGGCTTGGAAGGGTGGCGCAGCCAAAGGCGGCACAGGTCGTCCTGTAGGACTATTGCTTCAATATCTGTTGAACCAGCAAGCCAGCAGCAGCGCCAAATCCAGCACCAAGCGCGCGCAAAAGTGATCGGGTCTGTTGTTTCTTCATGACTCAAGTCGACTTTCACTTTAATGCCCCCGACAAATGGCTGTATATCAGCCGTTTGTTGAGAAAAGCATATTCCCAGGGCAAGCGGGTGGGGGTTTGGTGCGATTTGCAGACGGCCGAGCAATTGAATCAGTCTTTGTGGCAATTGAGCGCCACTGACTTTATTCCGCATTGTTTGGCCAGCGATTCTGAAGAGCAACTTCAACGTTCCAGTGTTGTATTGACTGATGACTGGGCAGTGTTGCGTCAATTGACAAAGATGGACGTTTATTTAAATTTGAACAATTCTGTGCCCTCAGACTTGGCCGATATCCCCCGTCTCATCGAGGTGGTTGGACCTGAAGAAGAAGATAAATCCAGCGCCCGTCAGCGCTGGCGGCAGTACACCCAACTTGGTTTCAACATCAATCGCCACGATTTGGCCGCTTCAAATCCGGCGTAAGCCATTTTTTGTTAAAAAAAATGGCTTATCCATGAAAAGCCTCTTTGTTGCCTTTCAATTTTGCGGTATTGTTATGGCTTGCTTGATTGAAGCAAACTCACAATTATTTCGGAGCTTTGAATGAACTTGTCTTCCCTTAAGACCCCCTTGACAGCCGTCGCTGTTGCTGCTGTTGCATTGACACTCGTTGCCTGTGGCAAAAAAGGCGGCGATGACGCTCAAGTCATCAAAATCGGTCACGTTGGTCCTACCAGCGGTGCCATTGCCCACTTGGGTAAAGACAACGAAAACGGCGCCAAAATGGCGATCGAAGAGTTGAATGCTGCTGGCATCAAAATTGGTGACAAAGCGGTCAAATTCGAATTGTTGGCTGAAGACGATGCCGCCGATCCTAAGCAAGGCACTGCCGCTGCTCAAAAATTGGTTGACGCCAAAGTTCAAGGCGTGATCGGTCACCTGAACTCAGGTACCACCATTCCTGCATCACAGTTGTACAACGCAGCGGGCATTCCCCAAATCTCCCCATCTGCTACCAATCCTAAGTACACACGCCAAGGCTATGCAGGTGCATTCCGCGTTGTGGCCGATGACGTGCACTTGGGTGGCACACTGGGCAAGTACGCTGTTGAAACACTCAAAGGCAAAAGCATTGCAGTCATTGACGACCGTACAGCTTATGGTCAAGGCGTGGCTGAAGAATTCGAAAAAGCAGTCAAGGCCGCTGGCGGCAACTTGGTGGCTCACGAGTTCACAACAGACAAAGCATCCGACTTCAATGCCATCCTCACAACCATCAAAGGCAAGAAGCCTGATGTTGTGTTCTTCGGTGGCATGGACGCGGTTGCAGGCCCCATGCTCAAGCAAATGAAGCAACTCGGCATCAACGCCAAGTTCATGGGCGGCGATGGCATCTGCACATCCGAATTGGCCAAATTGGCAGCTGAAGGCATGGCCGACGAAAACGTTTTCTGCGCTGAAGCCGGTGGTGTTGAAGGCGAACAAAAAGCTGGCATGGACAAGTTCCGTGCTGACTTCAAAGCCAAGTTCAACGCCGACGTGCAAGTGTATGCACCTTACGTTTACGACGCTGTCAAAGTCATGGCTCAAGCCATGGTCACTGCCGGTTCATCAGATCCAGCCAAATACTTGCCCGCTTTGAAAGCGATCAACTACAAGGGCGTCACAGGCAACATCTCTTTTGACGAAAAAGGCGACATCAAGAATGGCGCCTTGACTTTGTACACCTACAAAGGCGGCAAGCGCGAACAAATCGCCGTTGTTCGTTAATTCGAATCATCAGTTCAAACGAGAAGGCCCTTCGGGGCCAACTTTCAGCCCCGCTCGAGTCGGGGCTTTTTTTCGTCTGGCGTTTAACGGTCCTAGGCAAGTCCTCGCTTGGAGAGCAAGGGCGTGACGGTGGGCGCGCGACCTCTGAAGGCAATGTAGGCTTGCATAGGGTCTTGTTTGTTGCCAGCAGAGTAGATGTGCTCGTATAGTTTTTGTGCAGGTTCTGGTGCAAACAAATCACCTGCCTCGAGGAAGGCATCAAAGCCATCAGCGTCCAATACTTCAGCCCACATGTAGACGTAGTAAGCGGAAGCATAGCTGTTGGACGAGAACAAATGGGAGAAGTGCGGTAGACGATGGCGCATGCCAATGGCTGGTGGCATTTGGATGGATTTCAAGGTTTCATGTTCAAAGGCTTTGAAGTCTATGGCCTCTATGTGGGTCGTTTCATGCAATGCCAAATCAACCAGTGCCGAAGAAACATATTCGACGGTGGTGAAGCCTTGGTTGAATGTCTGCGCAGCCAAAATCTTTTGAATTAAAGGGTCTGGCATCGGTTGGCCAGTTTCAGCATGCAATGCAAATTGCTTCAAAATTTGAGGTTGCATCAGCCAGTTTTCGTAGACTTGTGAAGGGAATTCTACAAAGTCTCGCAGCACGCTGGTCCCTGAAAGTCTGGGATAGCGAACCTGGGACAACAAGCCATGAAGGCCATGTCCAAATTCATGGAACAAGGTTCTGGCGTCGTCCAAACTGAGAAGGGTAGGTTGGCCTTCTGGCCCTTGTGAAAAATTGTTGTTGTTGACCACAATGGGGCGCACCGATGTATGCAGGTGCATAGGGTCTCGGTAGGTGCTCATCCAAGCGCCAGACCGCTTGGTGCTGCGAGCAAAATTGTCACTTAAAAATAGTCCAACATGTTGGCCTTGTGCGTTGCAAACTTCCCAGCCAGTAACGGTTTCATGGTACTTGGCGATGTTTTGAACTTGTTGAAATTGCACGCCAAAAAGTCGGTTGGCCACGTAAAACATGGCTTCCATCATTTTGTGCAATTGCAGATAGGGCTTTAGTTCGGCTTCATTCAAGTCGAACTTTTCTTTGCGCACACGCTCTGTCCAGAAATGCCAATCCCAGGCTTGCAAATCTTTTAAACCCGAGAGCTTTTTGAGATCTTCACCTTCTTGTATGGCTTTTAGACGCGCAGGTTGCCAAACACGCGTCAGAAGCTCGCGTGCTTGTTGTGCACTTCCCGCCATGGTGTCGGCCAAGGCATATTCGGAGAAATCTTTATAACCGAGCAGTTGCGCCTGTTCCAAGCGCAATTTCAAGATCTCTTTCATGATGGGCTCGTTGTTGTGAGCACCTTCATGTTCGCCACGTTGGCACCAAGCTTGCCACATGCGCTGACGCAGATCTCTGCGCTCAGAAAAGGTCATGAACGGAGTGATGGAGGAGCGAGACAGGGTAAATGCGTGCGCATTGGCTTGTGTCAACCCACGATCCTTTGCGAGTTTTTGCGCGGCATGACAAACAAAGTCTGGCAATCCCGCCAGTTCTTCTGCTGTGCTGAGGGTTAGACAAAAAGAAGATTCATCTGCCAAAACGTTTTGAGAAAAACGCGTGAAGCAACTGGCCAGTCTTTCGGCATTTTGTGCGAAGCGTTGGCGGTCATGGTCTTTCAATTTGGCGCCAGCGCGAACGAAATCTAAGTGATAGCGCTCAATGAGCCGAATGCTTTCTGAATCAAGCTTCAATTGGTTCTTTTGGGCTTCTAAAGTTTCTATGCGTTCAAACAGCGCCGCGTTCAAATACAGCGCAGCGCCGTGCGCAGCCAGTCTGGGTGCAATGTCTCTTTCAATGCGCTGTATGTCTGGCGAACTGTGTGATGAACTGAGATTGAAAAAAACATTGGATGTTTGGTTCAGCAAATCGCCACTGGCCTCAAGGGCGAGCAATGTGTTGTCAAAGCTTGCAGGTTCAGGGTTTTGCGAGATGGCCAATATTTCCGCCTGATGCTGCGCAATTGCTTTTTCAAATGCCTCCTCAAAATGAGACGCTTGAATGGCCTCGAAAGGAGGCATGCCAAAGGGCGTTTGCCAAGTTTGCAAGAGTGGATTGTTCATGACGATTTGACGGTGTGTTTCGAAGTCAGTATTGACTATAAGGGTTTACCTGATGCGGCCACCAATGACCTGCTGATTACCCTACTAATTTTAAAATGAAGCGTTAAGAATGACGAATTCGATTATTCTTCAAGCCTTCAATATTTGATACTGTTTTTTTCGTTTTTCATTCAGTGTCATTACCATGTAGAGGATGGCTGTGCAATTTGCCAAGCAATTAGTTCTGTTTGATCAATGGGACAAAAGAACACGCTTTTTCAAGCTCAGTGTCAGTTTTTTTTGTCTGGCCATCATGTGTTTTACGCAGTTGGTCTTGGCCAATCCTGTCCCCAATTCAAAGGCCAATCCCGCTGATCCCGATAAGGTTTTGCGTATTGCGTTCCCTTCTCCCGAAACTGGCTTTGACCCTGTTCGCGTCAATGATTTGTATTCCAACACCATTACCGCGGCCATCTTTCAGCCCTTGGTGACATACGACTGGATGGCCATGCCAACCCGCATCGTGCCCCTTGCTGCAGAGGCCATGCCAGATATTTCGGCGGATGGCAAAACATACACTTTCAAAGTTAAAAAGGGTTTGTTTTTTACACCTCATGAAGTTTTCAAAGGGCAGCGACGAGAGCTGATTGCGCAAGATTTTGTTTATACCTTGCTTCGGCACGCTGACCCCAAAAACCGAAGTCCACAAGTTTCAGATTTTGACGACAAAATTTTTGGTTTTGCCGATTCACGAAAAAAAGCAGTTGCCAATGGCAAATTTGATTATGACCAGCGCCACCCAGGTATTTACGTCATTGATCGATACACCTTGGCCATCCAACTGAATCAACCCGATCGCAACTTTTTATCGTTGCTGACCAATCCATTCGCCGGCGGAATGGCCCGTGAAGTGGTTGAAAAATTTGGCTTTGAAGAGTTGATGGCCAACCCAGTGGGAACTGGGCCTTACATTCTCGAGAAGTGGGTGAGGGGGTCAAAAATCATTCTCAAGGCCAACCCCGAATACCCAGGTTTTGTATGGGATTTTCAACCGCCGCCCAATAACCCCGTTGAACTGAGAATTGCGAGCCAAATGCAGGGTCGGAAAATGCCGCAAGTTGGCCGGGTCGAGGTGAGCATCATCGAGGAGCCACAATCAATGTGGTTGGCTTTCAGCGGCAAAGAAATTGATGTGGTTGCTGTTCCGCCTTCTTTCATTGAGAAGGCATTGACGCCCAAAAACGACTTGCAGCAAAACTGGGTGTCGCAAGGCGTCAACATGTATCGAAGTGTTGAGCCCGACATTCGTTATCAATTCTTCAACATGAAAGATCCTGTCATTGGCGGTTACACGCCAGAGAAGATCGCGTTGCGACGCGCCATCATCATGGCATTTGATGTGGATGAAGAAATTCGTGTCATTCGCAAAGGCCAAGCAGTCAAAGCGCAGCAAATGGTGTCACCTGTCATTGCAGGACACGACCCGAATTACAAAAGCTTGGTGAAGTTCAGCCCCTTGTCTGCCAATGCTTTGTTGGATGAATTTGGGTACAAAAAAGACGCCAAGGGCTATCGTTCAATGCCCGATGGCAAGCCGCTTGTTTTTACCATTTATTCATCCACTTCTTCTGTTGATCGTGAGCGAGACGAGCTCTGGAAAAAATCGATGGACCGCATCGGCATTCGGTTGAAGGTTAAAAAAGACAAATTCCCTGAAATGTTGAAACAGGGCAAGCAATGCGCTATTCCCTCATGGGCCTTGGGCTGGACGCGTTCTTCTGAAGCTGAATTTGTGATGAAGTTGCTGTACTCCAAAACCATTGGACAAAACAACTACGCTTGTTTTGAAAATGAGGAATACGACGCCAATTTTGAAAAGCTCAAGCGATTGCCAGATGGCCCAGAACGAACCAAGGTGCTTCACAACTTGTATCGGTTGATGGAAGTCAATGGCGTGCTGGGGCTCAGTTCAACGGGTATTGCTACACGCTTGAGTCACCAGCGCGTAGAGGGTTACCGCAAGCATCCCTTGATTTTGGGCGATTGGATTTACTATGACATTCAAAAACCGTAAGGAGGGTTCAGCATGAGTGCTTATATCCTTCGACGCCTGTGGCAAATGATTCCAACTTTGGCAGGTGTCATTTTGTTGGTTTTTTTCTTGTTCAATTGGATTGGCGGCGATCCGGCTTATGTGTTGGCAGGTTTGTTTTCCAATCAAGAGCAAATCGACAGCATTCGAACTGAGCTTGGTTTGGATCAACCTCTGCACATTCAATTGTGGATTTTTGTTAAGCAAGTTGCGTCATTTAATTTTGGCAACAGTTGGACAACCGGTGAGTCGGTTGCCGACATTTTTGCTACCCGCCTTCCGGCTTCTCTAACCTTGATGGCCCCCTTGTTGGTCATTGAAACCCTGATTGCTTTGGTTTTGGCCGTTGGTTTGGCATGGGTGCGCGGCTCCTCCATTGATCGGGGCACCATGGTGGTTTTCACCGCACTGATGTCGGTCAGTATCTTGGTCTTCATCATCTTGGGTCAATATGTATTGGCATACCGCTTGGGCTGGTTTCCGGTGCAAGGCTGGAGCGACAACTACTGGAAAAACATCAGTACTTATGCGCCATTGCCTATCTTGCTAGGTTTGCTGGTCAGCATTGCGCCCAACACGCGTTTGTTCAGGAGTTTTGTCTTGGATGAAGTTGATCAAGATTACGTTCGCACAGCGCGTGCCAAGGGCTTGTCTGAGCCCAGAGTGATGTTCATCCATGTATTGCGAAATGCACTGATTCCAGTCATCACATTTGTCATTTCGAATTTGCCTGGTTTGTTACTGGGTGCCTTTTTGCTAGAACGTTTTTTTGGTATTCCGGGTGTTGGACGCGAAATCATTTTGGCGGTTGAACGCAGTGATTTTCCAGTCATCAAAGCTGTCACCATTTATGTGGCCATCGCAACCATGATCTTTAATTTGATAGGTGATGTCTTGTACCGTCTCACCGACCCTCGCGTTCAGCTGCGTTGATGCGGCACTGAAAGCTTTTTATGCAAACATCTATTTCAAACCCGGTTGCAATGCCCCAAGTTCAAGCCAGTGAAGGTGCTTGGGCCTTGGCATGGCGCCGCTTTAAATCTGACCGCGTAGGGGTCTGGAGTGGCATCACAGTCATTCTCAGCTTGTTGTTGGTTTTGTCCACGTTGTTGGGCTCTGTGGCATCCGATTGGGAGAAAGAGGTTGCCGTCAGTCATGCGCCCCCTTCATGGGCTTTGGGCGACATGCAATCTTCTAGTGACGCAAAATCGTTGCCTGAAGTTGTGTTGTACGAGCCAACCCCCACAGAAATAGCCGATCCAATTGCGACCCAATGGGCTTCAGCGCAAAAAGCGGTCAAACCAAGTGGCGACAAAGTGAATGCTTTGGCCACAAGTTTGCCCATGGGATCAGACAAGTGGGGCAGAGATGTTTTGGCAAAAACCATCAAGGGTGCTGAAACCAGCATCTTGGTCGGTTTGGCTGCCGCGCTCATGGCCACTTTGTTGGGCTCTGTTTTGGGCGCTGTATCGGGCTGGTATGGTGGCATCGTGGACGATTTGAGCAATTGGCTGTACAACGTTTTTCACTCCATACCTGGAATTTTGCTGATCTTGGCCATTGCGGCCGTACTTAACACCAAAGGCACCATGGCCGTGGTCATCATTTTGGGTACAACCGGTTGGACGGGTACGTACCGCTTAATGCGCGGTGAATACCTGAAACACCGTAACCGCGAGTATGTTCGTGCAGCTGACGCCATTGGTGCTTCGCACAGCCGCCGCATGTTTGTGCACATTTTGCCCAACGTCAGCCATGTCATTTTGGTTCAATTTTCGTTGCTGACAGTCTCGTGCATTAAAGCCGAGGTCATCTTGTCATTCTTGGGTTTTGGTGTGCCGGTCGACGGCGTTTCGTGGGGAACCATGCTGACCGAAGCTCAAAACGATTTGTTGGTGGGCATTTGGTGGCAATTGCTTGCTGCTACTTTGGCCATGTCAATTTTTGTCACTGCTTTGTCTCTTCTCACCGATTCATTGCGTGATGCCTTGGATCCTAAAGTGATTCACTGAGCCCCCTCTTTGGAAGTAATTTGAAACATGGCTACACGTCGTTCACCGCCACCTATCGCCAACATTTCTGACAATTTGTTGGAGGTTAAAAACCTCACAGTTGATTTCATCAGTGCCTCCAAGGCCCCTGTTCGAGCCGTTGAAGAAGTTTCATTTGTCATTCCTCGTGAACGCACGGTTGCTTTGGTGGGTGAGTCTGGTAGCGGCAAATCGGTCAGCGCACTGGCCATCATGGGACTTTTGCCCACCCAAAATGCCAAAGTTGCCCTGCATTCTCAAATTGAATATGACGGCCGCTCTTTGTTGAACCTCACTCGGCCCGAGTGGCAATTGATTCGTGGCTCACGCATTGCCATGATTTTTCAGGACCCCATGACGTCACTGAACCCGGTCTACTCCGTGGGTTATCAGTTGGCAGAAATGCTTCGCATTCACAAGGGGATTGGCAGCAAAGAGGCCTTAAACCGTGCATGTGATTTGCTTGCCGAAGTGGGCATTCCCGAGCCACAAAAACGCATCAACGCCTATCCGCACGAATTGTCGGGCGGTCAGCAGCAGCGCATCATGATTGCCATGGCCTTGGCCTGTGAACCCGAGTTGTTGATTGCCGATGAACCAACTACAGCGTTGGATGTCACGGTGCAACGCCAGATCATGATGTTGTTGGCCGAACTGCGTGAGCGCAGAAGAATGGCCATGTTGTTCATTACGCACGACCTAGGGCTGGTCAGTGAAGTGGCCGATCATGCGGTGGTGATGCGCAAAGGGACCGTGAGAGAAGCAGGACCTGTCAAAGCCATCTTCAGTTCACCGCAAGACGCCTACACCAAAGCATTGCTCAGTTGCCGTCCCAGTGTAGAACGTCAAGGCAAGAGATTGTTGACCATTGACGATTGGATGACTGCGCAGCCTGTCCACACGGCTAATAACAGCAGTCCCATTGAACCGATGTCATCAACAGTGAACCCTGTTGAATCGGCAACTACAACCACACCAAGCGCACAGGTGTTGTTAGAAGTTCAAAATCTTCGCAAAGTCTTTCCACGAACTGGTAATTGGTTCAAGCGAGATGATTTTGTGGCTGTTGAAGATGTGAGTTTTCAATTGCACCGTGGCCAAACCGTTGGCTTGGTCGGCGAGTCGGGTTCTGGCAAAACAACGGTGGGTTTGTGTTTGCTCAAATTGCATGAGGCCACGGCGGGCAAGGTATTGTTTGATGGCAAAAACTTGCTAGAGATGTCGAACTCAGAATTTGCCAAATACAAGCGCCGCCTTCAAATTGTTTTTCAAAATCCCTATGCGTCCTTGAATCCTCGGTTCACTGTGTCTGAAATTTTGAGTGAGCCTATGCAGTTGCACGGTATTGGCAATGGACCGGGTGAATGGGAAAAGCGCTCTTTGGCATTGCTCGACAAGGTTGGCATGCCCGCGACTGCGTTAAAACGCTATCCCTTCGAATTTTCAGGCGGTCAGCGCCAGCGCATTGCCATTGCACGTTCGCTGAGTTTGTCGCCTGAGGTGGTTGTTTTGGACGAGGCTGTTTCAGCCTTGGATGTCTCGGTGCAAGCCCAGGTTTTAAATCTTCTGAAAGATTTACAGAGAGATTTGGGGCTGAGTTATTTGTTCATCTCTCACGATTTAGAAGTGGTGCGTTACATGTCAGACACCTTGTTGGTGATGAACAAGGGGCATGTGGTTGAGCAGGGAAATGCCGCCACGATTTATTCAGCACCTCAACACACATACACCCAAACGCTCTTAGCGGCGGTACCCAAAGTTCACGAAGCCATGGCCATTTAAGGCTTAATTTCAGGCAGCACTTTAAGGCTTTTTAAATGTGGCCTGGCATAAGCAATAAGGGCCACCAAAAGGGTGCCTCCGCCAGCGGCCCACAAAGAGCTGCGCATGCCCCAATGCTCTGCCATCCAACCTCCCAATATTGCGCCCGGCCCAGCAGGTAGCAAGATAAGCCAGCGCATGGTGGTGGTCATTCTGCCCAGCAACTCCGTAGGTGTGAAGGATTGTCTTAAGGATAAAAAATTCACAAACAGCAAGGTGGCGCCCCAGCTAAAGCAAAGAAGCATCCAAGAGAACAAAATCAGGTTGGGCAACAGACCTTCCAAAACCAACAAGCTAATCCAACCAACAGATGTAATGGCGATACCCAGAATCAGTGCTGGCCCCGGTCCAAAATGATTTGAAATTTTGGGGCCAGCCATGCCACCTAATACAGAGCCAATGCCCAAAGCCACAAAGCTCATCGAGACCAAGGTCTCGTCCAACCCCAGATCTTTGACTGCGAAAATGATTTGAACGGACAAGGCCAACTGCGCAAAGAACTGCCAAGCGCCTACTGTGGCAGCCATTTCAATTAGCATCTTTTGAGATTTAACAAAGTTCACGCCTTTCATTAACTCTTCTTTGAAGGATCTGTCTTTCCATGTCGACCTTGGCGGAACGACCTCATGTATTCGAATACCACGCAGCATGACGACAGACCCGATCAACAAGAAAGCATCCATGACCAAAGCCAAAGGTGCACCAAAGACGCGGATCAAAAGGCCGGCCATGCCTGGGCCTAAAACTTCGGCCATGGAGCCAGCGATGGCATTCTGAGAGTAGGCCTCTACCAGTTTCTCGCGGCCCACCAGCTGCGTCAGTACAATTTGTGAAGCAGAACCCGCAATGGTGTAAACCGTACCCAAAGCAAAACTGACAACATACATCAAGGGCATGGACAGCATGTCGATGGCCCAAGCCAATGGAATGAGCAGCAAGGTGCAACCCATGACTATTTCACCGGCAATGTACAAAGGCAACTTGCGCATGCGGTCAATGAGTACCCCGCCCGGCAGAGACAGCAACACGAAGGGGGCAATTTCCATCGCAGTCAGCAGCCCCATCTGCGTAGGCGTGGCATCAAGCAAGAAGACTGCTGTGAGCGGCAGTGCCAGCATGGTGATTTGCCCGCCCAAATTGCTGAACAAGATGGACAGCCACATGCGCCGGTAACCGGGAATTTGAAAGAGTGTGCTGCGAAAGATGTTCAAATGAAAAAACCCCGCTAAAACAAGGTTCTAGCGGGGTTTAGATTTGGCGGAGCAGGCGGGATTCGAACCCGCGGTGGGCTATGAACCCACACACGCTTTCCAGGCGTGCGACTTAAACCACTCATCCACCGCTCCGAAGCCCGCAAGTATAGCAGTTTAGGCGCAGTTTCTTGACTCAAACCGCTTCTGAGAGCTCGTTTATTCATTACACTTCGCCCCTGTTGTCCATTTTTTGACCCAAGGCAGGACCCCTATGAAATTCCGTTTTCCGATTGTCATCATCGACGAAGACTACCGGTCTGAGAACACCTCAGGTTTGGGTATTCGTGCCTTGGCGCAAGCCATCGAAACCGAGGGCTTTGAAGTCCTGGGTGTAACCAGTTATGGCGACTTGTCGCAGTTTGCCCAGCAACAATCTCGCGCCAGTGCATTCATTTTGTCTATAGACGATGAAGAATTCACACCTGGCCCAGACCTTGACCCCGCTGTGCTCAGTTTGCGTGCGTTCATTGAAGAGGTGCGCCGCAAAAACGCAGATGTGCCCATCTACATCTATGGCGAAACCAAAACCTCTCGTCATATTCCCAATGACATTTTGCGCGAATTGCATGGCTTCATTCACATGTTTGAAGACACGCCAGAGTTTGTGTCACGTCACATCATTCGCGAAGCCAAGAGTTATTTGGAAGGCGTGCAACCACCATTTTTTAAAGCACTGCTTGACTATGCCGAAGATGGCTCTTATTCATGGCATTGCCCTGGCCACTCGGGTGGCGTTGCATTCTTGAAGAGCCCCGTGGGCCAGATGTACCATCAGTTCTACGGTGAAAACATGCTGCGTGCAGACGTTTGTAACGCCGTTGAGGAACTGGGTCAATTGCTGGACCACAATGGTGCAATTGGTGAGAGCGAACGCAATGCTGCGCGCATCTTCAATGCAGACCATTGTTTCTTTGTGACCAATGGCACCAGTACTTCCAACAAAATGGTCTGGCACCATACGGTTGCACCGGGCGATGTGGTGGTGGTCGATCGCAACTGCCACAAGTCTATCTTGCACGCCATCATCATGACAGGTGCTATTCCTGTTTTCTTAAAGCCCACGCGCAACCACTACGGCATCATTGGTCCTATTCCTCAAAGTGAATTTGAAGTGGCCAACATCCAAGCCAAAATCAAGGCCAATCCCTTGTTGAAAGGTGTCGATGCGAAGAAGGTCAAACCGCGCGTCATGACGCTGACGCAATCGACATACGATGGTGTGTTGTACAACACAGAAACCATCAAGGGCATGCTCGATGGTTATGTTGAAAACTTGCACTTTGACGAAGCATGGTTGCCCCATGCCGCGTTTCATCCCTTTTATGGCACTTACCACGCCATGGGCAAGAAGCGCGCTCGCCCCAAGAATTCAGTGGTCTATGCCACCCAGTCCATCCACAAATTGTTGGCCGGCATTAGCCAGGCCAGCCATGTGTTAATTCAAGACTCACAAAACACCAAATTGGACAGGCACTTGTTCAATGAGGCGTATTTGATGCACACCAGTACCAGCCCTCAGTACAGCATCATTGCCAGTTGCGATGTGGCAGCCGCCATGATGGAGCCACCGGGCGGCACTGCACTGGTAGAAGAGAGCATTGCAGAAGCCTTGGATTTTAGACGGGCCATGCGCAAGGTGGATGACGAGTACGGTAAAGACTGGTGGTTCAAAGTTTGGGGGCCTGAGAATTTGGTTGACGAAGGCATTGGCCGTGCGGAAGACTGGATCATTCGCAGCGACTCCCGAAAGAAAGGCAGCAAATGGCACGGCTTTGGTCAGATGGCCGATGGTTTCAATATGCTCGACCCCATCAAGTCCACCATCGTGACCCCTGGTTTGAATTTGGATGGCAAGTTTGACAAGTCCGGCATACCTGCTTCTGTGTTGACCAAGTTCCTCACAGAGCACGGCGTGGTGGTAGAAAAAACGGGGCTTTACAGCTTCTTCATCATGTTCACCATTGGCATTACCAAAGGCCGTTGGAATTCACTGTTAACTGCTTTGCAGCAGTTCAAAGACGACTACGACCGCAACCAACCCATGTGGCGCATCATGCCGGAGTTCTGTCAAAAGCAGCCCAAATATGAGCGCATGGGTTTGCGTGATTTGTGTCAGCACATCCATACGCTTTATGCCAAGTACGACATCGCTCGCCTCACCACAGAAATGTATTTGTCTGATTTGACGCCAGCCATGACACCCGCTGATGCGTATGCACAAATTGCACGACGCAAAACCGAACGCGTGTCGATTGACGAGTTGGAAGGTCGCATTACCGTTGGTCTGGTGACGCCATATCCACCGGGCATTCCTTTGCTGGTGCCAGGCGAAGTCTTTAACAAGAAGATCGTGGATTACTTGAAGTTTTCTCGTGAGTTCAACATGCAGTGTCCAGGTTTTGAGACCGACATCCATGGCTTGGTGGAAGAGAAGGGCGCCGATGGCGTGACGCGCTATTACGCTGACTGTGTGCGCGTTGATTGATCATTTCGAATGTTTTTTAAATCTCGAACTGCTTGGCTCATTGGGTTTGTGTTGCTTCTGTCAGTGGCAGGAGGCGTTTGGTATTGGCAAACATCCCATTCGCCTCAATCTCAGAAAAAAGAAGAGCCCTCTAAAGTATTTCAAGCAAATGAGCTAATACGGCCCACTGAGCAAGCACTCTCGGGGCGAATTGAGATGTCGGGTGTTTTGGTGGCATCTGAAGTCGGCATTGTTCGAAGCAAAACAAGTGGCACTTTGCTGCGCTTGAATGTTCAGGAAGGTGATGCCATCAAAACAGGTCAGATCCTTGCAGAATTGGATGCACGAGACTTAGCCGCACGAACTGTTGAAAGAGATGCTGCGTTGACAGCTGCACAACGCGCCCATCAGTTGGCCTTAAGTCAACACAAGGCCAATCAAGATCTGGCCAAACAAGGATTTATTTCCGAGACTGCTTTGGCAGCATCGCAAGCCAATCTTTCCGCCATCTGGGCGCAATTGAAAACGGCAGAGTCCGCATTGGTTGCACACGTTAAATCAATGGATGACGCAAGCTTGAAAGCACCCTTTGATGGGGTGATCGCGCGCAGGTTGGTCAATGTGGGTGAAAAAATTTCAATAGAACAAGAAGTCTTCAGTGTGATGAACCCTTTACTTCTTGAATTCAAAACCATGGTCGACAGCTCTGCTGCGCAATTTTTAAGAACAGGTCAATCGATCAGCATTCAGCTTGAGGGGCAAGCGCAGCCTGTAGCGGGACAGATCCAACGGATTGGGCCTGGCAATGATGCGGGTGCCCGTGCTTTGCCTGTTTTCATCAAACTGGTCTCTGCCGTCTCTCCCTCAATCGGTATCCGAGCAGGTTTGATGGGTACATCTCAACTAACTTATGCATTGCCACAAAATGGGCTCACATTGCCCGTTACAGCTGTTCAAGAAGAGAGCGGCAAAAGCATCGTTTGGACCATTCAAGAGGGTTTGTTGAAGCGACAAACTGTGACCTTGGGTATGAAAGATGCGCTTGGCCTGCATGTGTATGTCCTGGAGGGTCTGAAAGCTTCTGACCGTGTTTTGGCGTTGCGCTTTGAGGGGCTGAAAGAAGGCGCCAAGGCTGAGGTAAAGCCCTGATGTGGGTTACCCGGGTTTCGATTGCAAGGCCAGTCTTTGCTGCGATGGTCATGTTTGCCCTCTGCGTTCTGGGCATTTTTTCTTACACCAAGTTGGGCGTTGAGCAGTTGCCCGACTTGAACTTGCCAGTTGCCTACGTCGACGTTTTGTATCCAGGTGCATCACCGCAATCTGTAGAAGAAGAAATTACCAAGAAAATTGAAGAGGCACTGAATGGCATTGCGGGTGTTAAGCGAATCACATCACGTTCGTTTGAAGGACGCAGTCAATCCAGCGTTGAGTTCAATTTAAATGCTGATATGGCGCGCGGCATGCAAGATGTCCGAGACAAAATTGCAGCCGTGCAGGCTACATTCCCCAAAGATGCCAAAACGCCCTTGGTGCTTCGCGTCAACAACGAGGCGTCAGAACCGGTTGCCGTCATTGGTGTGGTGTCTAACACCAAGACCCATCGCGATGTGTCCATGCTGGCCGAGTTGCAAGTTGTGCGACGTTTGCAACGCATTGATGGCGTTGCGTTTATCAAAATATCTGGCAATGCAACACGCGAAATTCGCATTGATTTGAACCAGCAAAAGTTGCGTGCTAACAGTGTTTTGCCCTCTGATGTGAGCAGTGCACTCAAGGCCCACAACCAAGATGCACCGATTGGTTTAATTTCCAATGCCACACAAGACGGCATTTTGCGAATGGAAGGGCGAGCCAAGAATTATTTAGACCTGAACGCTGTGGTGGTTCAACAGCGAAGCGGTTTGCCCGTGACGTTGGCCGATCTTGGCAATTTATACCTGCGTGAAAAAGAGCTTGACTCATTGGCTCGCATCAATTCACAACGTGCCATCAGCATTGAAGTTTTCAAACAACAAGACGCCAACATTGTGAAGACGGGCGAGGGTATCAAAGAGGCGCTGGCTGAACTCAAAAATCAAATGCCACCGGATGTTGAGTTGCGAACGATCAGCCTGAACAGTGATTGGGTTAAGGCGTCTTTGGTGGGAGTTCAAAAAACTCTAATCGAGGGTGCTTTGCTCACTGTCATCATCGTTTTGTTGTTTCTAAAGTCGTGGCGCAGCACTGTGATTACAGGGTTGACATTGCCCATCTCGGTCATCTCTAGTTTCATTGCCATCAAGGCTTTTGGTTTTACGCTGAATTTCATGACCATGATGGCCTTGTCCTTGTGCATTGGCCTGTTGGTTGACGATGCCATTGTGGTGCGTGAAAACATTGTTCGGCATTTGGCCATGGGCAAATCGCATGTCCAAGCCGCCCTTGAGGGTACGCAAGAAATTGGCTTGGCTGTTTTGGCCACCACCTTTGCCATCTGCGCCGTGTTTGTGCCTATGGCGTTCATGGATGGCATCACTGGCCGCTTGTTTTATCCCTTTGGCATCACGGTTGTGGTGGCTGTGATCATTTCTTTGTTGGTCAGTTTTACCCTCGACCCCATGTTGTCCAGTATTTGGCCAGAGCCAGCCGATGCCAATTTGAACCGTGTTCCCGTTTTGGGATACCTCATTGTGCAAGTGGATCGGTTCATGGCCGCATGTCATGCCAGTTACGAAGTACTGATTCATTGGATTTTTGACAACACCAAACTGAATCTGGGGCCTTGGATTCGCGTGTCACATCGCACCCTTATTGTCCTGGGCGCATTGTTGAGTCTTGTGATTGCTTTCTTTTTGGCTGGCAAAGTTGGAACTGAATTCATCCCTCAAACCGATCGTGGTTTGATTCAAATCACCATGCGTTTACCGGTGGGCTCGAGTTTGCTACGCAGCAGTGAAAAGTTAGCCCAAGTAGAAGCTGCCATTCGTGCAGTTCCAGAGGTAGAAACGCTTGTAACAGTCATTGGCGGCAGTGATGCCGGCTTCTTGGTCGGACGTAACCAAGCCGCACTCAACATCGTTTTAAAGCCTAAGCATGAGAGGCAACGTACCCAAAAGCAAATAGAAGAAGCCCTTCGAAAAATCACCCAGCCAATTTCTGGCATCGAAGTAGCCATTGGTTTGGACCGTCCCATCTACATTGCCGTATTGGGAAATGATGCCGAGCGCCTGGCAAGTTTCAGCAAAGAGTTTTCTGAAAAGATCAAAAGCATCCCTGGCATTGTCGATGTGGATATATCCGTCAAGCCAGGGCTAACAGCTTACAGCGTCAAACTTGATGCATTGGCCGTTCGAGAACTTGGCCTGAATGCGACACAGGTTGCGCAAACCTTGCGTGCGTATGTCAACGGCGAGATCGCGACCACTTGGTTAGCTGGCGACGGTGAACAGGTTCAGGTGGTCTTGCGTTTGCCAGAAATGGACCGGCAGCATTTGGTTCAAATGAACAAACTGCCAGTAGCCTATACAAAGGATGGGCAGGCCATCGAGTTGTCGCGAGTGGCCCGAATTGAGCCCACCGCCAACCCAGAGGTCATTCGGCGACAAAACTTGATGCGCCGCGAAGCCATTTTTGCCAGTGTAGAGGGACGACCTGCGGGGGATGTGGGGGCAGAAGTGCAGGCCATGATGAAAGCAACAACGCTGCCCGAGGGTATCTACTTTGATTTGCAGGGTTCTACCAAAGATCAACAAGTTGCGTTCTCTGCTATTTTGAGCGCCATGTTAATGGCGGTTCTTTTTATCTACATCGTATTGGCAAGTCAGTTCAACAGTTTCAAACAACCTATCGCCATCATGGCATCGCTGCCATTGGCTTTGATCGGCGTGATGCTGGCATTGTGGGTGACTCACACCACACTCAACTTGTTTTCAATGATTGGCATGGTGATGTTGATGGGTTTGGTGACCAAGAATGCCATTTTGTTGCTTGATTTTGCCAATGCGTCACGCGCGAATGGTTTTTCTGTCAAGGATGCTTTGTTGGAAGCAGGTCAGGTTCGCATGCGTCCCATCATGATGACCACTTTTGCCATGATATTCGGCATGCTGCCATTGGCCTTGGCTTTGAATGAAGGGGGTGAGTTGCAAGCAGGTATGGGGCGCGCCATTATTGGCGGCGTTTTAACTTCTACCTTTTTGACACTTGTGGTTGTCCCGGTCATTTACTCTTATCTGGTTAAAGATAAACATTGAAATAGCAGGTTTTTTCAGGCATAAAAAAACCGCTCGGTTAGAGCGGTTTTTTGTTTTAAAACCCAGATTTGGCCTGGGTTATTTGTGATTAGAACTTGTAGTTCGCTTTAACAACCACTGCACGGCCCAGAGGGTCTGTGTAGCGTGGGTCGTAACCTTGCTGGAAGGTTGCACCTTGGTTGGAGAAAGGAGGCTTGGCATCAAACACGTTACGCACGACGGCGCCCAATGTCAGGTTTTTCATGCCTGTGTAGCTCACACCCAAGTCAACCAATGTGTAGGCTTTAACTTCATTGATGTATGAAGGATCGGCATTTTCATCGGTGTAACCAGACATGTAACGCACGCCAGCGCTGTAACGGTAGTTACCTTGCGCCATGGTGGTTGTCAGGTTGTGCTTCCAACGGAAGATGGGGCTTGAGTCTTTGTACTTGCCAGAGTTTTCGATGAACTCGCCACCGATTTCACGCTGGTATTTGTAGCTGTTGACGTAAGTGCCATCGTAGTTGAAGTTGGTCTTCAAACCAGCAATGGTGGTTGAGTAAGCAGCGCTGAAATCCAAACCATTGGTCTTCACATTGCCCAAGTTATCGGTCAATGTTTTGATGTAGGCAATGGCATTAGAGCCGCCAACCACTTGGCAACGCTCCCAGTTAGATGCTTCGGCAGCACTCAAAGTGTTGCATCGAATGATCTTGCTTGCGTACTTGGCTGGGTCGTCAAAAATAGTTTGCTCAGGGAAGGAACCAATTTGGCTATTCACTTGAACATTCCAGTAGTCAACAGTCATCAGCAAGTTTTTAGCAGGCTGGAAAGCTGTACCAAAGCTGATGGCTTTGGACTTCTCTGGTTGAACGTCGGGGTTACCACCATTCAAGGCTTGTGTTTGCTGACCGCAATCACGTGATGTGATGCCAGCTGCAGTTGGCTTGCCACCAGGGCACAAGATGGGGTCGTTGTAGGCGTTGCTGGAGAATGTGCGTGACTGAGGACCGAACACGTCATCCAAAGATGGTGCACGGAAACCAGTGTTGGCAGAACCACGCAGCACTGCTGTGGGGGACAGGGTGTAACGGAAACCTACTTTAGGATTCACGCTGCTGCCAAAGTCGCTGTAATTGTCAGCACGCAAAGCGGCTTGCAATTCCAATTGTTTGGACACAGGGAACAAAGCTTCAGCCACAACAGCTGTCACAGTGCGTGAAGCGTCTTTGACGTGGTAAGGACTGCGGCCAGCAGATGGCACGCTGTTGACCAAGTTGTCATCTGTGTCGGTTGAATAACCTTCACGCCGAGCTTCGGCGCCAAGAGAGAAGGCTGCATTGCCGCCATCCATCTTGAACCAGTCACGGTTGAAACGTGCGTCTACGCCAGTAGCTGTGCCACGACCTGTAGAGAAAGTGCCACGTGCTTTGGCTGCGTCAATGTAATCCAATGCCGCTTGTGTGTTCGCGCCAAAAGGATTCAACAAACCGCTGGTGACACCGGCTTGAATTTTGGTTTTGCTGACATATCCATTGGTTGGGCCATCAGACACTGTGCTGGAAGCAGAATAAAAACCAGTTTTGTATTCCCATGCACCTTCAACACCAGACAGATCAACTACGACACGGTTGGCAGTTGCGTTGGACGTGTTTTCACGACGGCCTGCAGGCACCATGCGCCAGCCAATACCAATCAAACCTTTGGTTGCGTCCAAACCTGAGAATGTTTTGGGATAGAAGGGGCTGGTGATGGGCATTGTCATGCCGGTCACAGGATCGGGCGCGACACGCGCAACGTTTGTATTTTCTGAGTGAACAGCTTCAACAGTTAGCAAACGGCTATCGCTTAAGCGGAATGTGCCCTTTGCATTGATGTTCAAGTTTTCTGTTTCAGGAATGATGTCAATTGCTGAAGTGTAGTCATAACGGCAAGTGGTACCGCTGATGAACAAAGAGCCTGGAGGCGCGCAATTGGGCGCTGTGATGTTGCCCGATTTGATGGCGCCAGCTGTGTTGTAGTAATTGAAGTTGGCAGGGAACGTGGTGCCAGAAGTTTTGTTCAAGCCACTGGCAGGAATCACGCCAGTTGCACCAAAAGCACGGTCAGTGGCTTTTGCTGAGGCTTGTGATTTGTTGTCCAAAGAGAACCACAAGTTGTAGCCGTCTTTCGACAAAGAGCCTTGACCACCCGAGAAGGTAAAGCGCTTGATCTGACCGCCAGTCTGTGATGGGAAGGTATTTTCAACCGCCAAGTCAATGCCTTGGTAATCACGCTTTGTGATGAAGTTGATCACACCGCCAACAGCGTCTGTACCGTAAATGGCTGATGCGCCATCACGCAATACTTCGATGCGCTCCAAAGCTGCAAAAGGAATGGCGTTCAAGTCAACCGCGCTAGCACCAATGCCAAAGAAAGCCAAACGACGACCATTCAACAAAATCAAAGTTTTGTTTGAACCCAAACCGCGCAAGCTTGCATAAGAGCCACCGCCTGTAGCTGAGCCAATGCTTTGACTACCACCCGTGCTGGACTGGCTGGCAGTAATACGTTGCACAATTTCCTCGGTGGACGTAACGCCCACTGATTTCAATTCTTCTGCAGAATAGATAGAAACTGGCAAGGCGCTTTGGTTTTCAATCGAACGTTTGATTGAAGAACCTGTGATGGTCACTGTATCAACGGCTTGAGCTTGCACAGCTTGCATACTCGCCATGGTCAATGCAGTGCCACCAAAAGCCAGCCACAAGTGGCGGTTCAGGGTGTTGATTTTGAATCGAGGCATTTTTTAATCCTTTTTAACTAATTGAACATGAGATTGAAATGAAAAAGTGTCTTTTCTGTGGGTCTGTACAAAAATGCTCAGACGAGAAAAGACACAAAGTTACATTTCAGTTACTCACTCTTTGAATATCTGACAATTTCGTGAAAAATGCTATTCTGATTTTTGTGAGTGTTAAAAAAAAACAACGTCCTAGGACGCTGTTCTTTTGATTCAAAAAAGTTTGATTTTGATCAGTTAACCAATGCCACCCACCACGTGGCTAAAGCCACCGTCAACATACACAATTTCGGCCGAAATGCCTGCAGACAATGGGCTCATGAGAAATGCGGCCGTATTGCCTACATCTTCGATGGTGACGTTTCGTCGAATGGGCGAAGCAGCTGCGACAGCACTGAGAATTTTGCCGAAGTCTTTGATGCCACTGGCTGCCAGAGTTTTGATGGGGCCCGCGCTGATGCCATTCACGCGAATTTTTTTAGAACCTAAAGAGTCAGCCAAGTAACGAACAGAGGCTTCTAAAGAGGCCTTGGCCAATCCCATTGTGTTGTAGTTGGGCACGACTTTGAGCGCCCCCAAATAAGTTAGCGTTAAAAGAGCAGCGTTTTCACGCAGATACGGCAGCGCTGCCTTGGCCATGGCTGGAAAAGAATAGGCACTGATGTCATGTGCAATTTTGAAACCTTCTCGGCTAAGGCCTTCAATGAAATCGCCTGCGATGGCTTCACGGGGCGCGTAACCAATGCTGTGGACGAAGCCATCAAACTGTGGCCAATGCACTGACAAGTCTTGAAAGAGCTTGTCAATTTGGGCATCGTCTGCCACATCGCAATCAAAAATGAGTTTTGAGTCAAAGTCTGCAGCAAATTCTGTGATTCGCTCTTTAAAACGTTCACCAACATAACTGAAGGCCAGTTCGGCGCCTTGCTCGTGGCATGCCTTGGCAATGCCGTATGCAATCGACCGATTGGACAAAACACCCGTGATTAGAATTTTTTTACCAGCTAAAAAGCTCATGGTTGAAATTAATAGTTAACGATTGCTTATTCTGACATGGCGGGGTGTTGTCTAATTTGACATTGCATGTGTTGGTTTTGTACAACTTGCGTTTGTGAATTTGTATTGATTGAAACGGTACCCTCAATTTGACTGTAATTTAATTTAAATAGTTACGTCAATTTAATGAATTATTTAATACTCATTTTTTCATATTCGACTGCCTCACTGGAACAAATACCAAGTTTCTTTAATTTATCAAATCGATTAAAAAGTTATATCAATTAATTTTTACAATCGAAAGGTCGCTTGATGTTTAAGCCATCCAAAATTAGCTTGGCTGTTATGGTCCTCATGTCAGCGGGGGTATCGCACGTTGCATTTGCGCAGCAGTCGGGTCTTGCAGAAGTCACCATCACAGGATCTAACCTCAAACGCGCTGACAAAGAGGGTACGTCTCCTATTCAGACCATCACAGCGCAAGAAATTCAACAATCTGGCGCTAGCAGCGTCCTTCAACTTTTGAAGGCTGTTCCTTCAATGGGTGTGGGTGGTTACAACGACACGCCCGATCAGAATGGTTTTTCGCGTGGCGTGGCAACGGCCTCATTGCGTGCTTTAGGCTCGACTTCAACTTTGATTTTGTTGAATGGCCGTCGCATGACGCCCTCGGCCTATGCCAACCCCAACAACGGTCAGTCAACTTTGTATGACCTGAACAGCATCCCAATTTCTGCCATCGACCGCATTGAAATTTTCAAAGACGGTGCCTCTGCAGTTTATGGCTCTGATGCGATGGCGGGTGTCATTAACTTCATTACCAAAACAGGCTTTGCCGGTGGAGAAGTATCTACGAGCATTGGCGCCAATGACAACCAAGAATTTGGTCGTCGCAATGTCAATGGTACTGTGGGTATTGGTGATTACAAGGCCGATGGCAAAAGCTTGATGTTGTCATTCGATTTGTCATCTCAAAACAAGACAACGGTACGTGATGGCTCATTTGACATCCGCGCGTCTGAATACGCCGCGATGAACAACCGCCTGATTCCATATTACAGCTATGCGACAGATCAGCCGTTTTTCTTCAAAGAACGTGCACTCAATTCCAAATCGTTTTTCACGACTGGCAATGCAACGTCTCCCAACATCTTGAATAAGCTGAACTGCGATCCATCCAAGCAATTGGTGGGCAGCGCCGCCTATGGTATTGCCGCTACCAGTTTCTTGTTTGGCCGTACATTCTGTAACTACGATGGCGATGCATTTACCGATGTGCAAACCGAGGGCGAAGACTTCAGTTTGCTGGGAATAGGCAAGTTCAGAATCAATGAAAACTTGTCAGCATTCAGTGAATTCGCGTTCAATGACACAAAACGCATTTACCGCTCTCCAGCGCGAACCATCAGCGGTACGTCGCCAACCACCAACTTCTTAGTTGGCGGTATTGCAGAGCCTTTCCAAGCGATTTTGCCAATTGGCCATCCAGACAATCCTTTCACAGATGCACGTTCAGCCGTCGTTTATCGATTTGAAAATCTTAAAACAGGTAACGACTTACTGAATCAAAACGTCCGCTTGTTGGGCGGATTGAAAGGCGTTCAAGGTGCATGGGATTGGGAGAGCGCAGTGCTCTGGAACCAATCACGCCGTGAAGAAACTGCCTACGGATTCTTGTACTTGCCAACATTGCGCAAGCTGATCACTGAGAAGCGCTCTTTGGCATCTTTGGCCGCAGATCCCACCATCACCAAAGATTTGACCAACGTGGGTATTGCTGAAATTGTTCAATGGGATGCTAAGGCTACAACTGAGCTTGGCCAGTTGGCGGGTGGCAAAATTGGTTTGGCTGTCGGCGTCGAAGCTCGTCAAGAGCGTCTGTCCATTGATCCAGACCCAGCCAATGCACGCGGTGATATTTTGGGTCTTTCGACTACTGCCATCCAAAGTAAACGTGATGTCGTCTCTTCGTTCTTCGAAGTCCGTACGCCATTTACAAAAACTTTTGAAATGGACTTCGCAGGCCGTTTTGACAAATACCCAAGCTTCAAAACCAATTTTGTGCCGAAGGTTGGCGCCAAGTGGATCGCAAATGAGGGCTTGGCCATCCGTGGTACATACTCTGAGGGTTTCCGCGCTCCCGCCCTGTCACAGGTGGCTTCTGGCGGTGCACAATTCTTCTTGAATGGTACGGTTGATCCTATCCGTTGCCCCGATGGCGTAACACCCGTTGCTGGTGCAGAACAAGCCGATTGTTCTAAGAGTGTGTCTGGTGTTGGCGGTTCCAATCCCGATCTCAAGCCAGAGAAATCCAAAGGCTTCTCTTTGGGTGTGATTTACTCACCTACCAAGGACATCGACGTTCTTGTGGACACTTACAAAGTTCGTCAAGAAAACGAAGTTGCGCTTGGCAGTGCCACCTATTTGCTCGAGCATCCAGATCGCTTCCCTGCAGATTCCATCACACGCGATACCAATCCGTTGAATCAGTTGAAAGATGCCAACGGCAACCCAATTCCTGGTACAGGCCCACTGATCGCTGTTAAAACACCTTGGGTTAACCAGGGTGCCACAGAGATTACCGGTATTGACCTTGAATTGAAGTCACGTAACAACCTTGGCGAATACGGTCGTTTGACGTCTTCTTTCAAAATGACACATTTGATGTCATACATGCGTGCTGAAGCACCGGGTGACTACATGCGCAATGCTGTAGGTACTGCTGGTGGTTTGAACGATTGGGCAACGTCTGTGGGTGCTATTCCACGCAACCGTTTCACATTGTCGACTGCGTTAGAACAAGGCTCGCACATCTTCTTGGCAGCCATGAAGATGACCACTTCAATTTCAATGATGCGTCGTTACGATGGTGAAACCGAATACCCCGTGGCATATTGCCACTACGGTTCGGGTCAGCCTAAAACTGCAACTTCTTTAGGCGGTGTTCCTTTGTACAACACTTACTATCCAGATTGCAAAGTGCCATCTTGGAAAACATTTGACATTGGTTACATGTACAACGGCATCAAGAACCTCCAATTGGGTGTGAACATTGCCAATGCGTTCGACAAACCAGCACCTTACTACCCAGGTTCCAACACCAGTACCACCGTTCAACAAGGCTACAGTTCTAGTCTTTACAACAACACGGGCCGTTATACGCGCTTCACAGCCAAGTACACATTTAAATAATTTTTAAATGCCATGTCCAAAACGCCTCGATTTCGAGGCGTTTTTCTTTGTGGTGTGCATGATCAAACTTCTGATAGCTTGAGATAAAGTACAGCATCTCTCAAAATAAATCATCATGCTAAGTTCAATTCATCGTCTTCAGCACGTTGCTGTAATCTGCGGACTGGTCATGCTGCTCAATGCTTGCGGTGGCGTCTCCAACGAACCTGTTCCTAAAGCCCAACTGGCTGAGAATGTCTTGTTCAGTTCGTATCAGGAATCGCCAAAGTATTTAGATTCCACATCGTCTTACAGCAACAACGAAACGCCGTGGACTTATGCGGTCTACGAACCACCCCTCAAATATCATTATTTAAAACGGCCTTATGAACTGGTGCCACGTACGCTCAGTGAAATGCCCAGTGTCAAGTTTGTGGGCAAAGACGGCCAAGAAGTTCCTCTTCAAACACCCGCTGATCAAATTGCGGAAAGCGTGTTTGAACTCAAAATTGAACCAGGTATTCAATACCAACCTCACCCAGCATTTGCCAAAACTGCAGAAGGTCAATACCGCTACCTAGCTTTGAAAGAGTCTGATTTAGAGGGAAAGCGCAGGCCCTATGACTTTGAACACATGGGGACACGTGAATTATTGGCTGAAGACTATGCCTACGCCATCAAACGTTTGGCCACGCCTCGCATCAAGTCACCTTCATTTGGGTTTTTATCCGAAAAAATTGTGGGCTTAACCGACTATGGCAAAGAGATCAAAGCATTTAACGAAAAGTTGAAAGAAGGCAAGTCCGCCAAAGAAGTAGGGCCCTTCGGCCATTTGCCTTGGCTTGACTTCAGGGAGCACAAGCTTTCTGGCGTCGAGGTGGTCAACTCTCACACGCTGAAAATTCGAGTTGTGGGTAAATATCCGCAATTTAAATATTGGCTGGCCATGACATTTTTCGCACCTATTCCTTGGGAAGTCGATGCGTTTTATGCACAAGCCGGTATGTCGCGTCGCAATTTAAATCCAGACACGTGGCCCGTTGGTACAGGCCCTTATATGTTGACGGAATACATTCCCAATTCTCGGATGGAATTGGTACGCAACCCAAACTACCGCGGCGTTCCATATCCCTGTGAGGGAGAAGAGGGCGACAAGGAAAAAGGGCTGCTTCAAGATTGTGGTTTGAAAACCCCCTTTGTTGACAAAGTGGTCTCTGTGATTGAAAAAGAAGCGACCTCCGTTGCAACAAAGTTCATTCAAGGCTATTACGACATACCTCAATTAGAGCGCGGCGAGCCTGGCATTGGTTATCAGGTGTCTATTCAAGACGGAACTGGGCGTGCCAAAGAACTGTTGGAACGAAAAATTCAACTGCCCAGCACCATTCAAGTGGGGTTTTGGCATTTTGGTTTCAATTGGTTAGACCCCGTGGTGGGCCTTGGCAAAACACCAGAAGAGCGCGTTCGCAACAAGAAATTACGCCAAGCATTGGCCATTGCCTTTGACTTTGAAGAGTATGTCTCGATTTTTGAAGATGATCGCGCTCAGGTCAATCACAGTGTGGTGGTGCCCGGTTTGTTTGGCAACAACTTGTCTAAACCCAACCCCATCATTTACGACATCACTGCAGACGGAAAATACAAACGCAAGTCAATTGATGTGGCCAAGAAATTGTTGGCTGAAGCAGGTTATCCAGAAGGCAGAGACGCAAAAACAGGACAGCCCCTTATTTTGAATTACGACACGCAAGGCGTTGGCCCTGGTTACAAAGCACGATTGGATTGGGTGGCTAAACAATTTGCCAAGTTGAACGTGCAAATTGAAATTCGCAATACCGACTACAACCGGTTTCAAGACAAGATGCGCAAGGGCTCTGCCCAATTTTTCTTCTGGGGTTGGTTGGCAGATTACCCAGACCCCGAGAATTTCTTGTTCTTGTTGTACGGCCCTAATTCCAAGGCCAAATTTGACGGCGAGAATTCAAGTAACTTTGCACACCCCGAGTACGACCAATTGTTCGACCGCATGAAAGATTTGGAAGACACGCCTGAGCGTGCAGCCATGATCTCTCGCATGATTGAGATCATGCAAGACGAAATGCCCATGCTTTATGGCTGGTCTGAAGAGTTTGGTGGTGCGTATCACCAATGGGTTGGCAATGGCAAACCTTCCAACATCATTCGCGACTCCTTACCGTATTTAAAAATTGATTCTGCACTCCGCACCCGCAAAATCAAAGAATGGAATCAAGCCATTTGGTGGCCCGTGGCGGTGTTACCACTTTTATTACTGGCAATTGCTTGGCCGGCATGGAAAGCGTGGCGCAAACGACAATCTCAACGTGCTGTTCAAAGTGCTACAACAACATCAAGGAGTCTGTGATGTTTGGTTTTTTATCTCGTAAATTGGCTTATGGCTTGGCCATTTTGATTGGCATCAACTTGCTGACTTTCGTGCTGTTTTTCAAAGTGAATACGCCTGACGACATGGCACGGATGCAATTGGGCGGTAAACGTGTCACCCCCGATGCCATTGAAAAATGGAAGGCTGAGCGGGGATACGACAGGCCTTTGTTCTTTAACGAAAAAGAGCAGGGCCTTGCCCAAATTACAAACACACTGTTTTTGGACAGTTCTTTGCGAATGTTTGCATTTGACTTTGGACGTGCCGACAGTGGTCGCGACATTGCGTCAGAAATTGTGAGGCGTGCTGGGCCCTCTATTGCGCTTGCGTTGCCTACTTTTGTTGTGGGCTTGGGTATCTCAATTGTCTTGGCACTTGGGTTGGCGTTCTTTCGAGCCACCTATTTGGACTTTTGGGGCACCGTGCTTTGTGTGGTCTTCATGTCAATCTCATCTCTGTTTTTTATTGTGATGGGTCAATTCATGTTCTCACGCGTCTTGCAGTTGATGCCAGTGTCAGGCTTTGCACCTGGCATGGATGCTTGGCGCTTCTTGTTACTGCCCATTGCCGTCGGTATCTTTGCGCGTTTAGGCGGTGAGGTTCGCTTCAACCGCACCCTGTTCATGGAGGAGATTGGCAAAGATTATGTTCGGACGGCTCGCTCCAAGGGCTTGTCTGAATCACGCGTTTTGTTGGTGCACGTACTTCGCAATGCCCTGATTCCTATCCTCAGTGCGTCTGTTGCAGTCATTCCACTGTTGTTCATGGGCAGCCTGATCACGGAGTCTTTCTTTGCAATTCCAGGCTTAGGCAGTTATTTGATTGAGGCCATTGCGGGCCAAGACTTTGCCATTGTCCGTGCAATGGTGTTCATTGGTTCCTTTTTGTACATCGTTGGTCTGATATTGACCGACATCAGCTACACCTTGGCTGACCCTCGCATTCGTTTGCAGTAAGCGCACTATGCAACCCGTTTTTTTACTTACCGATTTATTCGTTTATGCCATTTTGCTGTTTGTACTTTGGTACATGTGGCGTGTGCGCGCAGATCGAAACTTAAGGGCCAATTGGCGCTTGGCCATGCACCGTCCTGTTGCCATGGTCAGCAGCATGGTGCTTGGGTTTTTCCTGCTCATTGCCTTGGCTGACAG
>JBEDKQ010000011.1:0-30349 GCA_041172085.1 Pseudomonadota bacterium | reverse complement strand
CACTTTGGACAACTTGTCGTCCATGGTGAAGTACTCGCGCGTCCAGTCCACGCTGTCGCCCATGCGGCGCATTTGCTGCGTGATGGTGTTGCCCGATTGTTCTTTCCATTCCCACACTTTGGAAACAAAGTTTTTGCGCGCTTCGGCGGGCGTGGGGCCCATGTCGTGGCGGCTGATGCCCTGACCTTGAAGCTGGCGCTCCACCACAATTTGCGTGGCAATACCAGCGTGGTCGGTGCCAGGAATCCAAACGGTGTTGAAGCCCATCATGCGGTGATAGCGCGTGAGGCTGTCCATGATGGTTTGGTTGAACGCGTGGCCCATGTGCAGGGTGCCTGTCACATTGGGTGGCGGCAATTGGATGGCGAAGTTGGGTGCTTCAGCCTTTGGCACTTGGCTGCCGCGATGGCCTGCAATGCCGTAACCGCGTTTTTCCCATTCGGGGCCCCAATGGGCTTCTAAGGCGGCGGGCTCAAAAGACTTGGACAGGCTCTCAAGGCCGGGTTGCTGAAGGGCGGGGCTGGACTCGTTGCTCATGGGCTGGATGGTTTGAAATTGCCCAGGGGCAATGTCATGAATGTTCTAAAGCCATGATTTTACTTGGAGTTCTTGCAAGCAAATGTGGTGACAAAAGGCACACTTGGTCCTAACATGACGTATGAAACACTATTTGAATTCCTATGAATTGAGCCTTTTGAAGTCTTTTGACTCAGGTCAGCTCAAATCCATTGCCTCAAAAAGTGAAATAACAACTTTGAACGCAGCGGCAAAGCAAAGGGCAATAGATCTCAAAAACGAAATACCTATAGAACTCTCGCCAGAGTCAACTTTTACAGTCAATTCCAAGACTTAGTCTCAAGTCCTGAAAAGAAGTAAAACCCATTTACTTAGCCACTTCACTTGCAGTTTCAATGCAATCCCGCAAGACAGCGGCATCGCCTACCTGATTGGCGAGCAGCAAAATCAGGCGCATGTTCAATTGCTCAGACTGCTCAGCGCTGAGGCCCTCGTGGGCATTGAGCAGCTGTTCGTAAAAGGTGTCGGCGTCTTGAAAGTTCAGTTCTGTTTTCATCATGATGTCCGAGTGTGATCAAAGACCCAAAGAAGTGGCCACTGCGCCAAGCAACTCACCATTGATCGCTTTGCCTGTATCGGCCAAATAGCCATCGGGTCGAATCAGGGCCCAACCGCCTGTTGCCACTGCTGAGCAGGCACTTTGCAGGCAGCCTTGCTTGTCCCAAACATGTTCCCGCGCTTGCACTTGATCGCCTTGGGTCAAAACTTGCACGCAACGCACAGGGAGACCCGAAAGGCTCAGTTCTTGAAGTCGTTTCAAGGATGCTTTGGTTTGCTTACCAAAAACCAAAATGAGCAAGCGGCCATCTGCCCACTGCAGCAGATCATTCAAAGCACCAGTTTTGCCAGGACGCCACTGAATTTTCACGTTTTGAACCGACACGCCACCGTTGTCCCCGCAAATGCGCGAGCCGCGATACGTGTTGGCCACAGCCATGCGGCCCGTGTTCACCAAAGAACGTGCAAAGGGATGCTGCTTGGCCAAGCTGATGGTAGCCTTTCTAAACGCGCGTTCAATGCCGTCGGCGGGTCGTAAAAATCGGGCCGTGCGGCGCGTGACCTTGACGTTTTCTTGAGCTGCTTCGAGGCGCTCGTCGTTGTAACTTTCAAGCAGCGCTTCGTCTGCATGACCGCGCAACACGGCCGCTAGCTTCCATGCCAAGTTGTCGGCATCGGCGACACCTGTGTTGCCGCCACGTGCGCCAAACGGGTTCACAATTTTGGCGGTATCCCCCATGAAAAATACGCGACCCATTCGCAATGTGTTGAGGCATTGGCTCTTGTAAGCGTAGGGGCCGACCCACACGATGTCGACCTTCACATTTTTGCCAAACTGGCGCTCTAAGCGTTCACGCACCACGTCTTCGCGGCTGATGTAAGCGGCATCGGCATTGGGTTCCATTTGGTAGTCAATGCGCCACACATCGTCGGCCATCAAGTGTTGCCACACTGCGCGGTTTTCGTTGAAGGGCGCTTCAATCCAGGTGTGGCGTTCTGTGGGCGGGCGGGTGTCAAATTTGACATCGGCAATGCACCAACGGTCATCGCCTTTTTTGCTTTCCATGCTGACGCCTGTCCAAGCATGGAAGGGCGTGTGCGAGCCGGAAGCATCGATCACATGATCGGCTTGCAGGTCGTAAGTGCCCTCTGGTGTTTCAACACTGAGCGTTGCGAAATCTTTGTTCTGTTTGAAAGCCTTCACACGCGACTGCCAGCGCAAATCAACATGCCCCAGTTCTTGAATGCGCTCTACCAAAAAGCCCTCAATGTAGAACTGCTGGATGTTGATGAACGCAGGCTGTTCTGACAGGCTGAAATTACTTTGTTGCTTGAGGTCAAAGTTGTAAACCTCATCGTCGCCTGCAAAAGTGCGGCCCACACTCCATTGAATGCCTTTCTTGGCGATGCGATCAAAAATGCCCAGTTTGTGAAAAATCTCTAGAGACTTTTGGGTGTAGCAAATGCCCCGAGACGAAGCACCTTTGACGCCCACGGTGTTGTCTTCGTCCAGTAGCACGGCCTTGATGCCCAAATTGGCCAAGCCGCAGGCCAAGGTCAGGCCGGTGATGCCGCCGCCCACAATCACCACAGCGTGCCGCAAGGTTTTGTTTTGTACCAACTCTGGGGGTTTCACAAACGGGTACTCTGGCAGGGCGTAGCCTGTGCCTTCGGTAAATTCATAACCATTGGTAAATTGAACTTCTTTAAAACTGGGCGTGTTCATTGCGGTCCTTTTGAATGGTGCTTGTCGCAGACCGCACTTTAACAATTCTGCGAGCGGCCCATTTATTGACTAAACTACTTTTGTATTCGTTTCTGTCGTGGAAATGAATTTTCCAATTGAATCCCTCTAGGAAATTGACATGGCTCAACTCAAAGGCTCCCGCACCGAACAGTGTCTCAAAGACGCCTTCGCCATTGAATCACAAGTGCAGCTACGCTACACCTACTTTGCCAACAAAGCCGATCTTGAGGGCAAAAGTGATGTGGCGGCCTTGTTCAGGTCATCGGCTCAAGGCGAAACGGGCCATGCCCATGGTCATTTGGAATTTTTAGAACAAGCAGGTGACCCCGCCACAGGCTTGCCCATTGGCACCACCCGTCAAAACTTAGAGGCCGCGGTGGCCAGTGAAGCCCATGAGTCCACCCATGTCTATCCTGCCATGGCCAAGACAGCGCGCGAAGAAGGCTTTGACGACATTGCTGACTGGTTTGAAACTTTGGCCAAGGCCGAGCGTTCTCACTCCGTTCGCTACGAAAAAGCTTTGAAAGACTTGGTGGATTAAGGGCCGCCAACAGCAAGCGTCAACCACTTGCCAGATAATGGCCACCTCAAAAGGCACTGTGCATGTTGTTACTCTTATCGCCCGCTAAATCCTTGGATTACGAGACCCCCGTGGAAGGGGTATCGCACACATTGCCGCAATTTGTCAGCCAGTCGGCCGAACTGATTGAGGTGCTCAAGCCCAAAACGCCGGTGCAAATTGCAGAATTGATGGACTTAAGCGACAACTTGGCAGCCCTCAATGTGGCGCGTTACGAAGCCTGGCGTCCCAAATTCACAGCCAAGAATTCTAAGCAAGCGGTCTTGGCTTTCAATGGCGATGTTTATGACGGCCTAGATGCCAAGTCTCTCAAAGTAAAAGACCTAGAGTGGGCGCAAGACCATGTGTGCATTTTGAGTGGTCTGTATGGCGTGTTGCGCCCCTTAGATTGGATGCAGCCCTACCGTTTAGAAATGGGCACGGCTTTGACCAATCCGCGTGGCAAAAACTTGTACCAATTTTGGGGCAGCAGCATTTCAACGTATCTCAATGAACGATTGAGTAAAGACAAAACACCGGTGGTCATCAATCTGGCCTCGCAAGAGTATTTCAAAGCGGTCGATGTCAAAACACTCAATGCGCGGGTGGTCGAGTGTGTGTTTGAAGATTACAAGGGCGGCAAATACAAAGTCATTAGCTTTTTTGCCAAACGTGCGCGTGGGTTGCTTGCGCGTTATGCCATTCAAAAACAAATTAAAAATCCAGAGAAGCTCAAAGACTTTGACTCAGATGGTTATGGCTTTGTGGCCGCTGCTTCTGATGAAAACCGCTGGGTGTTTCGCCGTCGCGTGAAGGGGGTTGTATGAACCAACCCGAACAATCTCAACTGGGCAAAAACAGCGCGTATGTGGACCAATACGATGCGTCTTTGTTGTTCCCCATTCCACGCGCTGTCAAGCGTGAGGAGCTGGGCATTCACGGTGCGCCCATTTTCTTTGGCGCCGATTTGTGGACCGCTTTTGAGTTGTCCTGGCTGAATCTCAAAGGCAAACCGCAAGTGGCATTGGCGCACATCACGGTGCCCGCTGAAAGTACCCACATCATTGAGAGCAAATCTTTCAAGCTTTACTTGAACAGCTTCAATGCGACACGCTTTGTCGACGTGCAAGCCGTACGCGATTGCATGCGTGAAGACCTCGATCAGGCCTTGTGGCACGGCGGGCCCATCAAATCGCGTTGCGGTGTGAAGATCATTTTGCCCGATGACTTTGACAAAGAACCGGTGCATGAATTGGATGGCCTGAATTTAGACCGCATGGACATTGAGTGCACGCAGTATCAGCCCGCCCCCGAGTTGCTCACAGCTCAGCACGATGAGGCACCTGTCACAGAAACCTTCGTCAGCCATTTGCTCAAAAGCAATTGCTTGGTCACGGGTCAACCGGATTGGGGCAGTGTGCAAATTTCGTATTCAGGAGCGCAAATTGACCAAGCGGGTTTGCTCCAGTACATCGTGAGTTTTAGAAATCACAATGAGTTTCATGAGCAGTGCGTGGAGCGCATCTTCATGGACATTTGGACGCGATGCAAACCGCTTAAGTTAAGTGTCTATGCCAGGTACACACGCCGAGGCGGCTTGGACATCAACCCTTGGCGAACCAGCCATCCACAATCTCCGCCGCCCAACATTCGGACGGCCAGACAATAAGCGGCCCTTTGCATCGGCCACACCTTGTGATGGCTGTTGCGATCAACCGTAGGTTTTAAAACCTTTGAGGGGTGCCAACGGCGGAAAGTTGGCTGGGCGCTTTTCTTTGGCTGCTTCCAGCGCTTCGCGAATGTGCGGATTGCTCCAAATAGCGCCTTGCAACCAACCCATTTGGCGAAGGCTGTCTTCCACGCTGTGGTCGCGCGCATAGTTCAGGGCTTGCTTGGTGCCCCAGATGGCCACGGGTGGTTTGTTGGCCATCTCTTTGGCACAGGCCAAGGCGCCTGACACCATGGCTTCTTGCGTCTCAAATACGTGTGTCACCAGGCCATGTTTTAGCGCATTCTCTGCACTGAGGCGACGACCGGTATAAGCCAATTCCTTGACCAAACCCATGGGCAGCAATTTGGGCAAACGTTGCAAGGTGCCGACGTCGGCCACCATACCAATGTTGATTTCTTGAACGCAGAAAAAGGCATCTTGCGTGGCATAGCGAATGCAGCACGCTGTGACCATGTCGACGGCACCGCCAATGCACCCCCCCTGAATGGCAGCGATCACGGGAATGCGCAAAGTTTCTAACAAGGTAAAGGTGGATTGCATGTCTGTGAGCGAGTCATACACCGCCGCCCGGCCTTCAGGACTGTCTGCATCCATCGAAATAGCGCCTGAAAATGTTTCCAGAGCCATGCCTGCGGAAAAGTGCTTGCCAGTGCTCGAGATGACCAAGGCGCGTGCCTTGCCTTCGTTGTTCAGCTGATGCAAGACGGTGTCGAGTTCACGCCAAAACGTTGGGTGCATGGTGTTGAGCGATTCGGGCTTGTTCAGCACCAAATGCGCAACTTGGTCATTCATCGTCAGTGAAAAGCAATTGAGTTTGTCCATGGGGTGAGGCCTCGTGCAAAGCAGGGTGGTGTGAATGGGGTGAACTGTAGCTGGCACTGTGATCTGGGGCTGTCCCGTGTTTGACCAGTGAGCCCACCCGCACCCCTAAAAGCCGGAGTTTCCGGCTGAGGTCGACGCGCTTCAAACACAGCCCTGCAAACTTGCGAATTTCTGCCGCGTCTTGCGTATAAAAGGTGAGGGTTTGATCTCGTGTGACACTTTTGAAATTGTCATAACGCAGCTTGATGCCAATGGTTTTGCCGTCATAGCCCTTGCGCTTTAAATCGGCCGCCAGTTGTTGGCACAGGCGTGTAAACACTTTGCCCAACTCTTCTTTGTCGCGTACCGCATGCAGGTCGGTTTCGAAGGTGGTCTCGCGGCTAATGCTCACGGGCTCGCTCTCGGTACTGATGGGGCGATCATCGCGGCCCCATGCAGCTTCGTGCAGCCAGGCGCCATAGACCTTGCCAAAGTGCATTTGCAGCCAAGGCAATTCACAGGCTGCCAACTGACCAATGGTTTCAATGCCATGGTGCTTGAGTTTTTCATCGGCTTTGGGGCCTACGCCATTGATCTTGCGGCAACTGAGCGGCCAGATGGCGGTTTTTAAATCTTCTTCGTGAACTATGGAAATACCGTTGGGCTTGTTGAACTCACTGGCCATTTTGGCAATCAGTTTGTTGGGAGCCACACCCACGGAGCAGGTGAGGCCCGTGGCTTCAAAAATACATTTCTGAATGAGCCGAGCCAAAACCTTACCGCCTTCGCGCTGGCCGCCTGGCACCTCTGTGAAGTCGATGTACACCTCATCCACACCGCGGTCCTCCATGACAGGGGCGATGTCGGTGATGATGCCTTTGAAGACTCTGGAGTAGTGTCGGTATTGATCAAAGTCCACGGGCAGCAAAATGGCCTGAGGGCACAGCTTGGCGGCCTTCATAAGCCCCATGGCCGAACCAATGCCAAACTGCCTGGCCGCGTAGGTGGCTGTGGTGATCACGCCTCGGCCGGTGTAGCCTTCAATGCGTGGGAAAAAATCCAAGGGGATTTCGGACAAATTGTCGGCAGACCATTCGTAGTCTGGGTGGGCTGTGCGCAGTCGTGCCAACAAGTCGACCTCTTTGCGTCTGCCGCCGCCAATGACCACAGGCAGGCCTTTGAGTTGGGGGTAACGCAGCAACTCGACCGACGCGTAAAACGCGTCCATGTCGAGGTGCGCAATGCGTCGCTTCAGGGGCGATGCAGGTGCTTTGGTGTCGGTCACAAACTCAAAGCAAAGTACGGTGTTTACTGTGGGAAAGTGCCTGGCAACAAAATACTTTTGTCGACCGTGTCCATTTGCGTACGACCGCAAAAGGCCATGGTCAAGTCGAGTTCGTTGTGAATAATTTGCAGCGCCTTTTCAACACCGGGTTGACCCATGGCGCCCAGGCCATACAAAAATGCACGACCAATGTAGGTGCCTTGTGCACCCAGCGCGCGTGCCTTGAGCACATCTTGACCGCTTCGAATGCCGCCGTCCATGTGAACTTCAATCTGTTTGCCCACGGCATCCACAATGGCGGGCAATGCTTCAATGCTGCTTTGTGCACCATCGAGTTGGCGGCCACCATGGTTGCTGACAATCATGGCGTCGGCACCACTTTCAACGGCCAAGCGAGCATCTTCGACGTCTTGAATGCCTTTCAAAATGATCTTGCCGCCCCAACGCTTTTTGATCCACTCTACGTCACCCCAATTGAGGCGTGGGTCAAACTGCTGTGCTGTCCAGGCCGACAGTGAGCCCATGTTTTCAACGCCCTTGACGTGGCCCACGATGTTGCCAAATTGGCGTCGAGGTGTGCCCAACATGCCCAATGCCCAACGGGGCTTGGTGGCAATGTTGAGGATGTTAGGAAGAGTGAGCTTGGGCGGCGCAGACAAGCCGTTCTTCAAATCTTTGTGTCGTTGTCCCAAAATTTGCAGGTCTAACGTGATGACCAGGGCTGAGCAATTGGCTGCGCGCGCGCGCTCAATCAGGCGCTCAATGAAGTCACGGTCGCGCATGACGTACAACTGGAACCAGAAAGGATGACCATCGGTGCCCTTGGACACATCTTCAATAGAGCAAATGCTCATGGTTGAAAGTGTGAAAGGAATGCCAAACTTCTTAGCAGCCCGAGCCGCCAAAATTTCGCCATCGGCGTGCTGCATGCCCGTGAGGCCCGTGGGTGCAATGGCCACGGGCATGGCCACCTTTTGGCCAATCATGGTGGTGGCCGTGCTACGGCCCTCCATGTTGACCGCCACACGTTGGCGCAACTTGATTTTTTGAAAATCGCTTTCGTTGGCGCGGTAGGTGCTTTCCGTCCAAGAGCCACTGTCGGCGTAGTCATAAAACATACGAGGCACGCGTTTTTGGGCCAAGATACGCAATTCTTCAATGGTGGTGATCACGGACATATTTGATTTCCAATTTGGATTGAAGCTTAAGGGGCTTGCGAATGAATTTGATCAGCTGCAACTCACACTGCCGCAACCCGACATGGTGACGTTTTTGATGATGGAAGGGTCTGCCAGCGTTTCTGTTTCGCTGTCAAAGTTCACAGATTTCAAATGCTGGGCCAAACCTGCATCCATGGAGGCTGCATGCTGTGGAAACCATTCGGCCAAGGCCTCTGCCAGCCGCGAGATAATTTCTGGATCGCCCTGGATGTAATGAGTTTCAACGGCGCGCATGGTTTCCAAAATGGTGGCGTGTTGACCCGCATGGCAGTTGTCTTCACTGAAACCTGTGGCCAACATCCAACGGTCTTCTTGCGCAAAGTGTTCAACCGTGTGGTTGAGAAACTCGCGGTACAAATTGAGTTGCTCAGTTTGCGGGGTCTTTAGCAAAGCATTGAGCATGGTCACAAACTCTTCATGTGTGTGGTCCATGCGCTCATCACCCGTGTACAAATCAGCGGACCAATTAAGACCTGCAGCAAATGGGGACTCTGTGAGCTGCTCGGTTTGAGTGACTTCCATCACAAACTCCTTTTAAAAATTCAAGCGCGCATGATGGCGTGCAATTTGCTGACGAACTTGACCCGGCGCAGTTCCGCCCAAAGTATTGCGGGCATTTAACGAGCCCACCAAGCTAAGGCAATCAAAGACATCGGCTTGAATGGCGGGGTTGAATTGTTGTAGCGTGGCCAATGGCAGTTCGCTCAGGTCTAAATTCTGGGTCTGAGCCGTCTTGACTGCGTGTGCTACCACCTCGTGCGCATCGCGGAAGGGCAGGCCTTTTTTGACCAAGTAATCAGCCAAGTCAGTTGCTGTGGCATAGCCTTTTTTGGTAGCCGCTTCCATGGCTTGTGCATTGACGGAAATGCCGCCTTCTTTCTGGCCAGTCTGTGCGTTGACTTGACCGCCAATCATTTCGCTGAAGATTCGCAAGGTGTCTTTGAGCGTGTCGACGGTATCAAACAAAGGCTCTTTGTCTTCTTGATTGTCTTTGTTGTAGGCCAGGGGCTGGCCTTTCATCAAAGTGATGAGGCCCATCAAGTGGCCCACCACACGGCCGGTTTTGCCGCGCGCCAATTCGGGTACGTCGGGGTTTTTCTTTTGCGGCATGATGGAACTGCCAGTGGTAAACCGATCGGCAATTTTCACAAAGCCAAAGTTCTGGCTCATCCACAAAATGAGTTCTTCGCTTAAGCGACTGATGTGCACCATGCACAATGAAGCGGCTGCCGTAAATTCAATGGCAAAGTCGCGATCGCTCACACCATCCAAACTGTTTTGACTAACGCAAGCGTTGCCTTGTTCGTCCACCATGCCAAGGCTTTTGGCCACGCGTTCACGGTCTAGCGGATAGGTGGTGCCAGCCAATGCTGCAGATCCTAATGGCAAACGGTTGGTCCGGCGACGCACATCTGCCATGCGTTCTGCATCGCGTGCAAACATTTCGACATAGGCCAACAAATGATGCGCAAAGCTCACGGGCTGTGCCACTTGCAAATGCGTGAAGCCGGGCAAGATGACTTCGACATTGCGCTCGGCCACTTCGATCAATGATTTTTGGAGGTCAATAAGCAGACCGCCAATCAGGTCGATTTCGCTGACCAGCCACAAGCGAACATCGGTGGCCACTTGGTCGTTGCGACTTCTGCCTGTGTGCAGGCGCTTGCCGGCATCGCCCACAATTTGTGTCAGGCGGGCTTCGATGTTGAGGTGCACATCCTCTAAGTCCAGTTGCCAATCAAACTGCCCCTTGGTAATTTCCTCGGTAATTTGCGCCATGCCGCGCTGAATGTCGGCAAAGTCTTGGTCGCTGATGATTTTTTGAGCCGCGAGCATCTCTGCATGCGCCAAGCTGCCTTGAATGTCCGATGGCCAGAGTCGCTTGTCGAAGAAGACGCTAGAGGTGTAGCGCTTCACCAGGTCACTCATGGGTTCAGAAAACAAGGCCGACCAAGCCTGGGACTTTTGTTCAAATTGGTTTTTAGACATTTCCAGATTTTATCGGGTTGCTGGGCTTCTAAACCCTGTGGCAGACCCTCAAAACAAGCTGAAAACGCCTAAAAACCTTTTGCCGGGGCTTAACCCGTGTTTCGGAGACCAGCCGCAATCCCGTTGATAGAGATGTGAATGCCGCGTTGAACCCGCTCGTCGGCTTTGCCATCCCGGTATCGGCGAATCAGTTCCACTTGGAGATGGTGCAGGGGGTCGATGTAGGGAAACCGGTGGCGGATAGAGCGCGCCAAAGCAGGATTGTTGGCCAGTCGATGTTTTTCGCCTGTCAACAGTGTGATGACTTCTGCTGTTCTGTGCCACTCAGCTTCAATGGCCGTGAAGACTTTTTTGCGCAGCTTGACGTCAGACACCAGTTCACTGTAGCGCGAGGCCAATGCCAGATCGCTTTTGGCCAGCACCATGTCCATGTTGGACAGCAAAGTTTTAAAGAATGGCCATTGCTTGACCATTTTTTGTAGCAAGGCAAGGGCTAATTTGCGTTCTTTGTCTGTGGGGCGGTCTAAGAATTTTTCGACGGCAGAGCCAAATCCATACCAACCTGGCAAGGTAAGGCGGCATTGGCCCCAGCTGAAGCCCCATGGAATGGCCCTCAAATCTTCAATCTTTTGATTGGCTTTGCGCGATGCTGGGCGAGAGCCGATGTTCAGCTCTGCAATTTCACGAATGGGCGTGGCCGCAAAAAAGTAGTCGTTGAAACCAGCCGTTTCATAAACCAAATGGCGGTATGCATCCATGCTGGCCTGCGAAAGTTGCGCCGCTGTTTCCAAGAAGTTACGCGGTGCAGTCTTGGTGGGCTGCAACAAAGTCGCTTCCAAAGTGGCCGCAACCAAGGTCTCTAAATTGCGCCTGCCAATTTCGGGGTTGGCGTATTTAGAGCCAATGACTTCACCTTGCTCGGTCAAGCGAATTTGACCCCGAACCGTACCCGGCGGTTGCGCCAAAATAGCTTGGTAGCTGGGTCCACCACCTCGGCCCACGGTACCACCGCGACCATGAAACATGCGCAGCTGAATGTTGTGGCTGTTGGCCAGTCGGTCAAAGTCTTCCACCAAGGCGACTTCCGCTCTGTACAGCTCCCAGTTGCTGGTAAAGATACCGCCATCTTTGTTGCTGTCGGAGTAGCCCAGCATGATGTCTTGTTCTGCGCCAGAGCGTTGGATCAAATTGGCGATGCCGGGCAGGGCATAGAACTCGCGCATGATGCTGGCCGAGTTGCGCAAATCTTCGATGGTTTCAAACAAGGGCACCACGATCAAGTCGACCCTTGCGGTCTCATCCAAAGTGCCGTGCATCAAGCCCACTTCTTTTTGCAACAACAAAACTTCTAGTAAGTCGCTGACGGTTTCAGTATGGCTAATGATGTAGTGACGGATTGCCTCTGCCCCGAAAGTGGCCCGTGACAATCGTGCTTCTTCGAAAATTGCCAGTTCCGACAGAGCGTGGTCAGAGTAGCTTGCGCCAGGAATGCGCAGGGGTCTGGCGTCATTCAGCAACTTCATCAGAACAGTTCGTTTGTCGGCTTCATCCAAAGATGCATAGCCTTGCTCTATGCGTGCCTGTGCCAACAATTCACTGACCACTTTTTCGTGTTGGTCGGAGCTTTGACGCAAATCTACTGTGGCCAAGTGAAAACCAAAGACTTCGACTGCGCGGACAAGTGGATCTAAGCGTTGTGCGGCCAAGGCTTGCGCGTGATGGCTTTTCAAAGAGGCTTGAATGATTTTTAAATCAGCCAAAAAACTGACTGAATCTGGGTATTGATTTTGAGGTTCTACGGCATGCTTTGCAGCATCACCACCTGTGAGAGATTTAAGCGTTGCCGCAAGCCGCGCGTACATGCCTGTGAGGGCGCGCCTGTAGGGTTCATCTATGCGGTGAGCGTTGGTGTCAGGCGACTTCTCGGCCAAGGCTTTCATGGCGGGCGGAAAATCGACCAGCATGGCGGACAAAGACAATTCGCTGCCCAGGAAGTGAACCTCTTTCAGGTAGTGTCGCAAAGCCACTTCGGCTTGACGTTTGAGTGCGTGATTGAGCGTTTCTGCGTTGACATTGGGATTGCCGTCGCGATCGCCTCCAATCCACTGGCCCATGCGTAAAAAGGGTGCGACGGGGTGTGGGCCCAAGGCTTCTTCCAACGACGCATAAATTTTTGGAATTTCCCGCAAAAAAGTCGATTCGTAATAGCTCAATGAGTTTTCAATTTCATCAGCCACGGTGAGCTTCGAAAAACGCAACAACCGAGTTTGCCAAAGTTGCATCACACGTGCACGCATGCGTTGCTCGTTGGCGGCCAATTCTTTAGGGGTCAGTGCGTCTTTCGCAGCATTGACCACTGCCGCACGGGCTTTGATCTCGTCGCGCTCTGTCAGCAACTGCGCAATGTCACGTTCTGCGCTCAGGATACTTTGGCGCTGAACTTCTGTGGGGTGTGCCGTCAAAACGGGTGACACGAAACTTTGCGCCAAAGTTTGTGAAATGATTTTGGGGGTAATGCCTGCCCATCGGAGTCGCTGCAATGCAACTTCTATGCTGCCCTCTTGCGTGTCACCCACTCGCTCGTGAATGGCGCGGCGACGGATGTGATGCCGATCCTCTGCCAAATTGGCCAAGTGACTAAAGTAAGTGAACCCGCGAATGACGCTAACGGCATGCTCACCCGTCAAGCTTTTGAGGAGTTTCTTCAAAGCCTTGTCTGCTTCTTGATCGGCATCTCGCCTGAATGCCACAGAAAGTTTGCGAATTTTTTCGATCAATTCGTAGATTTCTGCGCCTTCTTGCTCTCGGATCGCATCGCCCAAAATACGGCCAAGCAAGCGAATGTCCTCGACCAGAGGGCGTTCGTTGTCGCGCGAATGACGTTTCAGGGGCGGAATTGTGACGTTTGGCATGGCGAGACTCATTTATCAGGGGCTTGTGTCATGCTAGCATTTGAATAGATTGAAAAATTACGAACAGGTTACTGGTTTGAACTCTCAAAACCTCACTGCTACCAAGCGTCCCATCGTCATTGCCACCCGTGAAAGCAGATTGGCCATGTGGCAAGCCGAACACGTTCAGGCCATCTTGCAGGCGCGAGGCCACGACGTTCATTTGCTGGGGATGACCACTCAAGGCGATCAAATCTTGGACCGAAGCCTGAGCAAGGTCGGTGGCAAAGGCTTGTTTGTCAAAGAGCTTGAGGTGGCCTTGTCAGAAGGACGCGCAGACATCGCGGTGCACTCACTCAAAGATGTACCCATGGACATGCCCGAGGGGTTTCAATTGGCCTGTGTCATGGAACGCGAAGATCCCCGCGATGCTTGGGTTTCAGAAAATTACGCCAGTTTGATGGATTTGCCCCAAGGTGCGGTGGTCGGTACATCGAGTTTGAGGCGAACCGTTTTGTTGCGTGCGCTACGCCCAGATTTGAAAATTGAGCCCCTGCGAGGCAATTTGGACACACGCTTGCGCAAGTTGGACGAAGGCCAATACGCTGGCATTATTTTGGCGGCCGCGGGCCTCAAGCGCCTGAAACTTGCCAACCGGATGCGGCAAATCTTTGACACCGATCAGATGTTGCCTGCAGCAGGTCAAGGTGCCCTGGGCATTGAAATTTGCGAAGGGCGTACCGATCTGCTCCAAGCGCTTGAACCCATGGTGCACCAAACGTCTTGGTTGGCCGTTGCGGCCGAGCGCGCAGTCAGCAGAACCATGGGCGGCAGTTGTTCGATGCCTCTGGCTGCCCATGCAACTTTAGACGGCAAGGTGTTAAGTTTGCGCGCAGCTTGGGGAGACCCCGAAGGTGCAACCACTTTGGTTACGGCTGCAAAGTCCGGGGTGGTCGACAGTTTGAACGAGGCAGAGGCACTGGGAATCGCGGTGGCTTCCGAGTTGAAGCGTGGTGGCGCACATTGAAGTTGAACCAAGTGGAATGAAGTTGCTCAAGCTCTGGCCTATCCCATGACACAAGTCATCGTGACCCGTCCTGAACAAGATGCAACAGCTTGGATGACGCAGTTGCGTGAAGCGGGGCATGAAACCATCGCCTTCCCGCTTTTAACCCTGTCAGACTTGATGACTTCAGGGGACGTAGCCAAAGCAACTGACATGGCATTGCAAAGTCAGGCGCTGATGTTTGTCAGTGCCAACGCGGTGCGGTTCTTTGCTGCCGCTTTGAGGCATCAACCCCATTGGCTTGATCACTTGAAGCAAAATGCACGTGCTTGGTGTACCGGTCCGGGCACTGCTGCGGCCTTGGTCGCACATGGCATTCCTGCGCATCAAATTGACCAGCCTGCTACCAATGCGGCGCAGCTAGACTCAGAGGCGCTGTGGGAGGTTGTATCGCCTCAACTAAGGGCTGGCATGCACGTGATGTTCATTCGTGGAGCGGACGAAACGGGCGTCATTGCTGGTCGAGATTGGTTGGTCCAACAACTTGAGGGCAAGCAAGTGCAGGTTTGCGCCATCGCGGCGTATCGCAGACAAGGCAGCGTTTTAAATGCCATCCAAAAAATCCAAGTCAAGAAACACATTGAGGAGGGTGCCATTTGGTTGTTCAGCAGCTCTGCAGCCATCGAAAACCTTGTCTCCCAATGTCCAGACATCGATTGGTCTGCAGCAAAAGCCGTGGTCACGCATCCACGGATGGCTGATTTGGCCCAAAAACAGGGTTGGCAACGCATCTCAATTGCCCCGCCAGGTATCCGTTCAATGCTTGCATCTATAAAATCGCTGGCATGAGCTCTGAACAACCTTCTGTCACAACTGACAAACCCCTTCAACCGCCAGCAGTTTCGCCTGTTGCTTTGCCAGCGCGACGCTCGCTAACAGTATGGTTGCCCCTGGCCATTGCCCTTTTGGCAGCGGTCTTCAGTGGTTTGCTGTGGGAAAAGTTGTCACGCATTCAAGGTCAATTGGCGCGACAAAGTGCCGATGCCGGTCAGCAATCCTTAGAAGCCAAGGCTTGGGCCAAGCAGGCGCAAGACAGTGTCAAGGACAGCGCGGCACGCATGGCATTGGTAGAGTCTCGACTGGGTGAAGCTGCTTTACAGAGAACGCAGCTCGAAGAACTGATTCAATCCTTGTCACGATCGCGTGATGAGAACTTGGTGCTCGACATCGAGTCTTCTCTTAGGCTAGCGCAGCAACAAGCTCAGCTCACCAGCAGTCTTGAGCCATTGCTTGGCGTCTTGAAAACTGCGCAACAAAGATTGCAGCGCGCTTCAAATCCCCGATTGATTTCCATTCAACGTGCCATCGACCGCGATTTGGAATTGGTCAAATCCGCTCAAATTACTGACCTGCCAGGTATGCTTTTGGTACTAGACGAGCTTGTCGCCTTGACCGATGAATTGCCGCTGGTGATTGAGCTGCAAAGACCACAAATCCAAAGCAACAAACCCGCGGATGCCGCCACCTCTCAACCTGGCATGCCATGGTGGAAAATGGCTTTTGAGCGCGTCTTGTTGGAAGCCCGTGGATTGTTACGCGTCAGCCGAATTGACAGCCCTGAAGCGGCTTTGTTGGCGCCAGAGCAAGGGTTTTTATTGCGTGAAAATCTCAAACTCAAATTGCTCAATGCTCGCTTGAGTTTGTTGGCGCGCCAAACTGATGCCGCTAAAGCGGACCTGCAAGCGGTGACTGTTTCTCTTAAAAAGTACTTTGACCCCGGTGCACGTAAAACACAGCAAGCGCTTTTGCTGCTTGATAAAGCGCAAAGCTTGAGCAAGGGCGGACCCCTGCCTCGCTTGGATGGTTCTTTGGCCGCTTTGGCCACAGCTTCAGCTGGAAAGTAAGCAACATGCGCGCAGCTCTTTGGTTGATGAGTTTGTTTGCGGTTGCGGTTGCATCTGCTTTGCTGGCCTCTAACAATGTCGGCACTGTGTCCATTTTTTGGACGCCTTACCGTGTCGATGTGTCCTTGAATTTGGTTTTGTTTGGACTTGTGGTTGTGTTGCTCACCATGCACTGGGCGCAACGGGCTCTCACGGCATTGTTTGAATTGCCTCGGCAAGCCAAACGTTGGCGTTTGCAGCAAAAGGAAAGGTCTGTTCATGCCGCTTTGCTGGAAGGTATGGCCCAGTTCATGGAAGGACGCTTTCTTCGCGCCCGCAAGTCGGCCGAGCTGGTGTTGGTGCGCGAAAAATCATTGTCTGACGCAGGAGAGTCTCTGGAGCATTCTGGTGCATTGAGAAGCGTTGCGCACATCTTGGCGGCCGAATCCGCGCACGCCCTCCAAGACAAGTCATCTCGGCAAAAGCACCTCGATGCAGCTTTGCAGGAACCCATGACAGGTCAAAGTAGCCTTCGGCAGTCCTTGGTCGAGGGCGCTATGTTGCGTGCTGCGCGTTGGTCGCTCGACGATCGCAACGCCTCAGAGAGCTTGCTTTGGTTGGACCGTTTGCCACAAGGTGTGTCACGGCGTACCTTGGCGATGCGACTGCGCTTAAAAGCCGCCCGCCTGGCGGGAGAGCCTTCTCAAGCTTTGGACACTGCTTTGTTGTTGATCAAACACCGGGCCTTCAAGGCGGAAGCTGCAGAGAGCATGGTTCGCAGTTTGGTTTTTGAACTGATCGCAAATACGCACGAGCTGGGGCAAATGCAAAGGCTTTGGGGTCGGTTGGGCGAGGCACAAAGACAATCGACCGACCTGGCCATTCAAGCAGCACAACATTGGCTTCATCTCAAAGGGGATGCAGCTGTTGCACGTGCTTGGTTAAAGCCAATTTGGGACAAGTTGCAGCAAGAACCTCAAAAGTTGTCCAAAATGCAGCAGTCAAAACTTGTGCATACCTTTGACGTGAGTTTCTCAGGCCAAGACAGCACTGAAGAGCGAGACTGGTTGATCTGGATTGAGGCTGCTCAAAAGGCCAATCCAAGAGACCCGTTGCTGCAATTCTTAGCGGGGCGCCTGTGCCAAAAGAGGCAGCTTTGGGGCAAGGCGCAGGTCTTGCTGGCGCAGGCAGCCGTCTCATTGGAAGACACCCAATTGCGCCGACAAGCGTGGCGGTCATTGGCAGATTTGGCAGAGCAAAGAGAAGATTTATCAGCAGCGCTGCAAGCGTTGAAAAAAGCGGCCATGGAATAAAAAAAGGGACCCAAGGGTCCCTTTTTCATGGCTGACAATTGACTTAGAAGGGCAGTTTCATCGTTCCCAAGTCTTTGCGTGTTTCAACCAAGACCAAGGGGCCTTCGTCCAATACCACGGCTGGTGGTCGCTCTCTAGGCACGTGCACTGGTTTAGGCTCTGCCGCAATGGCGGCTTGTACTTGTGCAATTTTTGCTGGATCTGAATTGACCCATTGCAATCCAGAACCTTCGGCAACAGCAATCAGGCTGGTCAAGGGCAGCTCGTAAGCTTGAACCTTGGGCAATGACTTAGAAGCGCTGGGGGAAGCCGCGGATGCCGCAGGTGTAGCAGTGGGGGCTGCAACGGCTGCCGGTGCACTGACTTGTGCGTTGCCAGAGGGTGCGGGTGCACTGGTCGCAGGCGATGATGTTGTTGCACGATCGAAATACGAACGTGAAACTGTCGCCTCTTCTTGCGGTGCTTGTGCTTCTGCAGTTAAGTCAGAAGGCGTTGCACTATTGGCTTCGGGTGTCGCTTCTGTATTTGGATTGCGTTCTCTACGATCTCGGCCGTAGCGATCGCGAGAGCGTCGCTCTCTGCGTTCTGGCGCCGCTTGCGTACCATCAGCGCGCTCTTCACCCGAGGTTGAAGTGTCAGACTGCGCATTGGCTTGCACAGCCACAGCATCAGCCAAAGCCGCTGGTGACGCAGACAAGTTGTCTGCATTGTCTGAAGACGCATTTTGACGATTGCCGTCTGAGTTGCGTCGCTCGCCACGCTCGCGACGACCTTCACCTCTTTCGCGACGACCTTCGCCGCGAGGCGCACGCTCGCTTCGTCCTTCATTGCGGTTGTCTGCACTGTTGTCCGTAGCGTCTGCCGTCACGTTGCTGGCCTCGACAGATTGGCTGTTATTGGCGTTTTCGCGACGTTCTCCGCGCTGACCAGATCGCTCGTTTCGCTCACCACCACGGCGATTGCCGCCGCTTTCACGGGGTGCGCGTGTTTCAGTGTTGTCGTTGCGTTCGCTCTTGTCATTGCGTTCTGAATCACTGCGCTCGCTGCGATCATTGCGTTCGCCGCGGCGACCGCCTCGGCCCCCACGACCACCTCGGCGCTCGCCGCTGCGTTCGCCTCGTTCGCTGACTTCACCATCTTTGCTTGAACGGTCGTTGCGCTTTCCAACATTCTTGGCAGGTTCGGCTTGTGTTTCGGTTTTGCCGCCAAACAAGCGTTTGAGCCAACCAAAGAACCCGCCGCTGCTTTCAGTGGCAGTCTCGGTCTTGGCATTTTGCGGTTTGACGGGTTCTGGTTTGGGTACAGAAGCAGGCGCGGGTGCATCGGGCAAGACGCCTTTGATGACCGGCGTTTGCCGGTTGGTGGGTTCTTGTGAACGACGTGTGACGGTGGTTGGATCTTCCACTTCTTCAGCCATGGTGTAGCTGGCTACGATGTTGTCCAAGCGGGGGTCGTCGTGCTTCAAACGCTCGAGTTTGTAGTGCGGTGTTTCCAAAGATTTATTGGGGACCAACAACACATTGATGCGTTGTTTCAATTCAATCTTGGCAATCTCAGGGCGCTTCTCGTTCAACAAGAAAGAGGCCACTTCGACAGGCACTTGTGCGTGCACTGCGGCGGTGTTGTCCTTCATGGACTCTTCTTGGATGATGCGCAAAATTTGCAAAGCCGAGCTCTCTGTATCGCGCACGTGGCCAGAGCCACCGCAACGAGGGCAGGGAATAGAAGAGCCTTCTGATAAGGCTGGTTTCAAGCGCTGACGGCTCATTTCCATCAAGCCAAATTTGCTGATAGAGCCAAACTGAACACGCGCACGGTCTTGGCGCAATGCATCGCGCAAGCGGTTTTCCACTTCGCGGCGATTGCGTGACTCTTCCATGTCAATGAAGTCGATCACGATCAGGCCACCCAAATCGCGCAAGCGCATTTGGCGGGCCACTTCGTCTGCCGCTTCAAGGTTGGTGCGGGTAGCAGTTTCTTCAATGTCGCCGCCTTTAATGGCACGTGCAGAGTTGACGTCAACCGACACCAGCGCTTCTGTGTGGTCAATCACGATGGCGCCACCAGAAGGCAGCTGCACCGTGCGTGCATAGGCCGATTCAATTTGATGTTCAATTTGGAATCGGCTGAACAAGGGGGCATCGTCGCGGTAACGCTTCACGCGGGGCGCGAATTCGGGCATTACGTGGCTCATGAATTGCTGAGCTTGTTCGTAAATGTCGTCGGTGTCGATCAGGATGTCGCCAATGTCACTGTTGAAGTAATCGCGGATGGCGCGAATCACCAAACTGGATTCTTGGTAAATCAGGAAGGCGCCTTTGGCGCCCTGTGTGGCGCCATCAATGGCAGACCACAACTTGAGCAAGTAGTTCAAGTCCCACTGCAATTCGGGGGCGCTGCGGCCAATGCCAGCGGTGCGGGCAATGATGGACATCCCTTTGGGATATTCCAACTGGTCCATGGCTTCTTTGAGTTCAGCCCGGTCATCGCCTTCAATGCGTCTGCTAACACCACCACCGCGGGGGTTGTTGGGCATCAAGACCACATAGCGGCCAGCCAAGCTGATGAAGGTGGTGAGGGCTGCGCCCTTGTTGCCACGTTCTTCTTTTTCAACTTGCACCAAGAGTTCTTGGCCTTCGCGAATCACATCGTTGATGCGCGCTTGGCTAACGGGAACGCCTTCTGCAAAGTATTGGCGCGAGATCTCTTTGAATGGCAAGAAGCCGTGACGCTCTTCGCCGTAGTCGACGAAGCAGGCTTCAAGCGATGGTTCAACGCGTGTGACAACTGCTTTGTAAATGTTGCCTTTTCGTTGTTCGCGGCCTTCAATTTCAATTTCGTAGTCGAGGAGTTTTTGTCCATCGACGATGGCCAAGCGGCGTTCTTCTGCCTGCGTGGCGTTGATCAGCATCCGTTTCATGATGCATCCCTTCTTTATGTGTCAGCAATACCCACCCCGCCATGCTTGGCGTTGGGGCCGGATCACCTGTTTAACAACCAGCTCTCAAGGAGCCAACGGTGCCGAGACTGACGTTCGAAACGAAGGGAATTGCCAAAAGAGTCCGACATTCATGTGCGCAAATGAGTCGCAGGAATGTGGACAGGGGCGCGTGGAAGCGTCGAGGCTGTGGGCGCGCGCAGGCAATGGTGCCTCCAGTGGCGCAAAAAGCCACTGCAGAAAAGACAGCAAAGATCCAAACAACGCACTCATTTCGACTCAATCCGTTCAGCAGCTGAAAAGCTACTGAATAAAATATTCCGTATCAGGGTTTCAAAGCATCGGTCCAACCAAAAAGGGGGTCTGCCACTGTTGGCCCTGGCCTTCAGTCTGCAGATTTAGCTCATGGCGGCATCGAACTTACGGCGTATGTGGGTGGAGAGTGAACTAAACTCCTGTCATCAGGAATTCATTTCCATTCAAATCAACCACTTACAGCACAACGCCGGTGAACCGCATTATAGGGCCCCAAGCCTCCCAATCGTCCACATTTCAGGCCACAAATCCGGCTTTGGAGGTGAAATGGTTGACTGTCGATGAAGAGTCGGCCGGCCAAAGGTTGGACAACTTTCTCATTCGTCACCTCAAAGGGGTGCCCAAAACCCATGTTTATCGAATCATTCGGAGCGGTGAAGTGAGGATTAACAAGGGCCGCGCCTCGGCAGACACCCGAATTGAGAATGGTGATGTCGTTCGACTTCCGCCTGTCCGGATTTCAGACAAAGTGGCTGAAAAGGCTGCCAGGCCAGCGCCAGGCCGTGAATTCCCACTGTTGTTAGAAGACGACGCTTTGATGGCCATCGACAAACCCGCAGGGGTGGCTGTGCATGGGGGATCGGGTGTCAGTTTTGGTGTCATTGAGCAATTGAGGCAAGCTAGGCCGCAGGCCAAACTGCTTGAATTGGTGCACCGTCTTGACCGAGAAACCAGTGGTATTTTGTTGGTGGCCAAGAAGCGAAGTGCGTTAAAACATGTTCAAGATCAGTTTCGTGAGCGGGAAACTGGAAAAACATATTTGGCGCTTGTTCAGGGGAATTGGCCGGAAAAAATTAAAGTGATCGACAGTTCTCTGCATAAATACCTGCTTCCAGATGGGGAGCGCCGTGTCAGGGTAACTTCCAACGACGATCCCGATGGCATGCGCTCCATCACTTTGGTCAAGGTGGCGCAGCGCTTGGAAGGCTGTACTTTGCTGGAAGTCACCATTAAAACCGGGCGTACTCACCAAATTCGTGTTCATTTAGCCTCGCAAGGTCACCCCATTGCGGGTGATGACAAGTATGGCGACTTTGAGTGGAACAAGGCACTGACCAAGCAAGGTTTGAAACGCATGTTTCTCCATGCTTGGCGTTTGCAATTTACGCATCCTGCAACAGGTAAGCGGGTGGAATTGAAATCCCCTTTGCCGCCAGAATTACAACTTTACGCAAATCATGTCAAATCTCAATCTACGCCCGCGGCAATTTGACCTCATTGCATTTGACTGGGACGGCACCCTGTTTGACTCTACTGCCATCATCACGCGATGCATTCAGCGCGCTGTGGTGGATGTCGGTGGCCAGGAACCTTCACAAGAGGCCGCTTCTTATGTCATCGGCATGGCCTTGATGCAGGCGCTGGCGCATGCTGCACCCGATGTACCCGTTGAAAAATATCCCAAATTGGGTGAGCGCTACCGCCATCACTATATGGCCCATCAAAATGATTTGATTCTGTTTGATGGCGTTTTGGCCATGTTGGCTGATTTGAAAGAACGGCATCATTGGCTAACCGTCGCAACAGGCAAAAACCGCAAAGGCCTGAATGAAGCCTTGCATGCTGTCGAGCTGAAGGGTGCCTTTGATGGTTCGCGCACGGCTGATGAAACGGCTGGCAAGCCCAGCCCGTTGATGTTGCATGAATTGATGCGAGAGTTTGGTGTTGAGCCCGAACGCACGCTCATGATTGGCGACACCACGCATGATTTACAGATGGCCTTGAACGCGGGGTGTGCAAGCGTGGGTGTCAGTTACGGCGCGCATGAACCTGCGGCATTTCAAGACTTAAAACCGCTGCATGTGGCGCATTCTGTGCCAGAGTTGCATCAATGGTTGGTTGCGAATGCGTGATGCTTGCCAAGCAAATGTGTCGCTTGGATCGGTGTTGAATTTTATTCAATGAGGGGTTTTTCATGAGCGAAGCAATTCCTTTGTGCAATTCCAAGGATTTGGTCGACAGTGGATTGGCGGTGCCATTTGATGTTGTCTATGCTGGACAGACTTGCCGAGCCTTTGCCATTCGTTTCAATGGCAAAGTTCATGCGTATTTGAACCGATGCAGCCATGTGGCCATGGAAATGGACTACCAGCCAAACCGATTTTTCGATGCGACGGGTCAATTTTTAATATGTGCCACGCATGGCGCTCTGTACAGGCCAGAATCGGGGGCGTGCGCGGGAGGGCCTTGCAACAGGGGCTTGACCTCAATCACCTTGTCTGAGCAAGGCGGAGTGGTTCACTGGCATACTGATTTCAATTTAAAACCTTTTGAGTTCTCATGAGTTCTGAACAACCTGAATCTTTCGGTACTTCCGCATCCGCGGCAGACCCTGTTTCCCGCACGCAAAATGCAGCGTCGTCAGCGCCTACCCAAGCCAATTGGGAGCGCCAAATATTGGCAGACTTGGTTCAAGCCAACTTGAAAGAACAACAAGCGGCCCGTCGATGGAAGATGGGCTTGCGCTTGGGATGGTTGCTGTTTTGGTTGGTCGTGGTTTGGCAAATTTTTTCGCACAATCAAACGGCCTCCAACATCACCACCCCGCACACTGCGTTGGTCAATATCAAAGGTGAAATTGCAGACGGTGCAGACTCTAGTGCTGAGAACGTCGTTGCCTCAATGCGTGCAGCCTTGGAAGATTCTGGCTCGCAGGGTTTGATTTTGTTGATCAACTCACCTGGCGGAAGCCCAGTTCAGGCCGGCATCATCAACGATGAAATTGTTCGCTTGAAGGCACTCCACCGCAAGCCAATTTATGCCGTTGTCGAGGAATCGTGTGCATCTGCGGCCTATTACATTGCCGCAGCAACTGACAAAATTTATGTCGACAAGGCCAGCATTGTGGGCAGCATTGGCGTCTTGATGGATGGCTTTGGCTTTACTGGTTTGATGGACAAACTGGGTGTCGAAAGACGTCTCATGACGGCTGGGGAAAACAAAGGATTCTTAGATCCTTTCAGCCCTCAGACCGATGCGCAAAGAAAGCACGCGCAGTCTATGCTGAATCACATTCACTCCCAGTTCATTGCGGCGGTTAAAAAAGGCCGCGGTGATCGCTTGAAAGAAACGCCCGAAATGTTCAGTGGTTTGTTTTGGACAGGTCAACAAGCCGTGGAGTTGGGCTTGGCAGACGAGCTCGGCAGCCTAGATCAAGTCGCCAGAGATGTGGTGAAGGCTGAAGAGTTGGTCGATTACTCCCGCCGTGACAACGTGGCAGAGCGCTTGGTTAAGCGTTTTGGTGCCGCCATGGGAGAGGGTGCTTGGAAAGCCATGCGTGCCAGCACTCCCATTCGTTGATCGGTGGTTTGCCTAGCGCACCTTCAATTGCCGATGGCAAACACGGCAGGTGTTTGATTGTTCAGGCCTTCTGGCAATTGTCCGTTACCCAATTTGCGCCATTGTTGAACTGAGGCACTGCGATGTGTTGCATCGGGCAAGGTAATGCCACTGCTGAACGCCAAGCGAGTATTGGTTTGCAGCGTTTGCACCAGCGCAGACCACAGCGGCGCATTGCGATAAGGCGTCTCAATGAACAGCTGTGTTTGACCCGTCTTGTGCGCAAGGTGCTCTAACTCTTTAACTCGGCGACTGCGATCTTGCGCATCCTGCGGCAAGTAACCGACAAAAGCGAAATTTTGCCCATTCATGCCACTGCTGGCCAATGCCAGTAGCAACGAAACTGGGCCGACCAATGGCACTACCTGCAGGCCCAGTTCGTGAGCTGCCCGTACCACTGAACTACCAGGATCTGCAACAGCAGGCATGCCTGCTTCACTCACCAAACCAATGTCTTGTCCTTGCAATGTCATAGCCAATAGCGGCTTGGCATCAAAGCCACCTTGATGATCGCCTTTTTTATGAACTTCCCTGGGAAGTTCAGTGATGACTTGAGACTGTATGGGGGTCGAAAGAGGGTTGCATGCATCGATCCGTTTGAGATAGGCGCGCGTCGTTTTTGCGTTTTCACAAATCCAATGGTTGATGTTTGCGGCGGTTGAAATCGTGCCTAAAGGCATGACCTTTTGAAGCGCTACCTCTTGTTTGCAACCAAAGTCCAAAGGTGCAGGCACCAAATAAAGTTTGCCCAACTGGGGGGGTGTTTGCGTCATAACAATTTCACGCCAGCAGCCCTGAGCATGTTGCAAGTTCTGATCAAAGGCAACCCTACCAATGCCGTGGGATCGTCGTTGTCGATTGCCGCCAACAAAGCGATGCCCAAGCCTTCGCTCTTCGCGCTTCCGGCGCAATCGTAGGGCTCTTCGGCTTTCAGATAGGACTCAATTTCTGCGTCTGTTAAGTCTCTGAAAGTTACTTTCACGGATGCCAAGTCTGTTTGCTCGAATCCTGTGGCCACACAAATCACAGAGAGGGCCGTTTGAAAAATCACTGTTTTGCCGCGCATGCGCCGCAATTGCTTAACGGCGCTGGTGTGATTGCCAGGTTTGCCAAGTGGCTCGCCATCTAGGTCGGCCACTTGATCGGAGCCAATCACCACGGCGTCTGGGTGTTTGCTGGCAACCGCACGCGCTTTGGCCAATGCCAAGCGGCGTGCCAAATCTTTGGGTGCTTCGTTAAGTTGCGGTGTTTCATCTACTTCGGGCGCTGAGACTTCAAAGGAAATGCCGAGTCGTGACAGCAATTCCTTTCGATAACGAGAGGTTGAGCCCAAGATCAGAGCGCGACCTGAAGGGGTGGGGTGGGGGGTGGAATTGTCTTTGGACATCCCTCAATTCTCTTACACTGACGGCATGGATAAAAATTTTGATTTGAAACACTTCAACGTTAAGGCCTTTGCCCGCGATGGCATGAGTGCGCAAGGAAGCCAAAGCTTGGCGTATTTTGAGCGATTGTCAGATTTGGCATGGATTGATGAGGGGCTTGATACACCTGTGCCCCAGGTTTCATGGTCTCTGACAGGAGAAATGGTGCCTGTATTGGGCGGAGAGGCAGAAATTTGGCTTCATTTGACGGCTGAGGTCAACTTGCCCATGCAATGTCAGCGGTGCATGGGGCCTGTGTTGTTGGAAGTGTTTTCCGATCAATCTTTTAGATTTGTGGCCGACGAACTGACGGCTGAGGCTCAAGACGATGAATCTGAAGAGGATTTGTTGGTTTTAGCCCCTGAATTGGATGTGTGGGAGCTGATCGAGGATGAATTGATCATGTCCGCACCTATCGTCCCAAAGCACGAGATTTGCCCAGCAACGCTAACCATGTCGGTGGCTGACGCAGCTTTTGAAGAGGCCTTGGAAGCAAAGCCCAACCCATTTGCCGCCTTGGCGCAATTGAAACAAAAACCCCAATAATGGCCTGCAACAGCCAAAAATATTGGGCTATAATCAGGGGCTTCGCGCCTCCCAGCGGCGTGAGTTAGTCATCAAACACAAATTTAACCCAAAGCTGCGTTGCAAAAAATACGCTGCTTACAACGCTTCTAAGGAGCCATCATGGCTGTTCAACAAAACAAAAAGTCACCTTCCAAACGTGGCATGCACCGTTCACACAATGCACTGAATGTGCCTGGTATTGCTGTTGAGCCTACAACAGGCGAAACACATCTGCGTCACCACATCAGCCCCAATGGTTTCTACCGTGGCCGCCAAGTTTTGAAGAACAAGTCAGAAGCCTAACTGACGCTAGATACAAAGGCCCGATGCTACATTCAAGGTAGCCTCGGGCCTTTGTCTTTTTGTCCTTTCAAAAATGTCTTCCAAAGAAATCTTCACGCTGTCAGTCGATTGCATGGGGGGTGACCACGGTCCCCGTGTCACGCTGGCAGCATGTCGCAACTTTTTAGAAAAGCATCCTGAAGCACGGCTATTGTTGGTCGGCCAGCCAGAGGCTTTGGCGTCTTTTCAACACGATCGTGCGCAAGTTGTGGCAGCCACTGAAGTGGTGGGTATGGACGATCCGGTTGAAATTGCGTTGCGCCGGAAGAAAGATTCCTCAATGCGGGTGGCCATTGAGCAAGTCAAGTCGGGTGCTGCCGATGCGGCAGTTTCGGCAGGCAACACTGGCGCATTGATGGCCATCGCACGTTACGTTCTTAAAACGATGGATGGGATTGACCGTCCTGCCATTGCTGGTCAAATGCCCAATTTCAAAGGTGGTGGGACCACCATGCTTGATTTGGGTGCCAATGTCGACTGTGCGCCCGAGCATCTGCTTCAATTTGCGGTCATGGGTTCGGCCTTGGTTTCTGTGCTGCAAGACAATGAAAGCCCCAGCGTTGGCCTGTTAAACATAGGTGAAGAAGCCATTAAAGGCAATGAAATCATCAAAAAAACCGGTGAATTGTTGCGATCAGCCGGTAACTCCGGCGATTTGAACTTTTACGGCAATGTTGAAGGCAATGATATTTTCAAGGGAACCGTTGACATCGTGGTGTGTGACGGCTTCGTGGGAAATGTGGCCCTTAAAACCAGCGAAGGTTTGGCCACCATGATGGGCGGCTTTTTGAAATCTGAGTTTTCTCGCAGCATCTTCACCAAAATTGCCGCTATTTTTGCTTATCCAGTTCTAAATTCATTCAAAAACAGAGTGGACCATCGGCGTTACAACGGCGCGGCACTGCTGGGTCTCCGCGGTTTGGTATTTAAGAGTCACGGCTCAGCCGACGAACTTGCTTTCGAAACTGCCCTTAACCGAGCGTATGATGCTGCCAGACATCAACTGCTCAGCCGTGTTGCTGCCCGAATCGCCCATGCAGCGCCTTTATTGGCGCAACAAGGCACCTCCTCTGAGGACTCGGCTCTAGCGGCCGCTACCGAATGACCATTTATTCAAGAATTTCAGGAACGGGCAGTTTTTTGCCCCCCAGGCAATTGACCAATGCCGATTTGGTGGCTGAATTGGCTGCTCAAGGCGTCGAAAGCTCAGACGAGTGGATCGTTGAGCGCACGGGTATCAGGGCTCGACACTTTGCCGATGCAGGTGTGGGTAGCAGTGATTTGGGTGCTGAGGCTGCACGTCGCGCTATGGCCGCTGCAGGTTGTCTGCCAGCCGACATTGACCTGATCATTGTGGCCACCTCCACCCCCGACATGGTCTTCCCCTCAACGGCTGCATTGCTCCAAAACAAACTGGGCATTGTGGGTTGCCCTGTGTTTGACGTTCAAGCTGTTTGCAGTGGCTTTATTTACGCCATGACAGTTGCCGACGCCATGATCAAGACTGGCACTGCCAAGCGTGCCTTGGTGATTGGTGCCGAGGTCTTTAGCCGTATCTTAGATTTCAAAGACCGCACCACTTGCGTGTTGTTTGGAGATGGTGCCGGTGCAGTTGTACTGGAAGCTTCCGACACGCCAGGTATTTTGGCCACCGACATCCATGCGGATGGTCAATATTCCGAAATTTTGTGTGTGCCCGGCCATGTGTCAGGCGGTGCCATTTTGGGCGACCCTGTCTTGAAAATGGACGGACAAGCGGTCTTCAAATTGGCAGTGGGTGTGCTTGAAGAAACAGCCCGTGCATCTTTGAGCAAAGCTGGCTTGCACGAGACCGACATCGATTGGCTTATCCCGCACCAAGCCAACATTCGAATCATGCAAAGTACGGCACGCAAACTGAAAATGCCAATGGAAAAAGTCATTGTGACGGTTGATCAGCATGGCAATACTTCTGCGGCCTCCATCCCTTTGGCACTTGATCATGGCGTGCGTTCAGGACAAATCACCAAGGGCCAAACCCTGATGCTAGAAGGCGTCGGCGGAGGCTTCACATGGGGCTCCGTCCTTTTAAAATATTAATGAATTTTGATTTGAAATCATGAGTGCATTTGCTTTCGTATTTCCCGGTCAAGGCTCGCAATCTGTGGGTATGTTGGACGCATGGGGTAACCATTCTGCTGTGAAGGAGGCTCTCCAAGAGGCCTCAGATGCCATGGGCGAAGACTTAGGAAAGCTCATTCAAGATGGCCCCAAAGAAGCGTTGGCATTAACCACCAACACGCAGCCTGTGATGTTGGTTTCAGCCATTGCCGCTTATCGTGCTTGGTTGGCAGAAGGTGGCGCAAAGCCAGCTGTTGTCGCTGGCCACTCATTGGGTGAGTATTCAGCCTTGGTTGCTTCAGGTGTGTTGACCCTGGGACAAGCTGCACCCTTGGTGCGATTCCGTGCTGCTGCCATGCAAGATGCCGTGGCAGTGGGTGTTGGCGCCATGGCCGCAGTTTTGGGTATGGACGCAGCCAAAGTCATCGAAGGCTGCGCACAAGCTCAAGCCACATTTTCTGTTGCGAGTGGCGAAGTTGTGGAGGCGGTTAACTTTAACGATCCTGGACAAACTGTCATTGCAGGCAGCAAAGCAGCGGTTGAAAAAGCGTGTGAAGTTTTAAAAGCCATGGGTGCCAAGCGTGCGCTCAATTTGCCTGTATCTGCACCTTTTCACTCCAGCCTCATGAAGCCTGCGGCAGAAAAGTTGAAAGAAAAATTGGCAGCAACCCCATTTGCAGCCCCTCAAATTCCAGTTGTTAACAACATCGACGTAACGGTTGAAACAGATGCTGATCGCATCCGCGACGCGCTTTATCGCCAAGCCTTTGGACCCGTTCGTTGGGTTGAATGCGTTCAAGCCATGAAGGCCAAAGGCATCACGTCCGTGGTGGAGTGTGGTCCTGGCAAGGTATTGGCGGGTATGGTCAAGCGCATTGACCCCGACATGACAGGTTTGCCCTTGTTTGATCCTGCCTCAATGGCAGAAGTTAAAGGAGCCTTGGCATGAGTGCTTCAGCAGCAGAGTTCAAAGGCCAAGTTGCGTTGGTCACCGGTGCGTCCCGGGGTATTGGCGCTGCCATCGCTTTGGAATTGGCCAAACAGGGCTTGCAAGTTGTGGGTACGGCCACCACCCATGATGGTGCAGCCCGCATTTCATCGGCTTTAGCAGCTTTCCCTGGCTGCAGAGGCGCCAACTTGAATGTGAATGATGCAGCAGCAGGCGAGGCGTTGATCGACGAAATCGTCAAATCACAAGGCGGCTTGCACGTTTTGGTCAACAACGCAGGGATTACCCGCGATACCTTGGCCATGCGCATGAAAGACGACGATTGGGATGCCGTTTTGGATACCAATTTGAAGGCTGTTTTCCGCATGAGTCGTACCGCTATTCGCCCCATGATGAAGCAGCGCTATGGCCGTATCATCAGCATTACCAGCGTGGTGGGGGCCTCCGGCAACCCGGGTCAAGCCAATTACGCCGCCGCCAAAGCTGGCGTGGCTGGCATGACCCGCGCTTTGGCTTGGCGCGTGAGTTGGGCAGCCGCAACATTACCGTCAATTGCGTGGCGCCAGGCTTTATCGCCACCGATATGACGGCGGCGCTGCCAGAAGCACAACATCAAGCCCTGATGGTTCAAATTCCATTGGGTAAACTAGGTACACCTGAGGACATTGCGCATGCTGTGTCCTATTTGGCCAGCCCGCTGGCAGGTTACGTTACGGGTCAGGAACTGCATGTCAATGGTGGCATGCACATGTCCTGATAAAATCTCATTTTTTACTACCCTCAGAGGGAATCCATGAGCGATATCGAAGCACGTGTCAAAAAAATCATTGCTGAACAACTCGGCGTTGAAGAGTCACAAGTCACACCAGAGAAAG
>JBEDKQ010000010.1:0-48496 GCA_041172085.1 Pseudomonadota bacterium | reverse complement strand
TTCGGTGTCTCTTTTTTCCAGCGTAAATTGAGCTGACAAATGCTGATAGACTTTTTTCAAGTCTTCAGCTGAACCTGCTTTGAAGTAATCGGCTTCGGTGATCTTGGCCACAGCCTTAAGGGCTTCTTCATCAACTTGTGTGAAGAAGGAATAGCCTTCATAGCCAGGAATAAAACCGTTGGGTGTGCCAAAGCCCACGGTGTAGACGCGCACTCCCAAATCAGCCGCCTTCTTGGCAGCCAACAAAGGATCTGGGCCAGTGGTTCTGCGTCCATCCGACAGCAAGACAATGGCCCCACCTTTGTAGGAGCCTGGTGGTTCTGGGGTTCGTTCCTTGACTGCCGGCTTGTCGTCTAAACTTTTTGCACCACCCTTAGAACCACCCGAAGATGCATCGCCGTAGGCATAAGGGTTGGGGTTGTACAAGGCCGCCTCCAAATCGATGTTGGCTTCTGGCCTGAGGGTGGCCAAGCCCAACAGCAAACCACTGCCAGTGGCTGTGCCCCGTTGCAACTGGAAACGGTCAATGGCGGAGACCAATTCCTCTCTTTGGTTGGTGACGTGTTGCACCACTTGGGCATTGCCAGCAAAAGAGACAATGCCCACCCTGACGTTGGGTGGGAGATCTTGCAAAAACTCTTTGGCGGCCTTTTGAGCGGCCTTGATGCGACTGGGTTCGACATCTTCTGCCAACATACTTCTTGAGACATCCATGGCCATGATGAGGGTCATGTAGTCGGCGGGCAAGGTGACACGGGCCATGGGGCGTGCACTGGCCAGCAGCAAAAGCGCAAGGGCCAGCGCCAAAAGTGCAGGGGGTACATGGCGCCGCCAAGGGGACGGCGTTTCCATGTTTTGCAAGATCCAAGAAACAGCTGAAAAAGCCACAACCTGTTTGCGTTTGCGCTTGAGCAACCAAACGTAAACCCCCACCATCAAGGGCACCAGCAGCAGCGACCAAAGCATCAAGGGTTGAAGAAATTGCATTGCCAACAGGGTTATAGACCGTTTCGCCAATTTAACACCGAAGCTTATGTTATGGTTATTTCATGAAAAGAGAAGCGGTTTTTAGCAAAAGCCCGCGACCAGCAGGTTCAAGTGCGCACGCACCTACTTTGCCAATTCATGCTTCTTCCCCTGCTGCTTCCCCTGCTTCATCCCCTGTTTCTTCTAGCCAACTCCCCCCCCATACACCCCCAAAAACTGGCCATTTATCAAAATTCAAAGCACTGATGCGCTGGGATTTATGGGCGGTCTTTTTGCTAGGGGTCTGCGTCAGTCTGTTGGCCATTGGTATTTTTTCGCCGGGGTTTCAAAAGCGTCAGGCCTTGACGCAAAAAGACATTGATGCTGCAGTTTTGCACACTTTGCAAACCAAAGATTTACCTTCTCAGAGTGCCAAAGCGGCAGCCTCCATTCAAGGCGCCGTGGTGCACGTCCAAGCCTATGTGGCCGATCCCAAAAACAAAGAAGCAGATGTCGAAAGTGGCGTGGGGACAGGCGTTGTGATCAAAGACGATGGCACCATCTTGACCAACTTCCATGTCATCTCAGGCGCCAAAAAATTGCGTGTGACTTTTTTTGATGGCACTGAAGCAGAGGCGACAGTGATTGGGGTTCAACCCGAAAAAGATTTGGCCGTGTTAAAGCCTCAGAAAATACCCGATGACTTAGAACCTGCCGTGATGGGCTCCAGTCAACAACTGGCTGCTGGCGATGGCGTCGTAGCAGTTGGCTTTCCGTTTGGCATTGGTCCTTCCGTGTCCTCGGGCGTGGTGTCTGGTTTAAATCGGCAATTCAAATCGCCTGATGGCAAACAAACCTTAACGGGTCTGATTCAGTTTGATGCAGCCGCCAATCCTGGCAACTCGGGCGGCCCTTTGGTCAATATGTCTGGCGAGGTGGTGGGCATTGTCACCGCCATCCTCAATCCGACTTCAGCGCGCACCTTCATTGGCATTGGATTTGCCACCACCATCGAAAGTGCTGGCAGCGCTGTGGGCTTACCCCCTTTCTAGAATTTGAAGGAGACAACATGAGCATTTCAAATGAAGCTTGGCGAGGAACGGGGGGTACAAGCAGCGGTACCCAACCTGAAGAGGCAGCAGCCCTCATGCAAAGGCTGATGTACGAGGTTAAACGTGTGGTGGTGGGACAAGATGCGTTTTTAGAGCGTGTCCTGATTGCACTGTTGGCACAAGGTCATTTGCTCATCGAAGGTGTGCCTGGCTTGGCCAAAACCCTTACCGTCAACACCTTGGCCAAAACCCTCAACGGCAGTTTCAGTCGCATTCAGTTCACACCCGACTTGCTGCCCGCCGACTTGGTGGGCACCCGAATCTTTAACCAACAGACCAGCCAATTCAGTACTGTCTTGGGGCCTGTGTTTGCCAACTTGTTGCTGGCCGATGAAATTAACCGTGCACCTGCCAAGGTACAAAGTGCCTTGTTGGAAGTGATGCAAGAACGGCAAGTCACCATTGCGGGTCAGACGCATCGTGTGCCCTCTCCCTTCTTGGTCATGGCCACCCAAAACCCCATTGAAACAGAAGGTACCTATCCCTTGCCTGAAGCTCAGGTAGACCGATTCATGATGAAGGTCTTGATCGACTACCCCAGCGAGGACGATGAGTTTGTCATCGTGCAAAGGGTGATTGCGGGTGGCGCACAAGTGACGGGCGTGGTCAGTCCAGAAGACCTCAAGGCCTTGCAAGTGCAGTGCCGTCATTGCTATGTTGACCCTAGCCTCATTCACTATGCCGTCAAATTGATTTCTGCCACACGTTTTCCTGCACGCTATGGCCTCGAATCCCTGGCAGGGTTGATCAGCTTTGGCGCCAGCCCTCGCGCCAGCATTGGCCTGATCGAAGGCGCCCGCGCATTGGCCCTGCTGCGCGGACGAGATTACGCATTGCCCCAAGACTTGGCAGATTTGGTACCCGACATCCTCAGGCACCGTTTGGTTTTGTCATACACCGCATTGGCAGAAGGTAAAACCGCAGACAGCCTCATACAAGACATCATGAAAGCCGTGCCCATGCCCGATCAGCCATTGGAAGCGCATGTCCGCTGAGGCATTGCTTCAGCAACTGGAGTGGACGGTGTTGCGCCGTCTTGACGGCTTGCTACAAGGCGATCACAAAACCTTGTTCAGGGGGTCGGGCTTGGAGCTGGCCGACCTGCGCGAATACCAAGCCCATGACGATGTACGGCACATCGACTGGAATGTCACAGCGCGCATGCAAACACCCTTTGTGCGCGAGCACCAAGAAGACCGTGAAATCAGCGCATGGTTTTTGTTGGACGTCAGTGGCTCGATGGACTTTGGCAGTGCAGACCAAACCAAACGGCAAGTGATGATGAACTTTGTAGGCGTCATGGCCAAGTTGCTCATGAAGCGTGGCAATCGCATTGGTGCCTTGATTTTGAACCCCGCTGAACCCGATGGTTTCAAACACATCCCTGCCCGCATGGGTCGACGGCATTTGCTTCACGTGTTGCACGTTCTAGAAACCTCACCGCAGACCCAGCAAGCGCATCAAACGCCATTGCATGAATGGCTTGCCAGAGCCAATGGCCTGCTCAAACGTCGATCAAGTGTCTTCGTGGTGTCCGACTTCATGGGGGACTTCAATTGGTCAGCCGAGCTGAGTGCGCTGGGTCGCAGGCACGACACCGTGGCTGCACGCCTGTTTGACCCTGCTGAAATGAACTTGCCCAATGCAGGCATGATGCTGCTGCAAGACTCCGAAACAGCGCAGCAGTTGTTGCTGGACACAGCCAATGCAAAATTCAGAAAACGTTATGCTGAATTGGTAGAAGCGCGCGAGCAGCAATTGGCCAAGTGCTTTGCGCAAGCAGGTGTTGATGCACTTGAACTCTCCACAGCAGATGACTTGGCCAGTGCCTTGTTGCAATTTTCGGAACTGAGAAAGCGCAGGGTGTGGCGTGCCTGATTTTAGCTCTCTCCAATTTTTATGGCCCTTGATGTTGTATGCCTGCGCTGGTGTGCCACTTTTTGCCATCTATTACAGTTATCGAACCAAAACCATTCCCCCGCTTTTGTTGTGCTTAGGACTGGTGCTGCTATGCGCAGCATTGGCAAGGCCGCAAACCGTCTTGATGACGCCCTTGCGAGAAGCCACAGTGATGCTGGTGTTAGACACCTCGGGCAGCATGCGTGCCAAAGACTTAAAACCTTCGCGCATAGAAGCCGCACAACAGGCTGCTCAACAATTCATTCAAGACAAGCCCAGCCGATTGCGGGTGGGCTTGGTGACGGCGGCAGGCACAGCTGCCTTGGTACAAGCACCCACTGAAGAGCGCGATGCGCTGCTCAAGGCCTTGGACTATTTGCCATTGCAATACGGCTCAGCATTGGGCACAGGCATTTTGGTGTCGTTAGAAGCACTCCTTCCAGGCTCAGGCATTGACGCGCAAAAAATCATCAACGAAGCATCTGACATGGGCAGCGGTAAAAAACCAGCCAACGCAGGTCAATCCTTAGACGCACAAAATCAAGCTGCGAAAGAACCCGAAGCCTCCGCAAGTCGCGGAAAAAACATGGCCATTGTGTTGATGAGCGATGGTCAGAGCAACATGGGTCCAGATTTGCTCAAAATGGCCGAACTGGCCGCCAAGCATGAGGTGAAGGTTTACACCGTGGGCATTGGTACAGCAGAAGGTGATGTGGTTCACATGCAAGGCCGCAGCATGAGGGTCAAACTCGAAGACGAAGCCCTCAAAAAAGTGTCTGCCCTGACACAAGGCGATTACTTCAGGGCAGACAGCACCGAAGGCCTTAAAAATGTCTATGACAAATTAGGCTACAAGCTTCGATTTGAAAAACGTGCCATGCGTGAAGTGAGCGCAGAACTTGCCCTGCTGGGCATGTTGTTGATAATGGCCAGCATCACGCGAAACTTTGTGCGAATGGGCAAAATTATCTAGTGCAAACCTGCCCAAATTTTCGTTCGCTGCCAAGGCAAATCGCGTTAATATCAAAGTCATGTTAACTCACAGCCCCCAAGACATCTCGCAACGGCACATCCCTTTAAAGGGCGCCTCCAATTTTCGCGACCTCGGTGGCTATGTGGGCCATGACGGCCGACCTGTCCAGTGGCGAAAAATATTTCGATCAGACCACCTGGCTGCGCTAGATGCGCAAGATCTTCAGCAGCTCCATACGCTGGGCATTGCACGCACGTTTGATTTCAGAGGTGTTCAAGAAAGCGAAGCTCAGTCGTATGCGTGGCCAGGCATACAACGACACAGCCTCAGCATTGAGCCCACCGTGGTTCAACGTTTGCAAGCCCAGCATTTAAGCGGCAAGCCTTTGTCCGCCGCCGATGCACTAGACGCCATGCAAACCACCTACCGCGATTTTGTGAAATCGGACTCCCATCGCTTTGCAGAACTTTTTGAACACTTGCTGGCCAAACCCGAGCCACTGCTGTTTCATTGCACAGCAGGCAAAGACAGAACAGGTTTGGCGGCAGCCCTCATCTTGTCAGCCTTGGGTGTGTCCGAAAAAGACATCTGGCAAGACTACTTGCTAACCAACCAACTCTACAAACGCAACAGCACTGGCGCAACCACTCTGTCACCCGATGTTTTGAAAATTGTGTGGGAAGTTCAAGAGAGCTTTTTAAAGGCTTCGTTAGACGTGATTCAACAAGACCACGGCGGCATGCACAATTACCTTGGCCAGCAGCTTAAATTGTCGACTGCGGCTTTGCAAAAACTTCGCACCACCTATTTAGTTTGAGGTGGCAGGGGCTACTGCCGCACCTTCAATTTTGTGCCGTGCCAAAGACTGCGCCACAAAGCCCGAAGCCTTCATGTCTTCCACAAATTTCTTCAAATAAGCCTGAGCCTCGGGACTGCGTGTTTTAGGCAGACCCATGGCTTGCTCAATGACCATGAATCGGCCTGGCAACAGGCGAAGATTGGGTAAACGTTTGGCATCCATTTCCAATTGCTGCTTAACGCCCGCAGCCACCTCTAGCTTTTCAGAGACATAAAAATCGACCGTGGTGGGCGATGTGGGGGCGCGGTGAATTTCGGCATTCTTTATTTCTCGGGTTAGAAACAAGTCGTAAGCACTGCCCTTGCCTACTGCAATGCGAATGCCTTTTTGGTCAACCTGATCGTTGCTGATTAAGGGTGAATTGCTGGCCACCAAATAGCTGCCTTCAATGAGCACGTAAGGACCTGTGAAAGAAATGCCTTGACCACGAACAGGGTCGATGGCAAAAAAACCAAAGTCTGCCTTTTCATTTGTGACAGCATCGACCGATTTGCCTGCTGCGTCAAACACCACGAGACTAAGTGGCACACCCAAGCGTTTGGCCAACTCGTGGGCCAAATCAATGGAAACACCTACCGGCTGTCCCTGTGCATCTTTGTTGGCCAAAATAGGGTTGCCCAAGTTGATCGAAGCCCTCAAAGTACCTGTAGGGGCAAAAGCTTGAACCAGGGCAGGCGAAGTTTGTGCTTGAGCAGAAGTCATGGGCATAGTTAAAAGTACTGCAAGGATGGTCGACAAGAATGTGAAGGATTTGAGTTTCATGCGCCGTTCCACAAAATGATGGCCTAGTGTGTCAGAACTGCGCTTTCCAAACCTATGAGCCAAAGTCAGAAGCATTATGAGAAACCCTAATTCGCTTGCGATACCAGCGTTTATTTCAAAGGGTTGACGCACTCGTCCGATCCTTTGCGCTTGAAGCAAGAACACGTCAGCGCATAAGACTTCATGCTTCCTTTCACAACGTTCATGCTTGCATTTCGCATCGTGTTGCCCGGAATGGCAAATTTGGGAACGAACTGCTTGCCCACGGTGCGTCCGTCAATCAACTCAACATTGGCAGCACCACATTGAATCGGCCCCTTAAGGCCATTGGCCAATTCAAAGATCAAGGTTTGTTGATCGTCCTTTGCCCAACCAGCGTTGACCTTGATTTTTTGCAATTCTGTTTTACTCAAGGGCACTTCCAAAAAGTCATCTTGGCCGAAAATATTCAGCCCACTAGAGGAATTAGGCAGCATCCCCAATGATGAAAAAACGATCAAAAGGTAAAAAGGCTGAACCACAGATTTTTTGATTGGCATCTGCGGAATTTATCAGATCAAACTGTACAAAAAAAGGCCCGCAATGCGGGCCTGTGAGTTGGCTTGGCGAAGTAAATTCTTAGAACTTGTAGCGAATACCAAAGTGTGTGTTTTTTTGCTCTGCCTTCTTCAAGAAAGTAGGATGTGCAATGGACTCCGTACCATACACACCAAACAAGGTAGTGTCTTTGGCCAGCGTGTACAAAACAGCCAACTGCAGGGCGTCAACATCAGCTTTAACTGCGGAGTTAGTCAACTTAGCCTTGCCTGAACCTGCTTCAGCAACCAAGGTCATTTTGCCCATCGGGGCACGAACACCAATGGTTTGCGTGTCAAATGAAACTAGGCTAGCTTCTGAACCTTGCTTCATTTTGGTATCCACAAAATACAACTTGGCAACACCAAAGTCATAAAACCAAAATCACCAGCCAAACCAACCAAACCAACGCGTGTTATCACAATGCCGGAATCCGTTGTTTGATCAACTTCAAATTCCATTTGAAAGTAGCTTTCAAACCTTGGGCAATTTCGCGTTCGCCGCGAAATCCAACATTGCTGGTAGACAAGCCACCAGGGACCACAGAAGTTTCTTCTGTTTTGACACCTGTTGTAGCAGTTTTTACATCATTGTTAAGTGCAATGTCAGCGTTACCGTAAACAGTGAATGTAGATTGCGCTTGAACTGACATGGCCGCCAATATAGAAGCGGCTAAGAGTGTGTGGTTGATTTTCATAATTCAAATTAAGTTAAGTTGAAGAAGCGTTCTGAAATAGAAGCTGGGTGTATTTCAAATAAAAAAAGAGTCGACTTCGTGACGACACAATTTCATGTCTGATCTAGACAACAGGGCTTCTTCAAAATGTCACATAAATCGGATAGATTGAAATTTCAAAAAATTTTTAACACTGTACTTATGAAAAATATCAAGACTCAGGCCTTATTCGTTGCAATGACCTTGGCCGCATCGATGTCGGCTCAAGCAGCCAGCTTCTCATTTGGCTTGTGGGGTGATATGCCCTACCAAAAAGCAGGCGACGCCCAAAAGATGCCAGCGGTTTTAAGCAGTTTGAACAGCGCCAAAATTGACTTCAGCATCTTCGTAGGCGATATCAAAGACGGCAGCTCTAAGTGCACTGACGATGTGTTTACAGATGCCATCAAAATGTTCGACAGCATGAGCCACCCCGTTGTCTACATACCAGGCGACAACGAATGGACAGATTGCCACCGCCTGAACAACGGCGGTTACGACTCGCAAGAGCGTTTGGCGCACTTGCGTCAAGTCATGTTCACCAAGCCCGTTAGCTTTGGCGCTAAGCCAATTGAATTAGAAAGCGCCAAAGATCAAGACAGCCTCTACATTGAAAACAAACGCTTCATTAAAAATAAAGTGATGTTTGTAACCCTCAATATTCCGGGCAGCAACAACAACAAAATTTTGGATGCAAAAGACTGCAAGAACAAAAGTGCACGCACCACACTGCAATGTGAGCAAGCCAACGCAGAATACGCTGCCCGAGACGCAGCCAATATCAATTGGATGAAGTCTAGTTTTCAAAAAGCCAAAGAACAAAATGCGCGCGGCATTTTATTGGCATTCCAAGCAGATCCAGGTTTTGATCTACCCGAAACAGAAGACCAGGACGAAAGCAAAGCACCCTCAGTCAGCGGTTACAAAGCGTTCTTGCAAGCGGTTGTCAATGCCACTGAGAACTTCAAAGGCCAGGTGTTGTTGGTGCATGGCGACACCCATTTCTTCAAAGTGGACAAGCCTTTGTACAGCCCCTCAAAAGTACTGCCTAACCTGACGCGTCTTCAAACTTTCGGTAGCCCCAATTTGCATTGGGTGAAGGTAACCGTTGACGATCAACGTGAATCCGTTTTTGACATTGAGCCTGTGATGGTTCAGCATGCAAAATAATGGTGGAAAAGAAAAACGAAGTGTTTTTCTCAAAACATAACAAAGGCAGTTTCATACAACTGCAAAAAAATGGTCATGACAAGCATGACCATTTTTCCAGGCAGAAAGTTTCTTACACCTTAGTCAATCTCATCTGTGTCAATTCACCGGTGAGATACCCTACTGCAGCCCCAAATTTATCCTCGTAATTGGTCTTAATCAAAGGATCCAAAGTTGCTTTAACGGTGTTATGAATGCTGCCCCAGTCGCCAGCGTGCTGAAAGTTGCTCATGATGTAAGTCCAGCCATTCAACTCGTCCACCGCATGCAGCCCTGTTGACTCACCACCCGCAGGAATGGACATAATGCGCGACAAGACCTTGGTGTCTATGTTGAATGCCCACAAAAAGTTATTGACGTGCTGACCACTGTCTTCGCCGATGAACAAAGTACGCATGCTCTCAGAAAATTTCAAATTGTCTGGGTTGGCAATTTTGTCTGGGTTGGCTGTATTGCCCAGTGCATCGGCAGCAATGTCTTCACCGGTGATCAATGCCTTGGTATCGATCGGCATCCACTCGCTGTTGATGGGAGCACCCGCCGTGTCCTTTTGGCCACCCTTCAAATTCAAGGCCATGACAGCACCTGCATTCAAAGCTTTGGGAATGCTGATACCGTTACCCACTGTGTTGTAAGCATTGCCAGCCACCATGGAAGCGACGCAATTTTGCAAAGCTGAATAGGCAATTTTGTCTTTGATATTGACTGTTGTGCCTTCCATTTTGCTGAAACCCATGGAAGCGCCTACCAAAGATGCATACCGGTGAGTTTCCAAGAATGCCGCGGCCTTTTCCATCCCTTGTTTTAGTTTGACCCATTCTGTTTTACCATTGGCATTGATCTTGGTATAGCTGGTGTCTTGTGGATCTGCAGTGGCCACAGTCATGATGTCTGTGGGCTTTACGGTGTCGGCCAAATTTTTGATTTCAGCACTGGTAGCAGAGCCCAACTTGATCCAAGTGAGCGGTGCAGCAGCTGCTGCAGGGTCGATTGAAAATCCAGCGCCTACTTTTGCCACATAGAGCGATCCTGAACTCAAGTCTTTTTCTTTGTCGGCAACAAATACAAAGTAGCCACTGTTGGTTGCGTCGTCACCCATCAACAACGTGCGATTGTCGGGCATCACTTGAACCAACTCGTGAGAGATACGGCCCAAGTTGTAGTGTTTTTTGATGGAAGCAGTTCCGTCTGGATTGACCGTTACTTCAGGCATATGGCCGTAGTGATATGGATTTGCAATTGTTTCTGATCCATACAAATTTTTGCTAAATGCTTTGAATTGTGTATCTGTTGCGGCAGTGAATGCATTTGGCTCGTACTCCTCACTCGACAAGTGTGTTCCCCAAGGAGACAGGCTGGCGCCACAGGTAATCCACAAACCATTGACACTTGAAGTGTCCACATTGTGGTACTTCACAAGGCTTAACTTGCCTGTTGAGGGATCTTGGTCCAATGTGAGTACAGCAATGGGTGATGGCAATTTTCCATACATGCCTGTAACGCCATCTTGCGCCCATGTGGCATATTCAAATTGGACAACAGAAAATACTGTATTACCTTTGACACCTGGCACGTTGGCATTAGGCACCGTGAGCAAGGAGGTGCCGTCTGGTGAGTCCGAGAAAAACTGACGCTCTTTACCCATCACTGTCGTGTCCATAATGGGCTTGTTGTTGATGTCAAAGTAGCCACCGGACAATATTTTTCCACCTTTGCCATCCGATACCATGTCTCCCGTCACAAAGAAAGGCTGATAGCTGAGTTTGTATATTTGCTGCGAGTTGTCACTAAATGTCAAATTGAGTGAAGAGGCTACGGTGGTTGTTGCCATCGCAGCGGGATTGCTCAAGTTTGGTGCAGGCATTGAAATAAAACTAGCGCTTGTCAGCGTTGCTGGTGTGCTCGTAGAACCGCCACAAGCAGAAAGCATCAGGCTTGCGCCAGACAAGCTTGTTGCCAAAGGCAGCAATGGCGCACCGGCAAAAGTTTGAAGCCATTGACGGCGATTGAATTGTTGCGTCGAAGTCATAAAATTCCTAAGATTGATTCAGTCTAATGAACAGTTGTAAATCACAACCGCTGTTAGACTTTCTCAAATCAAAATGAAGAATCAATGACTTGTTTATGAATTTCTAGTGAACGCTGAGCAACTTATAGGCAGCGAGACTGAGGAAATATGAGTGAAAATTTGGAACCTTTTCCCACTTCACTTTCAATGCGCAATTCTCCGCCATGTCGCTGCATGACGTGCTTGGTAATGGCCAACCCAAGTCCCGTCCCTCCCGACTCGCGTGAACGACTGCGATCGACTCGGTAAAAGCGTTCGGTTAATCGGGGCAAATGTTCAGGTGCAATTCCGGGCCCCGTATCTTGCACAGAAAACTGTAAACGGCGATCAGGCAATTGGGTCCATTGACATGTCACTGAACCATCTTGAGGGGTATAACGCACAGCGTTATTGATCAAATTGGTCACTGCACTGTATATCTCATGACGTGAACCAAGCAAACGCCATTCTTGAGGCACTTCAAAACGCAATGCTTGTGTCGTATTACCACTTTTCGAACTGGCAGCAGACAAACCACGAGCCTCAGTTTCTGCAGGCCCCATTAACTCTACCAATGTGAACTGCTCCGTCATTTGGGGCAATGGACTGCCCTCTAATTGCGATAGCGTTAACAAGTCACTCACCAATCCTTGCATACGGCCTGCTTGAGTAGCCATCATTTCCAAAAATTTCACCCTGTCTTCTGGCGACAAATCTAAAGTTTGAAGCGTTTCAATGAAGCCACTCAGTACCGTCAGTGGTGTTCTGATTTCATGCGATACGTTGGCAACAAAATCACGTCGCATAGCATCAGCTTGCGCCAAAGCTGTCACATCACGTGACAGCAACAATTGACGATTCCCACCATAGGCATGCAATTGGACAGACAACTTCACGCTAAATGCCAAAGAGTTGGAGCGACCCTCAATGAGGACCTCACCATCATGTGACGCTTGTGAAAAGTACTTGTTAAAAATAGGATCGCGGACCAAATGCACAACGTGCTGCATCAGATCGCGCTTTGCATCAAAGCCCAAGTGCTGGGCTGCTGTCTGGTTACACCATTCAATTCGTCCCTGTGGGTCTAACAACACAACACCATTTGGCGATGCTTGAATGGCTGACAAAAAATCTTGAAGTCGTTGCTGATGAGATTCAGTTTCTCTTTTTTGATCGATCAATATTCTGCGCAAACGATCAATTAAATCGCCCCACAATCCACCCAACACAGGTGGTTCTTGCACCGTACTGTGACGAAGCCAATTGCTAATCTTTTGTCCACGCCACAAATCCTTAAAGACAGTGAACAGAGCGAATGATAATGCGGCCGACAGTGCACCTAGGACATGTGCATACCAAAATCCAAGCGTCGCGAAGACCACCAGCCAAAACAGCAAGGTTAAAAAACGGGGCAACATGATGCAGATTAGTTGGAGGCGCCAGAGGAAGATGAAGGGACAGGCGCCAATTCAGTGAACCGATAGCCAGCGCCCCGTACCGTTTCCACCATGGCACCAGCGCTGCCCAGAGCCTCTCTTAAACGCTTCACATGAACATCGACAGTTCTTTCTTCGATGAAGACATGATCGCCCCAGACACGGTCAAGAAGTTGTCCACGACTGTGCACGCGTTCTTTGTGAGTCATGAAATACTGTAGCAATTTGAATTCGGTCGGACCTAGCTTCAAGGGCTGTTCTTGGAATGTCACACGATGCGTATCAGCATCTAAGATTAACTCACTCAATTGAATGCGACCACCCGACTGTTCTGGTGCACGCCTTCTTAAGACGGCTCTAATGCGTGCCAACAATTCTTTTGTTGAGAACGGCTTCACAATATAGTCGTCTGCGCCTGAATCTAAGCCTGACACACGGTCTGATTCTTCACTGCGTGCAGTCAGCATGATGATGGGAATGTCCTTGGTTCGGGAATGATTCCGCCACTTTTTAGACAAGGTTAAACCACTTTCACCTGGCAACATCCAGTCCAACAAAATCACATCGGGCAACACATCGTCCAACTCTTTCTGTGCTGTGACTCCGTCCATGGCCCAGAAAGGCTGAAATCCATTGTGACGCAAGTTGACAGCAATGAGTTCAGCAATGGCCGGCTCGTCTTCGACAATCAAAATGCGTGGCAAATTTCTCATTTGACAGCAGACTCCACATCAGCAAACGCAATGTGACGGACATCGGCGCCCTTGACCACATAAATGATGAACTCTGCAATGTTCTTGGCGTGATCGCCAATCCGCTCAATGGCCTTGGCAATGAACAGCAAATCCAAACTGGCAGAGATAGTGCGCGGGTCTTCCATCATGTAAGTGACCAATTTACGCACAAAGCCGTCAAACTCAGCATCAATTAAATCGTCTTCTTTGAGAATGCTCACCGCCTCAGTCACATCTAATCGCGCAAAAGCGTCGAGTGCTTTGCGCAGCAATCCTGACGCCAGATCAGAAGCGATTCGCAATTCTGATGCAGGAAGGAAGCGTGCATTGCCACTGGCGCCAATGGCTTTTACCATGCGTGCAATCTTTTCTGCCTCGTCACCTACACGTTCTAAGTTGGCGGTCATTTTTGAGATTGCAATCAATAAACGCAAATCACGCGCTGTTGGCTGACGGCGCGCAATGATGGAAGATAAATCTCGATCGATCTCAACCTCCATTGAATTGACTTTTTCTTCGCCCGCGATCACTTGATCGGCGACCTCATTGTCGAAATGTGACAAAGCGTAAACAGCGTGGCGAATTTGCGACTCAACCAAGCCACCCAGCTCAAGCACTCGGCTAGATACGCTACCCAACTCGTTGTCAAATTGACTTGAAATGTGCTTATCCATTTTTATGGTCTCCTGATCAGCCGAAACGGCCAGTAATGTAATCTTCTGTTTCTTGACGTGCAGGCTTCATGAAAATCTGGTCAGTTTCACCAAACTCCATCAACTCACCCAAATACATGTAGGCGGTGTAATCGGACACTCGCGCAGCCTGTTGCATGTTGTGAGTCACGATCACCACGGTGTATTCGCTCTTCAAGGTGTGAACCAGTTCTTCCACCTTACCTGTTGAAATAGGATCCAAAGCTGAGGTTGGCTCGTCTAGCAACAAAATGGAAGGCTTCACAGCAATACCCCGTGCAATACACAAGCGCTGCTGTTGGCCACCAGACAAAGACAAACCGCTTTGGTTGAGTTTGTTTTTCACTTCATCCCAAATCGCTGCTTTCTGCAAAGCCCACTCTACACGGTCATCCATGTCACTGCGTGACAGCTTTTCATACAAACTTACGCCAAATGCAATGTTGTCGTAAATAGACATTGGAAACGGTGTTGGCTTTTGAAACACCATGCCAATGCGCGAGCGCAACAAGTTCAAATCTTGTTTAGGGTCCAAAATATTTTGACCATCAAACAAGATCTCGCCTTCAGCACGTTGACCAGGGTACAGGTCATACATGCGATTGAGCGTGCGTAGCAATGTGGACTTGCCACAACCAGAAGGGCCAATGAACGCTGTCACCGTGTTCTTTTGGATTTTCAGATTGATGTGCTTCAGACCTTGGAATGCGCCGTAATAGAAGTTCAAGTCACGAACTTCTAAGATTGTTTCGTTAGATAGGGGTTTTGAATTCATGATGAGTTGAATATTTTTTAGGCAGCTACTTTTTCACGAAATACAACACGGGCAATGATGTTGAGTGTCAAGACAGTCAGGGTAATGAGCAACGCGCCACCCCAAGCCAAGTTGACCCAGTTCTCGTAAGGGCTCATGGCAAATTGGAAAATAACAACTGGCAAATTGGCCATGGGCTTGTTCATGTCCATGTTAAAGAATTGATTGTTGAGTGCTGTAAATAGCAAGGGTGCAGTCTCACCACTGACACGGGCCAATGCCAACAGCAGACCTGTCATCACACCGCTGCGTGCTGCTTTCAAAACCACGGCAGTAGAAACTTTCCACTTGGGCGCACCCAAAGCAAAAGCCGCTTCACGCAAGCTCACAGGTACCAGCTTCAACATGTTCTCCGTAGTTCGGACCACCACTGGAATTGCAATTAAAGCCAAGGCGACAGTGCCCGCCCAACCTGAAAAATGCTTGCTGGGCACAACCACCATGGCATAAACAAACAAGCCAATCACAATTGATGGTGCAGACAACATGATGTCATTGACAAAGCGCGTGACAGATGCCAATCGACTGCGATCGCCGTATTCAGACAAATAAACACCTGCAAGTACACCAATAGGCGTGCTGATCAATGAACAAGACACCACGATCATGAGACTGCCCACAATGGCATTTGCCAACCCACCGCCGTCAGATCCTGGCGCTGGGGTACTTTCTAAGAACATCGAGAGATGTAGAGCCGAAAAGCCCTTCAACAACAAAATGCTCAAAATCCAAAATAAAAAACCAAGGCCAACAGCCATGGCAGACATGGACAACACCATGCCGATCAAATTAACGCGCTTTCGGCGAGCATAAATGCCAGGGTCCATGTTGCTCATGTTTTCAAACCTTTCTTGGCTTCTGCACGCATCAGCATCCATTTGGCCAACGACAATACGATCAACGTAATCAAAAACAGCGCCAAGGCCAAAGCAAACAAAGACGAGTAATGCAAGCCAGGCTCGGCTTCACCAAACTCATTGGCCAAGGTGGAGGCAATGGAGTTGCCAGGGGAGAACAAAGAAGGCGAAAGCTTGTGCGCATTGCCAATCACAAATGTCACTGCCATGGTTTCACCCAAAGCGCGGCCCAGCCCCAACATGACACCGCCCACAACCCCCGTTTTGGTGTAAGGCAGCACTATCTTGGTGACCACTTCCCATGTCGTGCATCCAATGCCGTAGGCCGATTCTTTAAGAATAGGCGGCACGATTTCAAACACATCGCGCATCACAGAGGCAATGAAAGGCAAGATCATCATGGCCAAAATAAGACCTGCTGCCAATATGCCAATGCCATTGAAGGCCCCCGTGAATAAAATGCCAATCACAGGAATTTGTCCTAAGGTGGAAGCCAATGCAGGCTGAACATACTCCGCAAACAAAGGCGCAAAAACAAACAAACCAAACATACCGTAAATGATGGAGGGCACTGCTGCCAACAATTCAATGGCTGTGCCCAGAGGTCGGCGCAAACTCATCGGGCATGTTTCAGTTAGAAATACAGCGATACCAAAGCTAAGTGGCAAGGCAATCACAATGGCAATCGTGGCTGTCACCACTGTGCCGAAAATAGCAATCAATCCCCCGAATTCAGAATTGATGATGTCCCATTCGATGGTGTAAAAAAACTTCAAGCCAAATGTTTGCAACACTGGCATGGAACTGACAAACAATGAGACGATGATTCCCGTCAAAGCCACCAAGGTGGACAAGGCAAATATCAAAGTGGTTTTCTCAAAGAAAAAGTCTTGCCACCGCTGCCAGCGCAATACGCTCTGGCGGTGCGAAGTCATCAAGTCGTCTGCATTGTTCATGTCTATTTTCTAGAAGCGTTCAAAACCAAGCATGCGCTTTACTTAACGTTAATTTTGTTCCAAACGTTTTTACGAATGAACTCAGTTGTTGCATCAGGCATAGGCACATATTCCAAATCAGCCGCCATTTTCTTGCCTTCTTTGAATGCGAAGTCAAAAAACCTCATCACTTCAGCAGAGTTGGCTTTGTTGGCAGGATCTTTGTACATCAAGATGAAAGATGCGCCGGTGATGGGCCAAGACTTGGCGCCAGCAGCATTGGTCAAATAAATACCCATTCCAGGGACTTTGGCCCAGTCTGTGTTGGCGGATGCTGCTGCGAAAGTATCGTCATCAGGTGCCACAATTTGGCCAGCTTGATTGCGCAAGTTCAAGTGAGACATGTTGTTTTTCTTCGCATAGGCATATTCAACATAACCAATCGCGTTTTTAATTCGGCTGACGTTTGCAGCCACGCCTTCATTGCCCTTACCGCCCACAGAAGACGCTGCTGGCCACTTCACAGCAGCACCAGCACCCACAGTTGATTTCCAGTTGGCATTGACCTTGGCCAGGTAGTCTGTGAACACAGCTGTTGTGCCAGAACCATCGGCGCGGTGGACAACTGTAATTGGCGCGTCAGGCAACGCAACGCCAGGGTTCATGTCAGCAATCCGCTTGTCATTCCATTTGGCAATGACACCGGCAAACACATCGGCCAACAACTCACCTGTCAATTTCAATTGTCCTGGCTTGATACCTTCAATGTTCACAACAGGCACGACACCACCAATGATGGCGGGAAATTGAACCAAGCCGTCTTTTTCTAAATCTTCAAAGCTCACAGGCGCATCAGTCGCACCAAAGTCAACTGTCTTGGCTTTGATTTGTTTGATGCCGCCGGATGAACCAATTGATTGGTAGTTCATGCTGTTTCCCGTTTTAGCCTTATAGGCTTCCGCCCATTTGGCATAAATTGGGAAAGGGAATGTGGCGCCTGCACCTGTAATTTCGGCAGACATTGCAGTCGTGGCGAGCACGGACAATCCGATAGCAGCCACCCAAGTTTTGATCTTTAGCATGTTGAATCCTTGATTCAGAGGTTGAAACTCAGAGATAAATGACTTCGATAAGCCCCTTGGCGTACATCAGTCACAAGCCAACTTTAGTGACCGATTGTGACAAATTCATGTCAAATTCCCTGCTTTTCTGTTTAATTTCTACCAAAAAATAGCGGCAAACACCTCTTAAATCCATGATTTTGCGGATTGTCATGAAAATGACAAAAAACAGACACAGAATGCAGTCTTTCCCACCTGACACACCTTGAGCAGTACGCCCCCATGCAAAACGGACAACTTGTCGCAGCCGTAGATTTAGGCTCTAACAGCTTTCGCCTAGAAATAGGTGTCTACGAAGATGGCCATATCCGTCGGGTTGACTACCTCAAAGAAACCGTCAGGCAAGGCAGTGGTTTGGATGCCGACCGCATGCTCTCCAAAGAAGCTATGCAACGTGGTTGGGACTGTTTGGCTAGATTTGCCGAGAGGTTGTCTGGTTTTGAGCCTGAATTTGTTCGTGCAGTTGCCACCCAAACTCTACGAGAGGCCAAAAATCGGGAAGTTTTTCTGATTCAGGCCACCACCATCTTGGGCTTTCCCATCGAAGTCATCTCTGGCAAAGAAGAAGCACGCCTGATTTATGTTGGGGTGGCGCACAGTTTGCCTCAGTCCAACGAGAAACGCTTGGTCATTGACATCGGCGGAAGGTCGACTGAAATGATCTTGGGCCGTGCATACAAACCCAGCACGATGGAGTCTTACAGAGTTGGCAGCGTCAAGTGGTCTATGAAGTACTTCGCTAATGGGGTGTTCACCAACGGATCATTTACCAAGGCTGAAATTGCGGCCAAGGCTGTTCTGGACGAGGCATTGAGTCTTTACCCTCGCCATGCATGGGAAACGGCCTATGGTTCTTCTGGCACAGTTGGCGCTGTCGCGGATATCTTGGCATCTGCAGGTTGGCCGGTGGGCAAAATTACCAGAGAAGGCTTGGACTGGCTTAAAGAAAAACTCATCAAGGCTGGCAATGCAGACGCCCTTAAATTAGAAGGTGTAAAAGAAGATCGCAAACCTGTCATTGGCGGTGGCTTGTCCATTTTGTACGCTCTTTTTGATTTGCTTGGCATCGAAGAGATGGAAGCCGCGCAAGGCGCCCTGCGACAGGGTGTTCTGCAGGATCTGCTCGATCGATTAGACCGAGACGCAAACACTGATTTACGCAGTAGCATGGTGACAGCATTGGCCAGTCGTTTTGCAGTTGACTTGGCACAAGCTGACAGGATTTCAAGAACAGCCCGGTGGCTGTTTCAAAGCCTTCAGACGGCAGGTTCTAAAAAGAACAACCGACAGAGTCAAATTGAAAAAAAGTTAACTTGGGCTGCACAACTGCTTGAAATTGGTACGCGAATTTCGCACAGCGATTTTCATAAACACGGTGCATACATTTTAGGCAACGCCGACTTGACCGGATTTTCTATGTCAGAGTTGCACAGGTTGAGTCAATTAATTTTGGGGCACCGTGGCAAACTTAAAAAATTGGAAGCCGATTTGCGCGACGACGACTTTGTGTGCCAGCTCCTTAGCCTGAGATTGGCTGCTATTCTGTGTCACGCAAGACGTGAGCCGGACTTAGAGGGTCTTGAGTTTCAACGCTCTGCAGATGGCCTTGAATTTGTGATGCATTGCAGACAAACATGGGCACAACTGTGGCCCCAATCAGCCCACTTACTGCAAGAAGAATGCGAAGCTTGGCTAAAAACAAATTGGCAGTTCAAGTTTCAAATTAGTTCCGGTGTTTGAACACAAACAACCACGGTTTGCGTAACGCCATCACGCACGCGACTGCGCAACCACCAAACTGCACCCTTTCGAATGGGCAACTCACTACTTGGCATACCCAGTAAATAGGCAATGCACTGCCCTATTACAGGCTGATGCCCCACAACGACAACAGACATTTTGGAATGAGGCCATCCTACAGCTTCCAATAACTCAACAGGCAATGCGTCGGGCAAAAGCTCTGATTTCAACTTGTACTTGCGCCCTAAGGTGCGGGCAGTCTGCTCAGCTCTTGTGGCTGGACTGCACATGACACGGACACCTTCAGGCAATTGTCGGTCCAGCCAAGTACCCATTTTGGATGCTTGCTTTTCACCTTTAGAACTTAGCGCTCGCAATAAGTCCTCTTGACCTTCAACTGCGTCAAGTGCATCGGCATGGCGCCAAAAAATCAAATCCATGTGCAACCCGCCAAAATCAAGAGGTGCTGACGTATTGCTGCATCAACAACGACTGTGCACTTTGAACCTTATGACTATTTTTTTCTACACGATGGTACTGACCATCTGCTTCTAATGTCCAAGCATTGCGCGTGTCATAGAGATAGGCCAATAAGCACTCGTCAATGATGCGTCTGCGGAGGATCGGATCAACCACAGGCCACGCCAGCTCAATGCGACGTGTCATGTTTCGACTCATCCAATCTGCACTGGACAAATACAATTCTTGCTGATCATTTACTTCAAAATAGAAAACACGTGAATGCTCCAAAAAGCGACCAATGATGGATCTCACACGAATGTTGTCAGTCAAGCCCGGAACTGCGGCTGGTAGCATACAAGCGCCTCGCACAATCAGATCAATCTGTGCACCTTGTTGACCCGCTCGAATTAGCGCACCAATGAGGCTTGGGTCTGTCAATGCATTCATTTTGACCACTACCCTGGCATTTAAGCCTTGCGAAGCAGCCAAGCCCACTTGATCGATTTTTTCAATTAATTTTCGCTGCATATGAAATGGCGCAGTCATGAGTTTGCTCATACGGCTTAAGCGAGATGGGCTGGCAAGATGCACAAACAGACGGTCCATGTCTGCAGTCATTGCAGAATCGCAGGTCAAGTAACTGAGGTCTGTATAGAGTTTGGCCGTACGTGGGTTGTAGTTACCGGTAGACATGTGGCCATAACGTTTTAAAGTACGACCTTCTTTTCTAGTCACCAACAGCATCTTGGCGTGCGTTTTAAGGCCCACCACGCCGTATACCACCTGTGCACCTACCGCCTCTAATTGCTCTGCCCAATTGATATTGGCTTCTTCATCAAATCGTGCTTTTAATTCAACAACAGCTGTTACTTCTTTTCCGCGGCGAACAGCTTCGCGCAAAAGATTCATCATGACTGGATCGCTGCCCGTGCGATAAATAGTTTGTTTGATGGCCAATACCTGCGGATCTTCGACAGCTTCTTTTAGGAAAGCCAATACGCCATCAAAACTTTCAAAAGGCTGATGAATCAAAATATCGCCCTGGCGCATTCGCGCCATGATCGAAGCGCCTTTGGTCAATTGTTTAGGGAAGCTCGCTTTATAAGGTGCAAACAAAAGTTTGGGCTCATTGACCAAATCGATCAATTGACTCAAACGAACCAAATTAACAGGCCCCGCCACACGGAACAAAGCGCTTTCAGGTAAATCAAACTGTTTAAGTAAAAATTCTGACAGGTGCGTCATACAACTGTCTGACACCTCCAAGCGCAAGGCTTGACCATACTGCCTATGCTGTAGACCTCGCCTCAGGGCGGTTCGAAGATTCTCAACATCTTCTTCATCGACCGACAAATCAGAATTTCGAGTCACTCTAAATTGCGAGAAATGCACAACCTCGCGACCGGGAAATAAATCCGTCAGGTGCGCTCGAATGACACTGGACAACAACACCACCGAGACATTTTTACCCGCAACTTTGGCGGGCAATGGAATCACACGGGGCAAGACTCTTGGGACCTTAACGATCGCGATGTCATTGGTTTTTCCAAAAGCATCTTTTCCAGACAATTGGACAATAAAGTTAAGTGATTTATTGGCGACCTGAGGAAATGGATGCGCAGGATCTAAGCCGACCGGTACCAACAATGGACGAACTTCCCGCTGGAAGTATTCTGCTACCCACTTTCGCTGTACGGTCGATCGCTCACCGTGCGAGAGTATTTTGATGCCATGTTTTTCCAACTTGGGCAGTAACACATCGTTGTACAACCTGTACTGCTCATTAACGACCAATCGGGCGTGCTCATACAAGCCGTGAAAAGTATCTTTTCTGTAGGGGCCTTTAGTCTGATCAGACCTGAATGCAGACATGTGCAAATCTGCACGAACCTCAAAAAACTCATCCAAATTGGATGAAACAATGCACAGATACCGAAGTCTCTCTAGCAAAGGCACTTCTGGACGTTTGGCCCAATCAAGTACACGCTCATTGAAAGCCAAAATGCTCTCATCTCTGTCCAAGAGAGTCACATCAGTCTGACCAGACCGCTTAATTTCATTTGAACTTGGTCCAAGCAAGGTGACCTCCCTGTGTATTTATTTGGCAATGCCCCACGAAGTAGAGACTTTGGTTGGGATTCATTGTTTCAATTCGACATGTCAGTTTGATGACAAGACAATGAAGAATTGGTGCAACCATATGTGAATTCAATGAATTAAACTTTGATGAACCGCACATCACTGACAAAAATATGCCTGGCTTTTTGCCAACTGTAGTCGTATGCGCAATCTCTGGCTGTTTGACGCGAATCAGCCATTAAGACTTCAAAGGGCATTTTCAGATACGTTTCTATGGTCTCTTCGTGCGGCCCAGCTTAACGGCCCTTTTGTAGCAATCTGAACGGCATCTATTTTCTCAGACTCCATTTCTACCAGCTTGGTCACGACACGGTTGACCTGGTGCATTCATACCTCAGTGACCAGCTAAAGTTTCATGCAGTCACCCATTGATCTGATTCGGACTTAGCATCTGAAAGACTCGAAGTGACAATGCCTGTTTCCAAAGATTTGCCATTGGCGTTGAATTTCAGAATCTCCAGACGACCATCAGCGTGCTCAACCATGGCACTGCAGCTTTCTACCCAATCACCATCATTGCAATACAAAATACCATCGATGTTTCGAATCTCTGCGTGGTGAATATGGCCACACACTACCCCTTGATAGCCCAGTTTTCGGGCTTCATTCGCAACAGCTACTTCAAAATTAGAAATGAAATTAACAGCCTTCTTCACCTTTAATTTGAGATAAGCAGAGAAGGACCAGTAAGGCAATCCCATTCTGGCTCTTAAGTGGTTCAAGTATCGATTCAGCTTTAGAGTGAATTCATACAGACTGTCGCCTACATAAGCAAGAAACTTGGCACATTGAATGACACCGTCAAAGTAATCGCCATGTATGACCCACAGCTTCTTGCCATCCGCGGTGACATGCACAGCTTCTTCTCTGATTTCAATGCCGCCAAACGAGTGATCCAAAAAGTGTCTGCCAAATTCATCGTGATTGCCAGGCACAAACACCACTTTGCATCCTTTCCTTGCTTTGCGCAGTAACTTCTGAATGACATCGTTGTGACTTTGTGGCCAATACCATTTGCGTCTCAACTGCCAACCATCAACAATATCGCCAACCAAGTACAAGTTGTCGCATGTGTAAATTTTTAAAAACGAGAGCAAAGCTTCGGCTTGGCAGCCTGGTGTTCCCAAATGCAAATCTGAAATAAAAATAGAGCGGTAATGCGTTTTGGAACGTGTTACCCAGACATTGGAATCGAGGTAATGTTCCTGACCAGTTTCGTATTTAGCGTATCGCATCAAACGGCCTCGAAATGTTTGCGATACCTGCGGGGCAAGTCAGCCACACGCATCATCATGGGTAAATCGGCAGTGTTGAAATCTGGGTCCCATGCAGGCTCTCCCAGAACCTTTGCGCCCAATCGAATGTAAGCTTTGATCAAGGCCGGAGGATCCACATCCAGCTGAGAATTCAATTCACCAATAGGCAATGGCAAGCGTGGACGCACATGAAAAGCCACTGAGGCAAGTGCTTCATTTTTAAGCTGCCGCCAAACACTCGCAGCGACATCACCACTGATTACCCCGTTGTGCAGCATGGGGATGCTGGCACAGCCAATCATGGTGTCCAGTTGATTGCGTGACATGAATTCAAACAAGGCGCCCCAAAGCGCCAAAATCACGCCCCCGTGGCGATGATTCGCATGAACACAGCTTCGGCCGAGTTCAACCATGCGATCGCGCATGAAACGAAGCCTGGTGAGGTCAAACTCAGTATCGGAGTAAGTACTGCCCGCCCGCTTAGCTTGAGCAGGCGTCAGCACGCGGTAGGTGCCAATGACAGATCCTGTTTGACCATCGCGCACCAACAAATGTTCACAATAGTCATCAAACAAATCAATGTCGTGATCCGCCAATGTAGCGGGCAATCTCGCACCCATCTCATTTGCAAATACTTCGTATCGAAGCCTTTGCGCTTCTCTTACTTCATCTTGATGCTTAGCCCAGCTAACTGCAATGAAAGATTTCGAAATTTTGTGGCTGCTGGGATCATTATGGTTTTGAGGGCTTGGATGAAGTGACCCCCGTGGCAAAACGATTTGTGAGATAGGAAATGTCGGGTTTGGCAATTCTTTCATCTGGGTCTCCCAAGTTGTACGTAACTTAGAAGTTGATGTTGCTAGGCCTTGGTTTCAATGACATTTCAATTTCATTAAATATTTATGACGCAGCCCCGTTATATTCAAGTTCACAATAAAGCGCTGCCCCAATGCACTTTGGCCCACGTTTTGAACTTCTTCAATGCTCACACTGGATTCATAAACAAATTCGCAAAGTGGAATTACATTCAGGTTTCATCCCTCAATACCTCAAGCACTTCAGACTTGAACTCGCGTCCATACAAAATTAAAACCACCAGAGCCGTGGCAAGCACCAAAGCAATCGGTGAAAAAAACCAAGCCATGGCCGCAAATGAAAAGTAATACGCTCGCAGTCCGTCGTTGAATGTTTCAGCCGCTGCACTGACCAAGTTGCCCGCCCTTTCTGCAAACTTGATGCGATCGTGTCGGCCTTCCGTAAACTCCTCAGGAGGTGGCATGGCGCCAATGACCAGGGCGACGAAGGTGTACTGCCGCATGGACCAAGAAAATCGGGAAAATGCATAGACAAAAATTCCAACCAACACCAGCACTTTTAATTCAAATACAAGCAAAGGGGTCTGAACTGCAAAAGGAATTTCACGAACCAAGTCTGCCGCTTTATCGGTTGTTCCCAAAAGTGCAAACAAACCACCGATGATGATGATTGATGTGGAAGAGAAAAATGCAGGTGTTTGCGAAAGGTTTTGAGTAATCAAGCCATCCAACATGCGCGGGTCACGCGCAGTGGCTTGCATCATCCACAATTGCCGAAAATGGTTGGTGGTGGCGATTAGGGTCATGTTGCGTTTGCCGTTAACTCTTGCAAACCACGCATAACCAATCCACAAGCCAAAGAACATGGCCATGGCAAGCCAGTCGGCCCAAGGCAATAAAGACAAGATTTTCATGGTTCTATCCTAAACCGAAACTATTCATCTGAAGCGACATTCATGAATAGAATGTCGTCCATCTACACAGCCATGTTGTTGCATCGTTCTTTCTCGTGACATGACAATTTATTGGGTCATCGGCTATTTCTTGGTGCTTGCACTCACCTTGTTCTACAAAACCCCCGTTGTGCGGGGGCCGTGGCTGTTTTTGCTCCGCTCTTTTTTCCCCAATTGGAAATTTTTCCATGCTGTGGGTTACGTGCCTCATCTTTTTGCACGTGCGGCCACCACAAACTCAAAGGGAGCATTAATCTGGGACGACTGGGTGCACCTTTACCCTCGAACGACACAAAGCTTTTGGCATCTTTTTCACAACCCGCAAACCAATTTAGGGTTGGCCCAACAAAATTTGATCGATCATTTCTGGGCCGATTTGAACGATGCCCCAGAGGGCTGTGACCCACGCACATTCGTAAGCTATCAAATGGTGGCGCATTTTGTCGGAGGCATCTTAAAAATCGAATCGCCAGATCACACGCATACACAATTTGAATTGCGGATGTTGATGGACAGCCCCTCAGAAACCCTGCACAGCCACGTCATGATGACCTCGCCTGTAGCGGCACGCACATGATGCTGGACTGGACCTCAAGCTTCGCCTTCAACACGCTATGGGCTGTTCGCAGCCTCGAATTGTTGTTTGCTATCAATGTAGGCATACAGACTCTTGAATATTGGCGAATGCGTTCGGCCATGTTAGGTGATGGCTTATGGGTGTGGTCAATTCAACGGCAGGACATTCCCACGCTTTGGATGCGTCACTGTCTTGACGGCTTGTTTCTGCCTCACAACTTCAGTGCCTTGTTAGTGTTGCGAGGTATCGCGCTGATCACTTTAGCAACCCATGGCAGTAACTTGATCAACATTGGTTTTTTATTCATCAGCAATTTGGCCATCCTCATTCGATGGCGTGGCGCATTCAATGGTGGCAGCGATTTCATGACCTTGGTGGTCCTTACAGGTTTGTTGATGGCACAAATCGTGAGCCATTTTGCGGGTCCCGAGTTAGGATGGCGAGCGGGGTTTTGGTACATCACCCTCCAGTCCATCACCTCTTACTTCTTATCGGGCTCGGTGAAGTTGCTCAGGCGTGAATGGCGCAACGGTAACGCCATGACCATCTTTCTCAATGCAGCCATTCATGGACCGCTTAGCGCCAATCATTGGCTTCGCAAACCTTGGTTGGCTGCTCTGGGTTCTTGGGCCTTCATTGTTTGGGAATGTCTAGCCCCTCTGGCTTTGCTAGACACGCGTTTGGCAGCGGCCTTTTGCCTGATCGCCGCATTTTTTCACTTCTTGGTGTTTTGGTTCTTTGGCTTGAACCGTTTCTTTTGGGCATGGTTGGCTACTTTTCCAGCCATTGTTTGGTGTGCAGGGCAAATTTAAGTCTCTCAAGAACGCAGTCTTTTCACATCAAACATCTCTTTAAGTACACCGCATGTGAGTAGATCAGCCGAAAGTGTTCTGTTCATCAGTAAACAAGCCGCCAAACTGGAATAACCCGCCGCACTTTGGATGCCATAGCCACCCTGCCCCACTAGCCAAAAGAATTGCGGGCAAGAATCGTCAAAGCCAATCACCATTTCACCATCGGGCGCAAAGGTTCGCAGACCCGCCCACTGGCTGCTTGGCTTACTGATTTGTAAATTGGTTGCCGACATGATTCGGTCCATCCCCAATGCAATGTCCAAGTCTTCTGGCAATACATCGTGAGGGAAACTGTCATCTGCATTGGCAGGAGAACCAAACAGTTGACCTGCATCGGGTTTGAAGTACCAGTCTTCTTCTATGCCCACCACAGCGGGCCAATTTTGAAAAGCCACACCCTCGGGGGCTTTGAAGGTAAATGCACTTCGACGTCTTGGCACCAATCCAATGGGCTGAGCTCCAAACATGCCAGCCACCACATCACCCCACGCACCACTTGCGTTGACAACACATTTAGCTAGCAACTCGGAGCCATTGTGAAAACGCAAGTGCCAATGGCCTTGTTCATGCTTGGCTTCAGTCAATTCAGCATTGCATTGCAAGCGTCCACCAGCTTGCTTAAAGCCCTTCAAAAACCCCTGCAGCAACGCATGAACATCAATGTCTTGAGAATCTGGATCCCACAAGGCGCCCAACAAATTGTCTGCCTTGAGGCAAGGCGCAAGTGCCAAAGTTTGAGCCGGAGACAGCCTTCCTAGATTTGGCACACTTTGCACTAACTCTCTTTCTGCATCATCAAGTGCAGCACCTTGATCTATTCGTGCCACATACAGAGCACCGCGTGGCTTAAGCAGTTTTTGATCAAAAAACTCAAGGGGCGGTGACTCATAAAAAACACGACTGGCACGGGTTAATGCCCGAACGCCAGGGGGGCCATAACTTTCCATGAACATGGCCGCCGATCGCCCTGTTGTGTGATAGCCGGGCTGCGATTCACGTTCGCACAAAACCACACTGGCGTTAGGCGCCAATCTGTAAGCGATGGAGGCCCCAGCCATGCCAGCGCCAATGACCACAAAATCTAAGAGTGGCAAAGTCATGTCAATCCTCTAGGAGGTATAGATGCATCAATCTGGGATCGAATCAAGGTGTCACCTTGATTCACCTTGTCTTAAAAGTTTACTGGTAGTCTTGGTTTTTCGACAGCTTTTTCGTGTTTATGTCTACAACTGTTCACCCCTTTGACCATGCGGTTCAGCTCACAAAACAATCTGATGGCCTATGGCTTGGGCATACATCGACTGCTTACGGCAACATGGTGGGGCCATTTGGCGGCATCACCTCTGCTGTTTTGCTGAACGCCATTCAGCAGCATCCGGCACGCATTGGTGACCCCATCTCCCTCACAGTCAACTTTGCAGGCCCAATCGAGGACGGTCCGTTCACCATTGAAGCGAAGCCCGTCCGAACCAATCGCTCAACCCAACACTGGTCACTGAATTTGATTCAGCACAATGGCGAAGTGGCCACAACAGGCAGCGCTGTTTTTGCAATTCGTCGTGACACTTGGGAGTCTACAGAAATCATATTTCCAATGCGTACCCCAGCACTTGAATTAGCGCGCGCAGATACCTCCAAAGCGCCAGAGTGGACTCGCAGATATGACCTCCGGCCTCTCAAAGGTTTGATGATAGATGGCCAGCAGCCAAACCATGAACTCGATGCTGTTACAGAGTTTTGGGTTCAAGACGATCCACCCAGACCTTTGGATTTTTTATCTCTCACGTCAATGTGTGACTCTTTTGTGCCCAGAATTTTTGTGCGTCGGCAAGGCAGGTTTCCTGCAGGAACCATCTCGCTCACCACGCACTTTCATGCAGATACACACATGTTGCTAAGCCAAGGCTCAAAGCACGTGTTGGGACTGGCCCGTGCATCTAGGTTTGGCATGGGCTACCACGACCAATCGGCTGAAATTTGGAGTGACTCACAGCAGCTATTGGCCACCAGTCATCAACTTGTTTATTACAAGGCTTAATGCACTAACGGACAACAGAAACTAACTTTGATCTTGTTTCAAGAAAATATCTTTGTCTGGAAAAAATTGGCTGTGCATAGGCAACAAAGCACCGCCCATGGCACGCGCATGCGCGCCAACCTGACCTTTCAGCAAGTCTGGCTGATGAATGCCATCAAACCTGTATTGACTTAGCTTTTTCTGCGTCGCAGCCATCAGGGCTGTCATCAGTGGCACACCCAAGGAACCATCGAGCACCACAGCATCTAAATCGAGCAAGGACGCTGACGTAGCCACCGACATTGCCAAGGCTTCGCTGGCTTGCGCCAGCCAGGGTCCTGTCAGGGCGTCGTATGCCTTGTCCATGATGGCGTCTTGGTGCACTAACAAAGGATTGTGGCCTGCCTCAATCAAGGCCTGTTCCAATTGCCAACCAGATGCCATTTGCAACAACTGGGGTGGCATACGAGATTTTTCTGACAAGCCTGTGGGCAAGGATCCAATGGCGCCGGCATTGCCACGATCGCCATTGATGATGTGGCCCGACATGACCAGACCGCCGCCGATGAAGGTACCAACGAACACATAGAGGAAGCTGCGAATAGATCGGCCTCGTCCTTGCAAGAGTTCTGCCACACATGCAGCTGTCGTATCTTTTGCGAAGACCACTGGCAAGGGCGTCAATTGTTGGACGCGGGACTGCAAATCAATGTGCTCCCACCTGGCCAGTGCTATCGCTGCATCACCGCCCATCAGGTCAGCCCATTTATGCAAAGACAAGGGCGCAGTTAAACCCACGCCCACCACGCGCGCCCATTGCTCACCCATGCGTTTCTCGAAAGTTTTGAAGCCCTTGGATATGGCTGCAAACAACGTATCGGGGTCAGGAAAATCGTAATGCACTTCAATGCGATGAACTTGCTCACCACAAAAGTTGGCCACCAGCAACTCAAGGCTGCGACGCCCCACTTGAATGCCCACACTAAAGGCTCCGTGCGGGTTCAAGGACAATGGCACAGAGGGCTGACCAATTTTGCCGCGCACCCGATCTTGCTTGACCAATAGTCCTTCTTCCATCAGTCTTGTCACAATGATGGCCACCGTTTGGGTAGACAGTTGCGTCAGGCGTGCCAAATCTGCTTTGGGAATTGCACCATGGTGACGAATGGCTTGAAGCACAATTCGCTCGTTGAACTGCCGCATGCCCACGTGGTTTGAACCACGCATTCGGTGTGAAGAAACGCCTTTGTTCAAAATAGAATCACACCTTTACAAAACATCGCATTGCCGTAAGCGGTACCTTCACCACTTTGTATTATCAAGCTTGCACTTTTGATTTTCTCGTAAAAAGCATAACGCTCCACGGATTCAATTTGGGCAGGCTCGAGGCCCTCAGCCACAGACAGATCAATCACCGCTTGCTGGGCAGGCGTTGCGTAGCCTTCTGCTTTTTGACACACCCGCATGTAGGCCACGGGCTGTGCGACATCCGCCGCCAGTGGCAAGACCGACAAGACAGCCCTGCTAACTCGCTCAAGTGAGTGTCCGGGAATACGGACAACAGGCTTGCCACGACTCAAATAATTGGCTGTGAAATTGGCATCCACCACCGCCACCCACTCACCATGTCCCATGGCACTCAGGTGCATGAGCAGATCTGGCGTTAGCAGCGGATCGATTCCTTTCAACATGCATTTGCCTCTTCTGATTTCAAAGAAGTTGGATCGATGGCACCCGTAATCAAGCCCACAATTTCTTCGGGATTAGTTTCGCGCGTCAGTCTGTTACAAACGATGCGGCCTTGTCGGAACACCCAAATACGATCGACCAATTCAAAGACCTGCCGCAAGTTGTGACTGATGATGATCAGAGGGATTTTTTGTTGCTTCAAGCCTTTGATGATTTGCTCAACGCGCGCAGTTTCTTGCACACCCAATGCTGCAGTGGGTTCATCCAAGATGATCAGTTTTTTGGCAAAGCCAGCAGCCCGCGCAATGGCCACGCATTGACGCTGGCCACCTGACATGCCCCGCAAACTTTCGGACATGTCTTGAATCTTCACACCCGTGGTGGCCAACATGCTGGCCGATTGTTCGCGCATGGCCTTGTGGTTCAAGATGGACAGGGGGCCTAAGTTCAAGCGGGTGATTTCACGGCCCAAGAAAATATTGGCGGGCACATCCAAGTCTTCGGCCAAGGCCAGGGTTTGGTACACCGTCTCAATGCCTTGATCGCGTGCGTCCAAGGGCGATGCAAAACTTACCTTCTGGCCCTCCAACAAGATGTCGCCTTCATTGGGTTGCTCCACACCGGTGATGAGCCGCACAAAGGTGCTTTTACCTGCGCCGTTGTCCCCCACGATGGCAGCATGCTCTCCTGGCAACAGCTGAAAATGCGCATCGGTGAGCGCTTTCACGCCCCCGTAGTGCTTGGTTAAGTGGTTGATTTCTAAAACAGTTTTTGACATTTTGAAGGTCCCAAAGGCGCGCAGCACGCGCACAAGCTTTCCATGGGTCGCAAGCATCGCGGGTTTTTGAAATTATTGCATTAGTAAAACTACTAGGTTTACTTAGTCGGCTTTTCGTTTCAAATACACCCGCGGCCAGAAAAAGAGTTTTCTGGCTTTTTCACCTCAAACAACGGACCCATGATCACAAAACGTACTTTTGGCCGTTTGGCCATTGCGGCAGCGGCAGCCACTTTGTTCACCTCGGCCATGGCGGCCGACGTGACCGTGGCCTACATCACCAACGGCAACACCAACGAAGGTTGGACTCTGATCAACGGTGGCGCCAAGAAAGCTGGCTCTGCACCTGGCGTGAAATTCATTGAGTTGGCGGCAGAAAAAGGCGAGCTCTCCAAACAACTGGCCATCGTGGAAGACATGATCACACGCAAGGTGAATGCCATTGCCATCGCCCCGGTGGATTCAGCAGGCATTGCCCCCGCCATCAACAAAGCCTTGGCAGCTGGCATTGCAGTGGTGGCAGTCGACACAGGCATCACGGGTGCCAAGATCACATCGTATGTGGCCACCGACAACATCAAAGCTGCCAACGTGCAAGGCAAGTGGGCCGCCGGTGAAATCAAAGATGGCGACACCGTGATTTACGTGACGGGCGATCAAGGTCAGTCCACAGGCCAAGAGCGCAAAAAAGGTTTCATTGATGCGCTCAATGCAGTCCGTAAAAACGTGAAAATTGTGGAAGTGCCCACCACATGGGACCAGACCATGGCACAAAACGGCGTGGAAGCCGCCCTTCGCAGCAACCCCAATGCCAAGGTCATTGCTTGCGCTTGGGACGGCGGTGCCTTAGGCGCCAAAGCAGCGCTGATGGCAGCAGGCAAGAAGCCCGGTGACGTGAAGATCGCAGGCTTTGACGGTTCACCCGGCGGCTTGGACATGATGAAGCAAGGCTGGCAACAAGCCAACGCGGCACAAATGTTGGCCAAGATTGGTCAAGTGGGCGTGGAAACTGCCGTCGCTGCCGCACAAGGCAAAAAGGTTGAAGCCCGCATCGACACCGGTTCATTCTTGGTGCTGCCCTCCAACGTGGACAAATTCGCAGCCGACTCCGGCGTGGGTCAGTTCATGAAAGTCAAAGCCAAGTAATTCACGATCGCTCTCAGACATGAAATCAATCACCCGACAAGAATGGTATGGCGCCCTGGTGGCAGTGCTCGTATTGGGCGCACTGCTCACAGTGGCTTCGCCCTACTTTTTCACCACCGGCAATTTGTCCAACATCTTGGTGCAAGCCTCGGTCATTGCCTTGTTGGCGGGGGGTCAAACTTTTGTGATCTTGACGGGCGGCGTGGATTTGGCGGTGGGCGCGCTCACCGCCTTGGCCGGCGCAGTGGCCGGCCACTTGATGATCAAGGTGGGCGTTGATCCTTATGCGGCCATGTTGGTGGCATTGGGGATTGGCGCTGCTGTGGGTTTGTTCAATGGCTACCTGGTGGCGTTCGTGGGTATTCCTGCCTTCATCGTCACCTTGGGTGGCCTGACTTTGTGGCGCGGTTTGGCGTTTGACCTGACGGGCGGCTTTGACAACGCTGGATTGCCCGATCCCCTGCCCTTCTTGGGCTACGGACAAGTGTTGGGCATCCCCATGCCCACACTCATCACAGGCATCTTCTTTGTGGTGATGGCCTTCATTTTGTCGAGCACCAAAATTGGCCGCTATGTTTACGCCATGGGCTCGAATGAAATGGGCGCACGCCAAGTCGGCATCAACATCCGTTGGTACAAGCTGGGGGTGTACGTCATCTCGGGTTTGTCTTGTGCATTGGGTGCCATCGTGTTGATGGCCCGCATGGATTCGTCCAGCGGCAAGATGGCGCAAATGTTTGAACTCGATGCCATTGCTGCTGTGATTTTGGGCGGCACCTCTTTGTTTGGTGGCCGCGGCAGCATTTGGGGCAGCTTGCTAGGCGCTGTGTTGATCACCATGATTCGCAATGGCATGAACTTGATGGAAGTCTCTCAGTTCAAACAGATGATGGCCATTGGTGCCGTGGTCATTGTGGCGGTCTGGATTGATGTGATCCGGCGCAAGCACCTGTTAAAGAAATAAAATTGCCAGAACTACAGCTTCTGCGCAATTTAAATGACTGCCTTCAACGCTTCTGCCCTGGTTCTGTTTTCAGGTGGCCAAGACTCTGCCACCTGCTTGGCTTGGGCACTCGAAAGATACGAGCGCGTTGAGACCATTGGCTTTCAGTATGGCCAGCGGCACGTCATTGAATTGGCCTGCCGCGAACACTTCATCAACGGCATCAAACAACAATTCCCGCAGTGGGCCCACAAGCTTGGCGAAGACCACATGCTAGACCTTAGCTTGCTGGGTCAAATCAGCAACACGGCTCTCACAGCCGACAAAGCCATTGAGATGCAGCAAAACGGCTTGCCCAACACCTTTGTGCCTGGCCGCAATTTGTTGTTCCTGACCTTTGCCGCCACCATCGCTTACCGTCGCCAACTCAAAATGATCGTGGGCGGTATGTGCGAAACCGATTACTCTGGCTACCCAGACTGTCGTGACGACACCCTCAAAGCGCTCCAAGTGGCTTTGAGTTTGGGCCTTGACACTCGCTTGGTGCTCGAGACACCCTTGATGTGGCTCGACAAAGCGCAGACCTGGACCATGGCAGAGGAATTAGGCGGACAGGATTTGGTTTCTTTGATCGAAGAAGAAACGCACACTTGCTACTTGGGTGACCGCACCCACCGCCATGCTTGGGGCTACGGCTGCAACACCTGCCCCGCTTGCGATTTGCGTCGCGCAGGGCATGAGCGTTACCAACTAGAACGCCCTCAAGCAGGCGCTTGAAAAAATCCTACAGCTTCCGACAATTGCCCGCCGGCCTTCACAGCAATGGCGCAATATTTGAATTCGGGAATTTTGCCAACCGGGTCAAGGGCAGCGTTGGTCATTAAGTTGGCAGCTGCCTCGTAATAAGCAAAGGGTACAAACACGGCGCCTTGCGGTGTGCCATCGTCACGGCGAACCCGCAAACACACTTCGCCTCGCCTTGAGGCCAATGTGATGACGTCGCCAGCATTCACTCCCAAGGAAAGTAAATCAGCACCACACAAAGACGCCGTTGCTTCAGGCTCAATGGCATCAAGCACGGTGGCTCTTCGCGTCATGCTACCCGTGTGCCAGTGCTCGAGCTGCCTGCCCGTGATCAGCACAAAGGGGTATTGCGCGTCGGGTCTCTCATTGGCAGGAATGATGTCAGCTGGCACCAAATGAACCCGGCCATCGTCCGTTGCGAAATGGTCTTTGAACACGATGGGCTCGCCCGGGTCGTCTTCTGTCAGGCAGGGGTACGTGACACTGGACTCGCGCGCCAAGCGATCCCATGAAATGCCGCTGATCACTTCATGCATGGCTTGGCGCATTTCTTCATAAACCTCTGCCACACCATGGTGCTCGCCTAAGTACTGCCAATTCAAGCCCATGCCCTTGGCAATTTGCTGAATGATCCACAAATCGGCTTTGGCTTGGCCGGGCGCCTCTACAGCTTGCCGGCCCATTTGCACCATGCGATCGGTGTTGGTCACGGTGCCTGTTTTTTCTGGCCATGCCGTTGCAGGCAAAACCACATCGGCCAGCCACGCGGTTTCGGTCATGAAAATATCTTGCACCACCAAGTGTTCTAGCGATGCCAAGGCATGCCGTGCATGGTTCAAATCTGGATCGCTCATGGCGGGGTTTTCGCCCATGACATACATGCCGCGAATTTTGTGGGGATCTGCGTCATCGGCTAAGGCCTTGTGCATGATTTCCACCACGGTATAGCCGGGTTGCTTGTCCAGTGATGTGTTCCAAAACTTTTCAAACCAATCGCGAGCCTCTGGATTGGTCACGCGCTGGTAGTTGGGATACATCATGGGAATCAGACCCGCATCGCTGGCACCCTGTACATTGTTCTGACCGCGCAAGGGATGTAGGCCAGAGCCTGGCTTGCCAATTTGACCGGTCACAGTCACCAAGGCAATGAGGCAACGTGCGTTGTCAGTGCCGTGCACGTGCTGACTCACGCCCATGCCCCACAAAATCATCGAGCCTTTGCTGGTCGCAAATTCGCGCGCCACTTCACGCAGTGTTTCTGAAGGAATGCCGCAGATAGGCGCCATGGCTTCGGGGCTGTAGCCCTGAATGTTTTGCTTCAAGGCTTCGTAATTGCTGGCCCTTGTTTGGATGAAGTCCTGATCGACCAAGCCTTCTTCAATGACCGTGTAGATGAGGGCATTGAGCATGGCCACATCGGTGTCGGGCTTGAACTGCAAGGTGCGCCATGCGTGTTTGCCAATGTCAGTCACGCGTGGATCGGCCAGTACAATTTTGGTACCACGTTTGGCTGCATTTTTCATCCAAGTAGCGGCCACTGGGTGGTTGGCTGTGGGGTTGGAGCCAACGACAAAAATTAAACCGGCATGCTCAACATCGTTCACCTGATTGCTGACCGCAGCAGATCCTACGCCCTCTAACAATGCAGAGACGCTAGAAGCATGGCATAAGCGCGTGCAATGGTCAACGTTGTTCGAGCCAAAGCCTGTGCGTACCAACTTTTGAAACAAGTAGGCTTCTTCATTGCTGCCCTTGGCAGAACCGAAACCAGCCAAAGATTTGGGGCCATGCGCATCGCGCAATTGTTTTAATTTTCCTGCACCAAAGGCCAGTGCTTCTTCCCACGTAGCTTCTCTGAATACATCAGACCAATGGGCTGCATTGCGATTCAAATGTTGAATGGCTTGCGGTTCCTTGGGTACACCCGCTTTGCGAATGAGCGGCACTGTGAGGCGTTGAGGATGTTGGATGTAATCAAACCCAAATCGGCCTTTCACGCACAGTCGATTGTGATTGGCCGGGCCATCTCGTCCTTCCACACTCACAATTCGGTTGTCTTTGACGTTGTAGGTCAGCAAGCACCCCACACCACAGAAGGGGCAGACAGAGTCCACCTTCTTATCGACCACTTGCGAGCCCACTTGCGACTTGGGCATGAGCGCACCCGTAGGACATGCTTGGACGCACTCGCCACAAGCGACACAACTGCTGCTGCCCATCTCGTCTTGCAAGTCAAACACAATTTGGCTGTGCGCACCGCGATGTGCGTAGCCAATGACATCGTTCACTTGTTCTTCGCGGCAGGCGCGTACGCAACGGTTGCATTGAATACAAGCGTCTAAATTGACGGCCATTGCAGGATGAGAGACATCTGCACTGGGTTGTTGGCGCTGGAGACTTTGCAGCTCTGGCCTGACTGTGACATTCATGGCTTGCGCCCAGTCACTCAGTTCGCCATGCTGTCCTGTCTCTGTCCACTTATGGCCTTGCGCAGGCATGTCCGACAGCAACAACTCCAACACCATCTCTTGACTTTTTTGAGCCCGAAGACTTTGGCTCAACACCTCAAGACCTGGTGTCACGCTGCGGCAGCAACTGGGCGCCAGCGTTCTCTCGCCCTTGATTTCGACCACACACGCACGGCAATTGCCATCTGCGCGCATGCCTTCTTTGTAGCAAAGGTGAGGAATGTCAATGCCATGACGCTTGGCCGCATTGAGGATGGACTCGCCTTCGAAGCCCACCACGATTTGCTCGTTGAGCTTAAATTCGACAGTGGGCGGTGCCAACAATTCTTTGGACACAGGCGCATTCATTTAGATGATCTCCTGTGGAAAATACTTTTGAACGCACCGAACAGGATTGGGTGCCGCTTGACCCAAACCGCAAATGGAAGCGTCTGTCATCACTTGATTCAAATCTTCTAAGGTGCTGCTGTCCCACACAGGGGCTTGCATCAACTGAACGGCTTTGGCGGTGCCCACTCGGCAGGGCGTGCACTGCCCGCAGCTTTCGTGTGCAAAAAACTTCATCATGTTGAGCGCCGCATGGCGCGCTGAGTCTTGGTGGCCCAACACAATAACCGCCGCTGAACCAATGAAGCAACCGTAGGGTTGAAGAGTGTCAAAGTCCAGTGGAATGTCTTTTAAAGACGCTGGAAGAATGCCGCCGGAAGCGCCACCGGGTAAGTAGGCGTAAAAATTGTGGCCTTCTTGCATGCCACCGCAATACTCTTCAATCAATTCAGCAATGGTGATGCCTGCAGGCGCCAGCTTTACGCCTGGCTTCTTGACACGTCCACTGACACTGAAACTGCGCAAACCTTTGCGATCGTGACGCCCATAACCAGAGAACCATTCAGGTCCTTTTTGCACAATGTCGCGCACCCAATAAAGCGTTTCAAAGTTGTGCTCTAGCGTGGGTCTGCCAAACAAACCGACCTGCGCAATATAAGGCGGCCGCATGCGCGGTTCTCCGCGTTTGCCTTCAATGCTTTCAATCATGGCCGACTCTTCGCCGCAGATGTACGCACCGGCTCCGCGGCGCAATTCAATCTTGGGCAAGTCAACGGGGGGATTGGCTTGGAGCTTAAGAAGTTCTGCTTCCAAAATTTGTCGGCAGCCATGGTACTCATCGCGCAGATAAATGTAGATGGCGTCAATGCCCACCACCTGCGCTGCCACCAACATGCCTTCTAAAAATCGATGCGGATCGCGCTCTAAATACGTTCTGTCTTTGAAGGTACCCGGCTCGCCCTCGTCAATGTTGACCGCCATCAATCGAGGTGAAGCTTGCTCGCTCACAATGCGCCACTTGCGGCCAGCAGGAAATCCTGCGCCACCTAAGCCGCGCAAGCCTGAATCTTCCATGGCTTTTAGAACGGCCTCCGTGTCTGTTTGACCCTTGGCCAAAGATTGGAGCAGTTCGTAGCCACCTTCGGCCACATACGCATTGAAATCTATGGGGTCAGGCACCACCGCTTCAATGTCATTGGCTTGAACCGCTTGCAAAACATTGTCGACCGACGCATGTCCAATTTCGTGTTGATGCACCACCGCAACTGGCGCTTGTTCGCATCGGCCCACACAGGGCGCTGTAACGACTTTGATGTTGTCAGTGCCAATGGCCGCTTGCAACTTGCCAAGCAAGGTGGTGGCGCCTGCCATGTCGCAGCTGAGCCCATCACACACCCTTACAGTGAACTTTGGCGCTTGCTCGCCATTGGGAAAGACTTCGAAGTGATGGTAGAACGTGGCCACCTCATACACCTCGGCCATAGAAATGTTCATCAACTTGGCCAATGCCACCAAGTGGCGCTCATGCAGGCCTCGATAGGTGTCATTGATTTTGTGCAGATGCTCAATTAGCAAATCAGGGCGCTGCCTCAGTGCTTCATCAGCCAATGGTAAAAGTGCACCAACCTCAGCCAAAGACAGTTCGTCGACCTGTCGCCCCTTGAGTTGGCTCTTCTGGCGAATTTTGAGCGCCATGTCTTGTGGGCTTGCAAAAGCAACAACTGAGGAGGATGGTTTTGAAGCTAACATATGCTTAGATTTTAAAGGATGTCTCATTTCAGCAAGCTGTACCGTATTCATGGAACCACTCAAAAACAGCCTCTTTGTGCCTCACGGCTCTCCTACGTTTGCCCTCGACCCAGGCGCAGCAGGTTCAGCCATGGCCCAATTGCCAGCCCTTCTGCCAACACCTCGTGCCATCATCGTTGTCAGCCCACATTGGGATACAGAAGTCATTACCGTCAGCACAGCCACCAAGCTTGAAACCATTTATGACTTTTATGGTTTTCCAGAAGCGCTTTATCGCATCAAATATCCTGCAAACGGAAACCCAGAAGCGGCGCTAGAGGTGCTGACAGCACTGCAAAAACGTTTCAAACAAGTCAACACGGATTCAACACGTGGTTTAGACCACGGCGCTTGGACGCCCTTGCGCCAGATGTTTCCCAATGCCAACATCCCTGTCATTGCGGTGTCCATCCAAAGTCATGCGGGCACGGCCCATGCCCTGGCCATGGGGGAAGCTTTGGAGGAGTTAACGCATCAAGGCTTCTTGGTCATTGGTTCTGGCAACATCACCCACAACCTAAGTGATTTACGACTGGCTGCCATGCAGGGTGGTCGCACACCTGCCTACGTTCAAACTTTTGCCGACTGGGTAGAAGCTCAAGTGACGGGCCATCATGTGCAAAATTTGATTGACTATCGTCAGCACTCCCCCGAAGGTGTTAGGTCTCACCCCACTGAAGATCACCTGTTGCCACTTTTTGTTGCCATGGGTGCCGCTGGTAAAGGTGCTAGCGCCAAAGCCTTCTTCAGAGGCATTAGCAACTATGTCATTGCAATGGACGGCTACACATTTAATTGACAGGTCGCAAACAGAGCGCAAACAAAGCGCAAACAGAGCGCAGACAGGCCGCACTTTGAGGCATAAGATGCTTCAATGAACCTCCCCAACGATACTTTGAGTTTTCTCACCGCGACGGGCGTGGGTTTTCTCATTGGCATTGTAAGAGAGCGACTTCATCAACCCGGCGTCATGATGGCAGGCGTCAGAACACACACCGTGGCAGCCTTGATGGGTGCTGTGGCATTTAGCTTAGGGCCAAGCATCTTTGGTGTTGCCTTGGCCATTGCTGGCATTCTGATTGGCGTGGGGTATTACAAGTCTTACACCACCGATCCTGGTATGACCGGAGAGGTGTCGTTGATATTGACCGTGCTGTTGGGCGGATTGGCTGTTCATTCAACCGATTTGGCCGCTGCACTGGGCGTTGCAGTTGCAGTGCTTTTGTTTCTCAAAAAACCACTGCGTCAATTCAGCCAAGAGTAGTTAACCGAAACTGAATTGGAAGATGCCCTCATTCTGTTTTCTGCAGCGCTAATTGTGCTGCCATTGTTGCCACAACAAGCCATCGATCCTTGGGGGGCTTTGAAGCCCTTTGCCGTTTGGAAAGTGGTGGTCATCATCATGTTCACGGGCATGTTGGGTCACCTGGCCATTCGTCTTAAGGGTGTTCAATGGGGCTTGCCCATTGCCAGTCTTTTGTCTGGCCTGATTTCCTCTACAGCGGTCATCATGGATTTAGGCAAAAAATGCAAGCAAGAACCCGCTTTGACAGGTGTAGCCTGCGCCTCGGCTTTGCTTTCTACCCTGGCGTCTCTCATTTTGTTTGCGCTGGTTGTAGGGGCCAGTTCCATGCCGCTGCTTCAAGCGGTGGCAGTGCCTCTTTGTTTTGGTGCGCTGGCGCTTCTTGGTATGGCCATTGCACTCTTTAAACGACATCAGCTGCCGTTGAATTTTGCCATCACCCAAAGCCAACGTGCGTTTGAAATGTCGCATGTGCTCATGATTGCTTTCAGCATCAGCAGTATCAGCCTCCTCTCCACTTGGATGGGATTTGTGTTCGGTCAAGCGGGTACTTTCGTTTCTGCCGTGGTGGTAGGTTTTGCAGAAATTCATGCTGCTGCTGTCAGCGTTTCTCAGCTTGTCGATCCCGCGGTGCCGGTGCCTTCTCTGGCCAGATGGGGCATTTTGGCTGTGCTGGCGGCCAGCATTGTTTCCAAGTCTGCATTGAGTTTTATCAGCGGCGGCAAAGACTATGGTCAAAAAATGACGGGGGCACTCTGCATTTTTTTAGTCACAACGGCGCTAGGCATTGCCTTCACCTAAAGAAGTCCGTGTTTTTCCTCGTGTGCTTAGGCGTCTTTCTCGTGTACGCTTAAGCCCAATTTCAATGAGGTCATGCATGTCTGATTCCCCCTACGTTCCCCCCAAAGTTTGGACTTGGCAAAAGGCCAATGGTGGCCGTTTTGCCAACATCAACCGACCCGTAGCAGGTGCTACACACGAGCAAGCTTTGCCCCGCGGCAAACACCCCTTGCAACTTTACTCATTGGGCACGCCCAACGGCATCAAAGTCACTGTGATGTTGGAAGAGTTGCTTGAATTGGGTCACAGCGGCGCTGAATACGACGCTTGGCTGATTCGCATCAATGAAGGCATGCAATTCAGCAGCGGCTTTGTTGATGTCAATCCCAACTCCAAAATTCCCGCCCTTCTGGATTGCGGTGGGCCCGAAGACATTCGCGTCTTTGAATCGGGTTCTATCCTGTTTTATCTGGCTGAAAAATTCAAAGCCTTCTTGCCCACCGATGTGGTCAAGCGCACCGAGTGCATGTCATGGTTGATGTGGCAAATGGGCAGTGCGCCCTACTTAGGCGGCGGCTTCGGCCATTTCTTCGCTTATGCGCCCACCAAAATTGAATACGCCATTGACCGCTTTGCCATGGAGGTGAAGCGCGAGCTAGACGTGCTCAATCGCCGTTTGGCCGATCATCGTTTCATTGGCGGTGACGAGTACACCATCGCCGACATGGCCATCTGGCCTTGGTACGGCAGTTTGGCCAAAGGCGAGCGCTACGACTCGGGCGAGTTTTTGCAGGTTCACGAATACACCCACGTCATTCGCTGGGCCGATGAAATTGAAGCCCGCCCAGCAGTTCAGCGGGGCCGCATGGTCAACCGCGTGATGGGCCCACTTGAAATGCAGTTGCACGAGCGTCATGATGCCAGTGACTTCTTGCACAAAACACAAGACAAACTACAGAAGCCTGCTTGAGCTTTTCAAGCATCGAAGCCCTGTTCAGGGATTCATGAAGAAAGGGCGCTGAGCGCCCTTTTTTTACTTGTCCTCTGTGTAAATTTTGCCGCCAAACTTCAAGGCGGTGTATTCACGCTTGGACTGAAAAAGAGGAAAGAACATTTGGTGATACCAATGCTCTTGTCCAAACAATTGATCGTCTTTCAAACCCACCTGTGCTGGGTATTTTTGGGTGATGTGTGCCGACCCAAAAATGATGTCCCAAATGAACAGCAAGTTACCAAAGTTGCCTTTGTAATGGCCCACACCATCTGTGTTGGTGATGGCATGGTGCGCCCAATGGGTAGCAGGCGTAGAAATGGTTCTCTCAAGTACCCACATCAAAGGACGCAAGGCTGGAATTTTGTACAAGGGCTCGTCCCAACGCCATGCGCAGTGAGCGCCCAAAATAACGGTCAGCTTGACCGTGATGTAAAGTGCATAGACCAAACCACCTACGCCCAAATAAAGCAAAGCACCCGCCAACCACAAACCGGGCATCATGAGGTAGTAGAAAAAGTTGTTTCGGAACGTCACGCGTATGCTCATGTAGGCAGCGGAGTGATGCGCGCGATGCAAAGGCCACAACAGGGGTGAATGCGAGAGCCTGTGCCACCAATACTGCGTCATGTCATCACACACCAGCAGCAAGCCCACCATGCCCCACCAGGGCATATTAGCCAAGACACCTTTGTAGTCAGGCGCCAACCAAGCACCTAGCTTGGCAGTAGCCAACATGGCCAAAGGTTGCGTGATGGCCAGCAAGCTGATGAACATGAACAGTTCTAGCTTGGTGTCGTTGGCGGTGGCGTGAACGGTGTTTTTATAACGCCGGCTGATCACTTCAGTGGCAGCGTATCCTAAGATCATGCATAGGACCAAGCCATTTTGAATTTGATTGGCGTTCATTACTGGCTGAGTTGCGCCAAAGCTGCCTGCAATCCTGCCAATCCACCTACACGCTGATCATTGATGAAAATCTGCGGCATTTGACGGACAGAAGGGCCACACTTTTCATAAAAAGCCATGCGCTCGGCTTCGTCGTCAATTTTGATTTCCTCGTACGCCAATGAACGCGTTTTGAGGATCATTTTGGCGGACTCACATTGTGGACACGCAGACTTTGAGTAAATAACGATTTTGAGGCTCATGCTGAATAGTTTAAATGTTAGCGTAAAGGCAAGTCAACTGATGGCCTGTTAAACATACAAATGGGTGACAGAAACAAAAGACGTTGTCGACTTTTGCGCAGCCAACTTTTCTTGCGCATCTAGCTGAGTCTCAAAGTAACGCTGCGTGCCATAGGCAATGGCGGACATCAAAGCTGCAGTTCCCACCAACAAGCTGATGATGATGCCAAACACTGTGAACCAGCTGCTTTTACCGGCAAGGTCTTTGGCGTCTGCTTCAGGGTTGAACTGCGCATTCCATTTTTCTGGCGTAGACAAGCCATAGACAATGGCTTGCAAACTACAAGCTGCAATGTGAATTCCGAAAATTGGCAACAGGACCCAACTCAAGGTGTCGTCAAGGCCATAGGCTTGAACGCGCTCAAAACCCCAAACGCCTAGCGCTGTCGGTATGGGCATGAACCATCCTAGGGTATCTTGCATGCCCTTCAAATAAAAGCGATGAATGCCAAATGGGCCCAACACAAAGGTAAGCCACGTTGCGATAGTTTTTGATTTCATAAATTGATCAACGACCTGGTTTGTCCCAAGATTTTGAAGCGCGCAGCAAGCGCTCGACATCGCGCTTCATGTCGACCACCGTTTTGGCATCTTCAGGATAATTGAAACGCATCATCCAGTTGCCCATGGGATCGACGAGGTACAAGTGGTCTTCAAGCGCACGACCACTGGCAGGCGTTAACCATTGGGCCAGTTGCTCTGAAGGCATACGCAAAACCGTTGCACCCTCAATGGCCGTTAAGAGTTCTGCCTTGGGATTTGCCTGATCGGTGAGAAACCAGAGTCGGTCCAAACGGTCACTCTCTTTGTTCAACAATTTGTGCAATTGACGCTGAACAAACAAAAGGCGTTCACACCTTTCAGCGCATTCGCCAGAGCCAACTGCAAGCAACAACCATTGGCCCTTCAAGTTGGCCAGTGGCACTTCTGCGCCTTGAAGATCTTTGGCGCTCAATACAGGCAAGGCACGCTGAGGTTCGATCAATTCACCATGGTGAACACGTCCCTCGGGCCGTATGACGTAATAGGTGAGGTAAGACAGGATGACCGGTGCAGCACAGGCCAACAGCACCAACATCATGTACACACGACCACCCCGCGTACGCGAGGAATCAGACAGTGAACTTGACGTCTGCTGGGGTAGATCGTAGACCGTTAAACCAATTGGCTTCAGGTCATCAGATGCTTTGGGGTCAGACATGTTTTATTTTCTTCCAGACTTGGAACCATGCAAAAAGAACGAGGGCTAAAGCAGACAAAGCAAACCACTGAAAGGCATAGCCACGATTTTTATCGGCACCCGAAATTGATTTGGGCCATTCACGGACCAGACCATCAGAAGCATCGTTTGTTTGCTGGAGTGTTGCAAGCAAAGGGAGTTTGGTTTCAAGGCCAAACGCTTCTAGGTCAATATTTTGCCTGAGGACATTAAACCCTTCTTTGACGGGGGCAGGTTCACCCAGCTCCATCAACTTAGAGGGTGATGGCACCACCCGCGCTTGGATTTTGATCTGGCCTTGCGGCGTTTGAATGGGTGGTAAAAAATCGCTGCGCGCACGATCTCGTGCAACCCAACCCCGCTGCACCAACAAAACAGCGCCATTGGGCAATTGAAAGGGTGTGAGCACAAAAAACCCAGTTTGGGATTTCATACTCCGGTTGTCTAAATACACGGTGTATTGCGGTAGCCACTTTCCTTCTACTTCAGCACGACGCTGCAACCAGGTGTCTGGGGCAAGGGCTGACAATGCGGTCCAATCTTCGGTGTGCAAAGCAGGCTCAAGTTGACGGGATTCGGTGATGGCATTGAGAGCTTCTTTGGTCTGCGCCCGACCCAGCTGCCAAAACCCCAAGCGGGCTGTAACACCCGACACCACCAGCGTTGCCAAAAGGATGACGAACCAGGTTTTGGAAAACATCGCGCCTGTAACTCTGTCTGCATTCATGTTCATGTTGCCGATATCGATGTTTGCACGGTGCTGGTCATTTGAAAGGATAATAGCAGTATGAAAATTTGGATCATCATTGCCTTGATTGGCATCATTGGTAGCCTGCTTGCTGCGGGTTTGTTCATGGTACGCGGCGGTCCTAGCGAACAAGAGAAGGCCAAACGCATGGCCAATGCCTTAACTTGGCGCATTGGCATATCAGTCTTGCTCTTTTTAACCATTATCTTCTCGTATGCCATGGGCTGGATTCAACCCACTGGCATTCCCATGAATGGTTAAAAAAAAAGCCCCTTGTAGGGGCTTTTTTGAGGGGGTCACATTAGAACCAGTACACCACAACGTACAGGCCTAACCACACCACGTCAACAAAGTGCCAGTACCAAGCAGCGCCTTCGAAACCGAAGTGACTGTCTGCCGTGAAGTGGCCTTTTTGCAAACGCAAAGTAATCACCAACAACATCAACATGCCCACAAACACGTGGAAGCCGTGAAAACCAGTCAACATGTAGAACGTAGAGCCATAAATACCAGACGACAACTTCAAGTTGAGGTCTGCATAGGCGTGCATGTATTCATAGGCTTGGCAGCACAAGAAGGCGACGCCCAACAACACGGTTAACCACATGAAAGTGATGGTTTTGCTGCGGTTGTTTTCGCGCAAGGCATGGTGCGCAATGGTCATGGTGACACCGGATGTCAACAACAATGCTGTGTTGATGGTAGGCAACCAGAAAGGACCCATGGTTTTGAATTCATCAACTATTTTGGCAGGTGATGCTGTAGCGCCAGCCAAAGTACTGGGCCAATCAGCCGTAAACCCGGGCCAAAGCAAGCTGTTTTCTGTACCGCCCAAATTTGGCACAGCGTGAATACGTGTCCACCACAGAGCGCCAAAGAAGGCTGCAAAGAACATGACTTCGGAGAAAATGAACCAGCTCATGCTCCAGCGAAAGGACTTGTCGATGCGTGCACCGTATTGACCGTGCAAGCTTTCATCGATGGCATCACCAAACCATTGGTACAAAGTGGTCAACCAAATGACCATGCCCATCAACAAGAAATACTTGCCCCAAGCACCGTCGTTCACCAGCTGGCTTGCGCCTAAGATGACAAAAAACAAACCCAATGACGCCATGAATGGATGCCTGGATGGTGCTGGCACATAGTAATGTGGTGTGCTGGTGTGCGAATTGGCACTCATAGCGTTTTCTCCTACTTAACTCACGACAAAATTGACCACGAAGGCCAAAAACGAAACAAACAACAAACCGCAAATAACGCCAACAATGACGATTTGCACGGGCTTAACTGTTAAGAGATCTTGACGATGCTCGGCACTTTTGCGAATACCGAAAAAAGACCACGCCACCATGATAAAGGCGCGCAGCAAGGATGGGCTTTGCTTCTGAACCGCTTCTTCAAGGCTCATACGCTGCCCCCAACTTCAAAGAATGTGTAGGAAAGCGTGATGGTTTTCACGTCTTTCGACATTTTTGGGTTGATGTAAAAGGTCACAGGCCAAAGCTTCTTTTCACCTGGTGCCAATGTGTACTGGTTGAAACAGAAGCACTCAATTTTATTGAAGTGAGAAGCAGCCTGCTGCGGCGCATAACTGGGTATGGCCTGAGCCGACATGGTGCGATTTTGAATGTTTTGAAATTCAAACATGACCGTGACCAGCTCGCCAGGATGCACATTCAAAGAGCGGGTCATGGGCGCAAAGTTCCATGGCCCCCGAACGTTGGTGTCAAACTCTACTGAAATGGTTCTAGAAGTATCCACCTGCGTATTGAGGGGCAGACCCGCACGACCGTTCATGGAGTTTTTTGACTCGCGCTCGCTGAGTGACAACACGTTGGAACCTGTCCATTCACACAATTTTTCGTAAATGGGGACCAACATATAACCAAATGCAAACATGCCCAAGCTCACCATGAGCAGCTTACGCATTAACTGAAAGTTAGTTTGCATGTTGGTCTTTATGTAACGAGTGGAAATTAAGCAATAACCTTGTTCGCGTCAGCATTCAGCTTAGGCGGTGTTTCATAGGTGTGATGTGGGGCTGGCGAAGGAACTTCCCACTCCAAACCTTCAGCACCTTCCCAAGGCTGTTGGGCAGCTTTTTCACCTTTGCCCAACATACAAGGCAAGACGATGAAGAAGAAGAAATAAACCTGTGCAAAACCGAAGAAGAATGCGCCCACAGATGCAATGGCATTGAAATCGGCAAACTGCATGGGGTAGTCGGCATAGCGACGGGGCATACCGGCCAAGCCCAAGAAGTGCATGGGGAAGAAGGTGACGTTGAACGCAATCAGTGTCCACCAGAAGTGCAACTTGCCGCGTGCTTCGTTGTACATCACGCCAGTCCACTTGGGCATCCAGTAATAAGCGCCAGCAAACATTGCAAACAAGGAACCCGCCACCAACACATAGTGGAAGTGGGCCACAACGTAGTAACCGTCTTGCAATTGCAAATCGATGGGTGCCATGGACAAGATCAAACCTGTGAAGCCGCCCATGGTGAACACGAAGATGAAACCCACAGCAAACAGCATGGGGGTTTCAAACGTCATGGAGCCTCTCCACATGGTGGCAACCCAGTTGAAAACTTTCACGCCGGTAGGCACTGAAATCAACATGGTGGCGTACATGAAGAACAACTGACCAGTGACGGGCATGCCCGTGGTGTACATGTGGTGAGCCCACACGATGAAGGACAGAATGGCAATAGAAGCTGTGGCGTAAACCATGGAGGAGTAGCCGAACAATTTCTTGCGAGCAAACGCGGGGATGATCTGGCTGACGATGCCGAAGGCCGGCAAGATCATGATGTACACCTCGGGGTGACCGAAGAACCAGAAGATGTGCTGGAACATGACGGGGTCACCGCCGCCAGCAGGATTGAAGAAGGTGGTACCGAAGTGACGGTCTGTGAGGGTCATGGTAATAACACCGGCCAACACAGGCATCACAGCGATCAACAAGAAGGCAGTGATGAGCCATGTCCAAACGAACATGGGCATCTTCATGAGCGGCATGTCAGGTGCGCGCATGTTCAAGATGGTGACGATGATGTTGATCGAACCCATGATGGAAGACGCGCCCAAGATGTGCAACGCAAAAATGGCAACGTCCATGGAAGGACCCATTTGCATGGTGAGCGGTGCGTACAAAGTCCAGCCGGCAGCAGGTGCGCCACCAGGCATGAAGAAAGTAGAAGACAACATGACCGCAGCAGGAATCATCAACCAGAAGCTGAAGTTGTTCATGCGGGCAAAGGCCATGTCAGAGGCGCCAATTTGCAAAGGAATCATCCAGTTTGCGAAGCCCACGAAGGCCGGCATGATGGCGCCGAACACCATGATCAAACCGTGCATGGTGGTTAACTGATTGAACAACTCTGGATTGACGATTTGCAAGCCAGGCTGGAACAACTCAGCGCGGATGAGCAAGGCCAATACGCCGCCCAACATCAACATGGTGAACGCGAACAACAGGTACAAGGTACCGATGTCTTTGTGGTTGGTGGCGTACACCCAACGACGCCATCCGTGAGGATGATGATCGTGGTCATCGTGTGCGTGTGAATCGACAAAGCCGCCGTCAGAATGGGAAATGGAACTCATGGTTTACCTCAGTCTTTCAACTTAATCACTTCTTTTCAGAAACAGGCGCTTGAGCTACTTGCGCAGCTGGAGCGGCTTCATTCTTGGCTGTCGCAGGCGCTGCTTCAGCTTTTTTCTTTTGGACCCATGCTGAGTAATCAGCATCGGACAAAACGAGCACATTGATGGGCATGTAAGCATGCTCTTTGCCG
>JBEDKQ010000009.1:0-32717 GCA_041172085.1 Pseudomonadota bacterium | reverse complement strand
GTTCTTTTAGCACCTTGAATGCCCGCAATTCTGGCAATGCCCAATACATCGCCTTTTTTAGCTGTCCCCGATTGCACCAAAGCGAGTGTGGCTGGCAACATTTGAATGGCGCCAGTGGCCACCGCAACTCGGTGCGTTGATGCTTTTGCGCCGACGTCCACCATGTGCGCTTGGCCCTGCTCATCAAAATGAGTCAGGGGTGAAGAGGTGTTTGTTGAGGATTGAGGCATGACTGATTTGAAAAAACTGGTGAAAACCATTTACAAACGGTTGACTTAGATCGAGCATGATACGGTGTTCAGATTCACCTGAGAAGTTGGCGACCCTAATTGAAGCTTGCGACGTCTAAATCCAAACCCCTGATGGCCCTCTTGGCCTTGTCGATGCTGCTGACGCCTGTATGGTCTCAGCTGCCTGGCAGTGCGTCCAATTTACCGTCTTTGGGCGACGGCTCAGACATCACACTCTCGGCAGAGCGCAAGTTGGGTGACCGCATTGCACGCGAGCTTTACCGCGACCCCGACTATTTAGAAGACCCCATTCTGGATGAGTACTTGCAAAATATTTGGCAACCCTTGGTGAAGGGTGCGCAGGCACGAGGTGACATGTCTGCCGAGTTGCAAGAGCGTTTTGCCTGGAAGATTCTGATTGGACGCGACAGATCGGTCAATGCTTTTGCGCTGCCAGGCGGCTATTTGGGCATTCACTTAGGCTTGATCAGCGTCGTCACCACACGCGATGAGCTGGCCTCTGTGATGGCCCATGAACTGAGCCACGTCACACAACGGCATATTTCTCGGTCTATGGGCGATCAGTCGCGCATGACGCCTTGGCTTATTGGGGCCATGATTTTGGGCATGTTGGCGGCCAGCAAAAGTGCACAAGGTGCACAAGCCATGATTGTGGGTGGCCAAGCCATGGCGGCCCAATCGCAATTGAATTTTTCACGCGACATGGAACGCGAAGCCGACCGTATTGGCTACGGCGTCATGTCTGAGGCCGGTTTTGACACGCAAGGTTTTGTCACCATGTTTGGCAAATTGCAACAAGCCTCTGGTTTGAATGACAACGGCGCCTTTCCCTATTTGCGCAGCCATCCGCTTAGCACTGAACGCATGGCCGATATGCAAGCGCGTCAACAACTTCAAACACCACGGGCTGTGAACTTAGAGCAGGATGTTGTGCAATCGATGATGTCTGCCAGGGCACGCGTTTTTGCACAACCCGGCGTTGATGCATTGCGCGCTTGGGCACAAGAAGCCTCCGATGCCAGTGTTTCAAAACAAAGCCTTACCAAACAAATAGGAATTTTGTATGGTGCCTGCTTGTCTTGGAAGCAATTGCGAGACATGGCCCAAGCACGTGCACTGCTTGCGCGCCTTCAACTGACTGTTGCCAAGCATGCGCCAGCGCAACGCTTGGTCACCTTGCTTGAAGCAGAGTTGGCTTTCAAAGAGGATGACATGCGCGGTGTCTTGAAATCATTGGCACACCTGACGTCATCCGCCTCAGCACAATGGCAACGACCCGAGCTAATTTTGTTGGCACAAGCCAGCGCACGCTTACAAGCTACCTCTCCCCATGCAGCGACTTTGCAAACCTTGACGCAAAGCATTTCAATGCTTCAGCGCTGGGTGCTTCAAAACCCTCAAGACGCACAAGCTTGGCAAGTATTGGCAAGCGCACTGTCGTCGCAAGGCCGACCCTTGGCCTCCTTAAGAGCTGAAGGGGAAGCTCAACTGGCGCGGATGGACTTTGGTGCCGCCGTTGATCGATTTAGAGCCGCGCAAGACGCATCGCGCAAACTGAGTCCCGCCATGGGAGATCACATAGAAGCATCCATTGTGGATGCCCGTTTGCGATTTGCACAAGGCCTGTTGCGGGAGCAAATGCTAGAGCGGCAAGAAAAATAAGCGTGCGTTGCCCCTAGCGTACTAAGGTGTGATGGGACACACCCACAAAGCATTGACAAATTGGCAGCTTAGTTTGCCAATTGGCGCGTCATTGGGATGGCCACTGAAATGCCAGCCTGACTCTGGTGTTGCAACTGCGCCAGAAACTGAGGCGGACACTGAGGCGGACACTGCGTCGGAAATTGCGCTTGAAGCTGGACTGGTTGCCGAGTGCGTCAAGGCATAACGGTCTCTGTAAATTTCTGGTGCATTGCCCACACGACTTGGCATGTAATAGTCCACATCAAACTGAATGTGATGGGTGCTGATTTTCCAATTGTGAATTTGTTTAACTGCCAGTCCCACGTGAGGGTTGACCCCCGAAGCTTGGAGCGCATTTCTCAATTCAATGTTTTGCGCCAAGGTGTTTTGTCGCCATGCAGGGTGTTCCTGACGCGAGGCAGAATGCGCTTCATTGACTGTGGCTGCAATTCGCGACATGGCTTGGGCAATGACTTGGGTCTGCTGTGGCGTCATGACGGCATGCAATTGCATGGCTCTTTTTTCATGCAGAAAAGGAGGTTCAATTTCAAGGGGAATGCCATTGAACACTTCTGCCGCTTGCAGGCCGGTACATGAACCGACACATGCCAGTAGCACAGCCATCAGTTGCTGGCCACAAGGCATCTTCTTTGCCGCTTTGGTGGTAACACAACGGGGTAACAAAGAAGGTGGCATGCTAGTAAGGATTGAGGCACGCTGATTCTTGAGACAGCGCATACGCTTTAGCGCCACCCAAACTGACGCCCAAACCATAGGTGCTTGCAATGACATTGCACAACAGCCCGTTACCACCTTGTGATTCACAGGCAACCAAGATATCGCTGCGAAACAAAGTATCGGCCTCCGATTTTTCAAAGCTACACGTGTTGTATCGGTTGTCGTGCGCCGCGCACGATGACTGAAGGTTGATGCCAAACATGACATCTGGCACCAAGCCATCTAACAAGGCTGTACCGCATCCAGACCCAAGCGGTTGGCCATCGGTTCGGACACCATTGTTGGTGCCTGAATCAAACTTTAAAAAATCCCAAAAACCTTGACCCCAGACTTGTTGGGTTTCGGCAATGCTGCAAATTTGCATGGTGTGTTCCTGACCATTGTCTTGTTAAAAATAATCTACCGGCAGAAAAGCAAAGGGCGTTGGCACACCGACCCATTTAATCTCTGGGTTGAGTTGAAGTGTTTGTAAAAGGTGGAGCTCGTTTGATTCAATGCCGCGTGCAAAATGGTCTTGAAGATTGACGACCGCTTGTGTAGGGAAGCTCAAATTGGAAAACCCCCACAGCAAATCCTGCGGTGAAGCCAATGTGTCTTGCCAAAAGTCCATTTGAATTGCGTTTGAATAATGAGTTGTTATGTGCATGATTTTTCCGAATTTGAGTACCAAGGAAGTACTCACGGGCCCATCTTATGGTTGATGTCGAGTTTTGCCACCTGCATTCGCTTGCAATACAACTCTGGAACAAGGCCCATGCACAAACCGCTATGATCTCGATCCCTCCTCAAAGACCTTATGGCTGGCATTCACATCACGGACATCGAGGCGTCAATCAATTACTGGCGCCAAAAAAACCCATCGCCCGATGGCATTACCTTGCCGCGCGAGCTGCGTGCTTTGGCGGAGGTGTATGCGCTGATGGTTTATTACAAAGAGGAAGAGGCCGACGAATACACCTTGCCACTGGCAGCAGCAGAGGCTTGGCAAGCTTGGTATGCCAGCACGCCAGATACGCCTTGCATTGCCATTTGCTCCACGTTTCAGGGAGACCCGGCGTGCAAAGGCTGCGGCCGAAGCTTTGAAGAAGTTCAACTGTGGACAGAAATGAGCCCTGGCGAGAAGCGTGGCGTCTGGCGCCGCATCACTGTAGACGGCACGTCATGGCGCTTCAATCGCTATGCCGAACGTGCAGCAGAAGACCGGCATTTGGCCCGCGCTGCCGCAGAGGCGCAAGTACCGCTGGGCTTTCAAACCTGATTCAGGTTAGCTCTGGTTTTCACATCCGTTATTTCCAGCGCGCCACTTCCAAATGAACGCTGTCTTGACTGTTGCTGAGTGTGAGCTCACCCTCTTGCACCGTGGCTTGGATTTGCATGCTGCGCTCAGCCAATTTGGCCAATGCCTGACTGGCTTCGGTAGGCACACGCCACACTTGTAATTTGTCCATGCGTGAGAGTTTGCTTTCAATGCCGCGCCACCACACCTCTGCTGCGTGGTTAAAGCAATACACCATGACCGCATCCGATTTTTGACAAGCCTTGTTCAAGGGTTTGTCTTCGGGTTGACCCACTTCCACCCACAAGCGCGTTTGCCCCGTGAAGTCACGCAGTGACAAATCAGGATCGTCAGGATCAGACAAGCCTGCACCGAAGGCCAGAACGCCATCACCATTCAAGTCGCTTTGTAGCTTGTAGGCATTGAGGGACAACGCCAACAAGCGAATCATCATGCGTTCGTCGGTTTCACTGGGATGACGGGCTAAGGTGAGGGCGTGATCGGCGTAGTAGCTGTGGTCAATGTCTGCAATGGAAAGATTGACTTTATAAATGGTGGATTTAAGGGCCATGCGTGACTCGCTTAGACCCGTTTGGCCAGCTCAATGGCTTTGCCAATGTAGCTGCCAGGCGTCATGTCCAACAAGCGTTCTTTTTCGGCTTGAGGAATGTCCAGTCCATTGATCAAACCATGCAAAGCTTCGGCTGTCACGGTTTTGCCACGCGTCACTTCCTTTAACTTTTCGTAGGCGCCTTGGACGCCATAACGTCGCATCACGGTTTGAATCGGCTCAGCCAACACCTCCCAAGATGCATCTAAATCTTGTGCCAAAGCTTCTTCGTTCAACTCCAATTTTTTCAAGCCCGTCATGAGGGACGAATACGCCAACGCGGAATAGCCCAAGGCCACGCCCATGTTGCGCAGCACCGTCGAGTCGGTGAGGTCGCGCTGCCAGCGGCTGATCGGCAACTTTTCTGACAAATGTTTGAGAACGGCATTGGCCAAACCCAAATTACCCTCTGCGTTTTCAAAATCAATGGGGTTGACTTTGTGCGGCATGGTGGAAGATCCAATCTCACCCGCTTTCAAGCGCTGTTTGAAATAGCCCAGACTGACGTAGCCCCAAATGTCACGCGACAAATCGATCAAGATGGTGTTGGTGCGGGCCAATGCGTCGAACAATTCGGCCATGTAATCGTGCGGCTCAATTTGAATGCTGTAGGGCTGAAATGACAAGCCCAAACCCCAATGCGCACTAGAGGCGCCTGCTTCGTGTGCCTCTGGCGTTTCCACCACCGACTTTGAAAAGTTTTCCCAATCAAAATGAGGCCATGCCGACAAGTGCGCGTTGTAATTGCCAACGGCGCCATTCATCTTGGCCATCATGGGCACCGCTGCAATTTTTTCACGCGTACCGCGCAAACGCATCACCACGTTGGCAAACTCTTTGCCAACCGTTGTAGGACTGGCGGTTTGACCATGTGTGCGACTGAGCATAGGAACAGCGGCATACGCATGGGCCATGCTGCGCAGTTGTTCAATCACTTCATCGATGGCTGGCAAGATCACTTGTTGGCGCGCACCCTTGAGTTGCAAGGCATGGCTGGTGTTGTTGATGTCTTCGCTGGTGCAAGCAAAGTGCACAAACTCTGCAGCCTGCTCAAGCTCGGGACGGTCCTTGAATTTTGACTTGATCCAATACTCAACCGCTTTCACATCGTGGTTGGTGGTCTTCTCAATTTCTTTGATGGCCAGTGCATCTTGCTCAGAAAACTGCGTCACCAAACCTGTGAGGTATCGACGAGCACCCAAAGAAAGAGGCTTGAACTCTTCAAAGCCTGCATCAGACAATGCAATGAACCAAGCAATTTCAACTTGCACCCGTCGATGCATGTACCCAAGCTCGCTCATGAGAGGGCGCAGGGCGTTGATTTTGTTGGCGTAGCGGCCATCCAAAGGCGAAAGGGCAGAAATAGGAGAAGAAGTCATACGCTGATTGTAAGTTCTGACCCTGACAAGAAACAGCGCCCTCGATTCATCTAGAATGCACGTCACATTGACCTGTTTTGGCGATTTTTGACAAGAACAAACACATGAAATTGATCGGTTCCCCCACCAGCCCTTACGTCCGCAAGGTTTGCATCGTGATGGCTGAAAAGAAACTGGACTACCAAATGGTGGTCGAAGATGTTTGGTCCGCAAACACCACCATTCACGCCTCCAACCCTCTGGGCAAAGTGCCTTGCTTGGTTTTAGAAGGTGGCGAAGCCGTCTTTGACTCTCGCGTCATTGTGGAATATTTGGACACCCTGTCACCTGTTGGCAAACTGATTCCTTCCAACGGTCGTGAGCGCGCCGAGGTCAAAACATGGGAAGCGCTGGCTGACGGCTTGCTTGATGCCGCCCTGTTGGCCCGCATGGAGGCCGTTTGGCCACACCGTCCTGCTGAGCAGCGAAGCCAGCCTTGGATTGACCGCCAGTTGCACAAAATTGATCAAGCCCTTCGCGCCATGTCACAAGGCTTGGCCGACAAACCCTACTGCTCTGGCTCGCAAATGAGCTTGTCAGACATTGCTGTGGGCTGCGCCGTGGGTTATCTGGATTTCCGTTTTCCAAGCATTCAATGGCGTGAAAGCTACCCCAACCTTGACAAGCTCTATGCCAAATTGATGCAACGCCCTAGCTTTGTTGACAGCTTGCCAGCTTGATTCTGATTTTTTTGAAGGGCCCATCGCCTTAGCTGTTGGCCCTTTTCTTAAGCCAACGCATCAAGGCGCCCACCCAAGGCAGCTTTTCGTAAAGCTCTTCAGCAGCATCCCAATAATCACGGTGCAAACAGATGCGTTGCTGCGCATCTAACACCAAATGGCTGGTGCCCAACACCACTTGCTCCGTTTGAGTGTCAAAGCGCTTGAAGCGAAAACGAAATTCCCAGGTCAAAAAAGCTTGCTCACCATCGACCACTTGTGCCGTGATGACAAATCGCGGTTGGTCAAGCGACACATACATGTGCTGAAAAATTTTCTCAATGGCGGGAATACCTTGCACCTCATTGAAGGGGTCTTTGAAACGGGCTGAGGCACTGTAGAAGTCTTTCAAAGCCGACACGCTTTGGGGCGTGAGGGTTTCGAAGTGCGCTGCGATCTGCTGAAAACGTTCACGCGTACTCATGGTCAAAGTCCTGTAAAACGACGCACCAAGGCAAAATACATTCTGTAGGGTAACAGGCGCATCAGTTTGAGCCACAGCGTAAAGCGCTTGGGAAAGTGGATGTCAAACAGGCCCTCTGACCAACCTTGCAACATGGCTTTTGCCGCATCTTCGGGTGACATCAATGCGGGCATTTCAAAATTGTTTTGTGCCGTCAGCGGTGTGGCCACAAACCCAGGGTTGATGAGGCTTACACCAATGCCTTTGTCTTGTAAGTCCATGTACAAGGTTTCTGCCAAATGTGTCATGGCCGCTTTGGTGGGGCCATAGGCCAAGCCATTGGGCAAACCGCGCCAGCCCGCCACACTGCTGACCAAACTCACATGACCATGGCCTTGTTGTAAAAACAAGGGCAAGCATGTATCGAGCACGCGCAACAATCCGTTGTAGTTGACATCTTGATGTCGCAGCATGTCTGCCAGGTCAAACGCAGTTGCGCGCTGCGCTCGGTAATGACCCGCACAATAAAGCAGCATGTCCAAAGGTCCCATGGCTGCAACTTGGCGCGTGGCATAACGCACTTGCAGTGTGTCTGTGACGTCCAGTGGCAGCAATTCAATGGGCTTGCCTTCTTGCTGGCATTGTTCCGCCCATGCCGACACAACGCCCACATCGCGGGCCGAAACCACCACTTGTGCGCCAGCAGCGTGCAAGGCTTTTGCACATGCCAAGCCAATACCACTTGAGGCGCCAATCAGCCAAACACGGCGGCCTTGCCACTGCACCATCGGTTGGTTCAGCGGGGCTCCCCAGCGGCGCCTGAAGGGACGTGTCACCGTGGCAGAGGGCAATCCACCAGGGCCCGCTTTGATTGTTTCAAGGCTCATGACGTTTGACCCAAAGCGCTGCTTGTGCGGCGCTTAAATGACAAGGTGACTTCGCCCAAAGTAACGCCCCATTTGCGCATCACCGCTTTGTTCAACATGACTTGGTCGTCCATCAAATACATCCAATCATCAAATTGCACATGCCAAACCGTGCCTTCGACTGGCAAGGCCAAGGTATATTGCCAACGAAAAGCGTTGCCTCTAACTTCACCTTCTGCCATACCGATAACGTCGTCTGCACGCCCTTCATAGCGCCCATTGGGCAAGGCCTTCAAGCGCCAAATGCGTCGCTGTTGGGTGCCATCAGAATAGGTGAAGGCTTCATCCAATACGCCCTCATCACCTTGCCACCGGCAGTCCATCACCACTTTGAAGCGTTTGACCACACGTCCCGATCGATCGGTAAAAACACCCCAAGCATCGACCATGCCGTTGAAGTAGGTGCGCAAATCAAGCACCGGTTTTTCAGCTGCGTAATCGGCCACTTGCGGGCTTGCACAGCCCGACAAAAAGCTTGCGCTACCCGCAATGCTTGCAAGTCCTGCTGTGCGCATCAAAAGGGGGGCTGTCATGCTGTGTGAGATTCTTTGTAAGCAGTGGCGTCGGTTCATGAGTTGCTCCGTGTTGTCAGCAAAGTGGCTGAGGGTTGAATCCAAAAATAAACAAGTGCGGCCAGCGCCAATGACTTGAGCACACACGGCAACAAACCATAGGCCAATGACAAGGCGTTCAAGCCAGTTTCGCTTTGCACACCAGGTGCGTAGCCCAAACTGGCCAGCAAGGGCAAACACAAGCCCGCGGCCAATGCCAAGTTGAATTTGCTGATGAGGTTCCACCAGCCCAAGTACAAGCCTTCTGCTTGACCGCGGTGACCCAGTTGGTCGATGACCCGATTCAGCAAGGCACTGGGTACCACCATGTCGGCGCCCAATGCAAATCCTGAGGCCAGACAAACAACAAGAAACATCAACTCATCGCCTGGACCCAAATTGCTCACATAAGCAAAGCTCAAAATGGCAAGCAACATGCCTGCCGCCCATGTTTTAGCCAACCCCCATCGTCGAACCAACATGAGCCAAACAGGCAGCGACAGCACACCCGCGACAAAATACACACCCAAAAACAAGGGTGCCATGCGCGCAGAAGCTTGTATTTGATCTTCGACAAAGAACATCACCAAACTGGCGGGTACGGCACTGGCTATGCCGTTCAACATGAAAACGCACAATAATTTTTGAAATACGCGCTGCTGAACAGGCAAGGCCATGCCCAAGTGACTGGCCTGAATTTTTTCGATCTTCAACTGCACCGTACTTACATCAAAGACGCGCCGCCATGTCCACAAACCCGCGACCAACAAAACCGCCAAAAGCACCGTGGTGGGCGCCCATCCGGCCAATGCTGGCAAGAGGGAGGCCAAGACAACACCCACCAAGCCCGCGCCCTCACGCCATGCGATGACGCGGCCTTGCTGCAATGCGTCGCCGCCTAAACGCGTGGCCCATGCTTGGTGAAGAATGCTCAACCCACTGAACGTCAAATGGCATAGGCTGACAAACACAGCAACCCAGGCGACGTATCCGGCCGTCGCAGAAAAATTCGGCGGGAAAAATAAGGCTGCAAAAGACAGCCCTAAAAGCAATGACAACGCTATCGCAGCAGCGCCAAACACTCGCTTGGACTTGCCGTACAAAACATCGCTGACACGACCCATCCAAGGGTCAATGAATGCATCCAACAAACGGCTGAGTAACAAAACCACGCCCAATGTGGTCAGCGGTACGGCAAACTGGGTGGCATACACGTGCGGCAAATTGACATACATTGGCAAAGCCACAAAAGACAAGGGAAGCGCGAGCAAGCCGTAGGCGGCGCCCATTGCGTGAGGACCCCTGAATGCGAATGTCATAAGCCATTGACCCACGCTTGTCGAATGCCCGGGGCTGGCGTAGCCTCATGCAACCAAATACCAAAAAACAACTTGGCAAATTGTGGGTCAGCAAGCACACCCACACGTCGCTGCTGAAACCAAAACTCAGCACCTTCGTTGGGTTTGTGAACACCGATCAAACGATCACCGGGTCTGACGTTGGGAAAAATATCGGTCATGGCCTTGAGCCAATCTTTTTCTTGTGCCGCACTGATGCGGCCCAACTTACGCATTTCATCCAAAGAGCGTTTGGCAATGGCAGCACCTTCAAAACTTCGCAAATAAGACAGCTCTAGTGCAAAGGGATGTGACGCGTATTGCTGAACAGAAAATCCCGGTTGCGTCCACAAACGCGCGTCGTAAATTTCAAAGCCCCAAAATTGGTAGCGCTGGGTACTTGAAGGTTTGGTGCCCGGCAAGATCGACTCCGTGGCCAACGCAGTCAATGACATGGCCATGAATACCAAAGCGCAAACGCATTGTCCTGAACGCAAGTACCACGTTTTCATGTCAAGCTGGCTTTTGCAATGTGAACTGAATGACGTCGGTATTGGCTTCGTCAAACGCCGCCTCGCAATAGGCCAAATAAAACTCCCACGTGCGAAGAAACTTGTTGTCAAACCCTAACTTCAAAACTTGTGCTTCTTGGGCCATGAACTCATGACGCCAGCGACGCAGCGTCTCTGCATAATCAGGTCCAAATTTCAGCTCATCAATGACTTCCAAACCAGCCAACTTGGCTTGTCTTCTGAATTCAGAAGGGCTGGGCAAACAACCGCCTGGGAAAATGTATTGTTGAATGAAATCCGTCGACTTGACGTATCTGTCAAACAAAGCGTCGTCAATCACGATGCTTTGGATGCAGGCCTTGCCACCGGGCTTTAAGAGTTTGCTGATCGCTTGAAAATAAGTCGGCCAGTATTCTTGGCCAACGGCCTCTATCATTTCAATCGAACACACAGCGTCGTAAGGACCGTCGTCAATGTCACGGTAATCTTGCAAACGCAAGTCAGCTTGGTCAGCTTTGCCATTCCACTTCATGCGCGCGTTGGCAAACGCCAATTGCTCAGTCGAAAGTGTCACGCCCGTCACGTGCGCCCCCATCTCCATGGTGGCCATCTCCGCCAACGCGCCCCAACCACAGCCAATTTCTAAGACCCGTGAGCCTTGTGTGACATCCGTGGCCTTGAGGGCACGTCGTACCTTGGCGTGTTGTGCCTCTTGCATGCTGAGGCTAAAGTTGCCTTCAAACAAAGCAGATGAGTAGTTCATGGTGTCGTCCAACCACAACTCATAAAAGGCATTGCCCAAGTCGTAGTGCGCATGGATGTTTTTACGGCTGTTGGCTTTGTGATTGCGGTTAAGCAAATGGCGCACACGGTAAATCATGCGACCCCACCATGAGCCATAAATCAAGTCTTCAACCACACGGCGATTTTGAATCATCACGCGCAGCAAGTCGCTCAAAGAAGGCGTGCGCCAATCACCGGCAATGTAAGACTCTGCAAAGCCAATGTCGCCCGACTTCATGCTGGCCAAAAAGACATTCCAGTTGCTCAAACTGATGGCCGCATGCGGTAATTCGCCTTTGCCATAAATCTTCAAACTTCGATCTGGAAATTGAACGGTCAAGGTGCCATGCTCAATATTTTCAAGCAACTGAAGCACACGGCGCGCGGCCATGGGTGCAGATTGAATGGCAAGGGATGCGCCAGATGATGTGGTGGTGTTCATGCTCAGCTGTTTTTTGAAATGACGGTGGATGCAACTTGTCCACTGGTGACAAATTGCGCAGGGGGCAAGGGCTTGCGGAAAAAGGGCACACGTTTAAGCCACAACAACAACGCATGCCAATGGATTCGCATCACAACGGCGAAGGTCCAAAGTGGGTACTGCCAAAAGGTTCGGCGAATTTCGTTGGCCGTAGCTGGCACCAACTTGCCGCTTTGGCTGGTTTGGATCAGGGGGCCTTCTTTGTCGCTGTGATCAACGCGCGCCACGATGCGTTCTGTGCCATTGACCAGCGTGCGCATGAACCTGAACTGGTAATGGCCAGACACGTCACAAAAAGGAGAGACGTGAAAGACTTTGTCGGCTTGCGCTGTGATGCCCCACTTGGGTTCATGCAGAAGATAGCAGTGTCTCTCGCCAAAGGTGTTGTGCACCTCGGCCACAATGGCGGCCAAACTTTGGTCTTGACGGTGGCAATACCAAAAGCTCACGGGCTTGAAGGTGTAGCCTAATACACGTGGAAATGTTTGAAGCCAAATCTCGCCATCGGCATCTTGCACCTTGGCCTCTGCCAACAAAGACTCTAGCCATGCCAACGCACCACCTTGCTCTGGTGAGCGGCCATCGCCATGATCGGCATCGTAAAACGACAACAGTCCTGGTCGATTCAAGGCCAGCGCATCCGTGTTTGTAGACTCTGGTTGGCGCATCTTCGATTGAAGGTGCCGCATGGGCAACAGTACAAAATAGGCCGCATAGTCAAAGGCATGGCGGGCAGGGCGCAGACGCACATGCCGCACCTGGCCATGTCCAATCAGAATGTCTGCTGCTTTCAATCCTGCACCTTCATCAACAGCTCTTTGGCCACGGCCAAACCTGACTTCAGCCCATCCTCGTGAAAGCCATAGCCAAGCCAAGCACCAGCGTACCAGGTGTGCTGCTGTCCTTGAATGCCTTGAATATGCTTCTGCGCTTCAATGGCTGCAAGGTCAAAGACTGGATGTGCATATTCAAAACTGCGAATGACTTTGGCGGGGTCAATGTTCTGAGCGGGGTTTAAAGACACCACCACCGCTTGTTCGTAGGGCAAGGGTTGCAGTTTGTTCAGCAAATAATGCAGGCACACCCGCGAGCTTTCTTGATCTTCGCTTTCAGCGCGGGCGTAATTCCAAGCGGCCCATGCTTTGCGACGACTTGGCAACACACTGTCGTCGGTGTGCAATACCGCTACGTTGTCTTGGTAGCGAATGGCCGACAGATGGTTCGTCTCTGACTCAGAGGGTGCGCGCAACATGCGCAAGGCTTGATCGGAATGGGTACAAATGACCACCTCATCAAATCTTTCAGCGGCACTTTGGGTCACAACCCTGACGCCCTGATCATCTCGTTCAATCAGTTGCACCGGGGTGTTCAGTCGTTTGTCACTGATGCCTTTCACTATTTTTTGCACATAGTTGCGAGAGCCCCCTGTGACGGTAAACCAACGCGGCCGGTTGCTGATTTGAAGCAAACCATGGTTGTGACAAAACCGAATCATGGTGGCCACAGGAAAGGCCAACATCTGATCGGTGGGGCAACTCCAAATGCAACCCATCATGGGCAAGAAATACCAGTTCTGAAAAGCTTTGCCAAACTGGTGCTGTTTCAAAAACTCAGACAGCGGTTGCCGCATGGCTTTTTCGTTTTGCTGCACGGCAATTTGCGTGCACAACTTGTTAAAGCGAAGCACGTCTAGCAGCATTTTGTAAAACTGCGGACGCATCAAATTGCGACGTTGTGCAAATACGGTGTCTAAATTGCTACCACTCCACTCGAGGGCCTCGTCACCCCAAGCACGCGGTGCTTGAACTGAAAAGGACATGTCAGACAAGGACGTTTCAACATCCAACTCGGCGAACAATTTGATCAGATTGGGATAAGTTCTTTCGTTGTAAACCAAAAACCCGGTGTCTACACCGTGCGTCACCATTCCCTGAGGCGTTGGCAAACTGATGTCAACGGTATTGGCATGACCACCAAAATAGTCGCCGGCCTCAAACAAGCTGATGTCTGCTTGGCCTTTTAGGCTGTGAGCAACCGCCAAGCCTGAAATACCTGAACCCACAATGGCAATTTTTTTGTACTTCAAAATGTCAATCTTTCAAAAGCGGCTATGAGCGACTTCGCGCGGCTTAGAGCGACTTAAAGCGGCTTGGCCGCCAAACTTTTTTCAACGGCCTGGACCAAACTTTTGCTGTCAGGGCTGGTCATGCTGCTGTAACTGTCAATCAATTTGCCGTCTCGACCGATCAGGTACTTGTAGAAATTCCACTTCGGTCTTTGTCCGGGTGTTTGTGCCAGTTGCTTGAAAAATGGCACAGCTGCGTCACCCGTCACTGACGTCTTGGTGAACATTGGAAATTTCACACCAAACGTGCTTTCGCAAAAGTCTGCTATTTCTTGGTTGGTGGCTTTTTCTTGGGCAAAGTCGTTTGAAGGAAAACCTAAAACCACCAAACCGCGGTCTTTGTACTTCTCATGAAGTGCTTCCAAGCCCTTGTACTGGGGTGTGAAGCCACAGTAACTGGCTGTGTTGACGACCAAAATGACTTTGCCACTGTATTGGCACAGGGACTGCGGCTTCTCATCTTGCAAGCGCAGAAAGCTGTGATTCAACAAATTGGGGCAACTGGCGTTTGTCGTGCCTGTTGCAGATTGCGCCCATGCCGTGGGAACAGCCAAGCCACAGACCATGAGTGCCAAGCATTGGAGTGCTTTGAAAGAAGTCATTGAACTGTCCATTCTATTTTGTGACCGCTCAGTTTACTTCTAAATTTTCAGCTTGTCACGCCCCTTGTTGCAAATTAAGTTCATCTGGGAACACCGCCTGCCACAAAGCCCAAACAGCATCCTGCTGTGCTTTCAGCAAGCTGCCCTCCACTTGCGTTGGTTCTTCGTTCAAGCGGGCTTTGTGTTGAACTCGTCGCAATTCTCGGTAAGCGGCCGACGCAGCCAACCCAACACCCTGCGGCACCAAGCCCGCCGCCTCCGCTCTTTGCAAAAGGGCAATGTTGCCAACGTTGTCTGCCAACTCTGGATGCGTTTGGGTGTGCAGTAAAACCAAGTATTGAACCGCAAACTCGGCATCGACCATGGCCCCAGGGCTGTGTTTCACATCAAAGAATCCCGCCTTGACAGGATGGGCTAGCCGAACCCGATTGCGCATGGTGATGATCTCTTGCGTCAGCAAGATGGGGTCGCGCTGTGCGCTGATGACGGCATGCCTGACTTGGTCAAATCGGACTTTCATGTGCGCATCGCCCATCACAAAGCGTGCGCGGGTCATGGCTTGATGTTCCCATGTCCAAGCTGTGTTGCTGCCTCGCTGTTGTTGGTAGTTGGCGTATGCGTCGAAAGTGGTCACCAACAAACCTGAGCCGCCGTTGGGGCGCAGGGCGGTGTCAATTTCAAACAGGTCGCCTTCGGCGGTCTTCACCGTGAACCAATTAATGAGCTTGCGGACAAAGCTTGCGTAGACCTCTTGAGCCCGCTCGTCGTCATCTTCGTAAACAAACACAATGTCCAAATCACTGCCGTAACCAAGCTCCTTACCGCCCAGCTTGCCATAAGCGATGATGGCCAATTGCGGCGTTTCTCGGTGCCTGTTTTTAAGGCACGACCAACACCACAGGGCCGTCACTCGCAGCACCGCATCGGCCATGGCGCTCAGGTCGTCAGCGACCTGCTCGACCGTCAAGCAGCCTTCAACATCTCGGGCCAGGGTGCGAAAGACTTCTGCGTGGTGCGCTCTGCGCAGCAAATTCAATAAATTTTCTTCATCGTCTTCGCCCGTTCGCCTCAAGGCTTCGCGTCTGGCTTGGAGCTCCGACTCAAAGTCTGCGGCCACAAACCTTTGCTTCAAGACATCGCCACCCGCCAGCTCGTCGATCACCCCAGGATGCTGCACAAGGTAACGTGCGGGCCATTTGGCAGCCCCCAACAATCTGAGCAGCCTCTCATGCACCGCTGGGCGCTCGAGCATCATGGCCAAATAGCTTTCGCGCCGCATCAATGGCTCCATCCAATCGGCCATCCGAACCACGGCATCTTCTGCCACGCGACCTTCTTGAAGCCACTGGGCCGTGCGCTGAAGCAAACGCATCAAGCGTGCCCTGGCGTCGTCGCGCAAGCTTTTGACTTTGGCGCTGTCCTGCCAATGCGCCAAGCGTTTGCGAGCCTCGCCTTTGAACAAGTCCAACACGGCTTCCAGTTCAGGGCGGTCGTGTTGGCCCTGGGTTTGGCAGCCTTTGCAGGCTTGGTCACCTCCTAGCAAAATATCAAACTCATGCGCTACAATTTCACGATGGGCATCCAGATCTGCCAATAAGTCACAACTGTCGGAATAACCCATGGTGTGGGCTATCCAATTGAGATCTTGGTCTTGGGTTGGTAAAACATGGGTTTGTTGATCGTCCAAATACTGAATGCGGTGTTCCACCTTGCGCAAAAATACGTAGGCTTTGGCCAAAGACTCTGCTGTTTCAACGGGCATCAAACCCGCCTTGGCGACACGCTTGAGGGCATCTAACGTGGGCCGAGTTCGCAGCTCGGGAAACTGACCGCCTCGCACCACTTGTAATAATTGAACCGTGAATTCAATTTCCCGGATACCGCCACGCGACAACTTCACATCATTGGCGCGCTCGGGATGGCCTGCGCTTCGTTTGGCCGCATGATCGCGAATTTGCTGGTGCAAGGTTCGCAATGACTCAAACACGTTGTAGTCCAAGTAGCGCCTGAATACAAAAGGCAAGACCACGCCTCGAAGACTAGCGGCGGAGCCGTTTTCAATGCTGCTGCGGGGTGCAATGACGCGGCTTTTCATCCAAGCAAAGCGTTCCCACTCACGCCCTTGAACCAGAAAATACTCCTCCAAGGCCCCCAATGACAACACGCTGGGGCCAGAATTGCCATTGGGCCGCAAGGCCAAGTCCACTCGAAACACGAAACCATGCTCGGTGGTGTCCCCAATCAGTGTGTAGATCGCTCTGACGGCTCGCGCAAAGTATTCCTGAACCGAGATTTTGCCCAGTCCTTGGTCGTTCCCCGTGGTTTCGCCGTCTTCGTCGTAGACATAAATCAGGTCAATGTCACTTGAAACATTCAATTCTCGAGCACCCAATTTACCCATGCCAATAACCCAAAACTCGGCACGCTTGCCTGCTGTCGTCATTGGCACGCCATGCCTGGCGTCTAGGTCCCGAAAGGCTTGCTGACAGGCTTCGTCCAATGCCACTTCCGCCAAATGCGTGACGGCCAAGGTAACGGTCTCTAAGGGCGCCTGATGCTCGCAATCTTGCGTCAACAAACGGGCCATGGTCCATTGACGCAAAATGCGCAGCGCAGCGCCCACATCATGCCCCTGTGTCCGCAAATGCTTGTAGGCCTGCGTTAAAGACTCACGCTGTGGCACCACCATGGGCAGGTTTGCAAACACGTTTGCATAGCGCCGTTGAAGCCGTTGATAAAAACGAGAACCCTCTGACAGGGGTGGGGGGCGCTTGGAATCCATGGCGATACCTGTCTCAAATGGCTCTACGGCAGTCATAATTCCCTGCCTGAGTCTTTATGTCTGTATTGCGATTCGAATGCTGAAGTTTTCCATCCTGTCCCAGTTGCTGAGCACCACGCTGCGCTTCATCGCTTGGATGGTGCTTGCAGCAGGCATCGTCTTGGGCATGGGTTGGGCGGCATTGCATTTTTGGATTGTGCCAAGAATTGAAGATTTCAGACCCAGACTGGAAAACTTGGCCACGCAAACCATAGGCGTTCCCGTCCAAATGGGTAAATTGGTGGGGGTCTCTTCAGGCTGGATGCCCACCTTTGAAATTCACAACCTGAGTTTGTTTGACCCCGAAGGTCGACCTGCATTGACCCTGCCCAAAATTGTCTTTGCCATCAGCGTCCGCTCCGTCTTGGATTTGGGCGTAGAGCAACTGGTCATTGACGCTCCCACATTGGACATTCGAAGAACCGCCTCGGGTGAATGGCGCATTGCGGGTCTTTCTTTGAAACAAGACAACGCCCCCGACGCCGCAGCCGCTGATTGGCTTTTTGCGCAAAAAGAAATCGTCATCCAGCACGGTACCGTGGCGTGGACCGATGAGTTCAACCCCCACCAGCGGGAAAAGGCTCCACTCCAGTTGGAAGACGTGACGTGGGTTCTGCGCAATTCAGCCCGTCAACATCATTGGCGTTTGGATGCCACCCCCCCCAAGGGCTGGGGTGATCGTTTCGTTTTCATGGGTGATTTAAAGCGTGGCTTGTTGTCCACACACCCTGGTCGCATCAAAGATTGGAGCGGCCAAGTGCACATTGAGTTTCCAGATGTTGACTTGTCACAACTGGGCCCGCACCTGCCTTGGAACGTCAATGCCACGCAAGGACAAGGGGCGCTTCGGATGTGGGTTGACTTGAACCAAGGCAAGGTCAAGCAGGCCACCGCCGATTTGGTTTTAGAAAATGCGAAAGCACAACTCAGCCCAGAACTTCAAGCACTGTCATTTAAAAATATTGCTGGTCGAATTTCAGTCAAACCCTTGAACAAGGGCCTGGCGTTCTCAACGTCTGGCTTGCGCTTTGACACCACCGATGGCCTGCATTGGCCAGGCGGCAACGTCAATTTTTCTTATTCAGAAGCAGAAAATGGTCAAAGCGCGAAGGGCCTTTTCCATGGCGACACATTAGATTTATTGGCGCTTCGCAACATTGCCCTGCAGCTGCCCTTGCCCAACGTAGCACGCCAAACCTTGGCAGATCACAAAGTCAGTGGTTTGGTCAATCCCTTGCACATTGAGTGGACTGAACAACTGGGTACAAGTGAGAAAACGTTTCAAGTCATGACTGCCAACGGGCGTTTTGAAAATTTTTATTTTGAAAGCGGTAAACCAGGAACCTCTTCAGCGCATTGGCCAGGCGTTGAAAATGCCAACATCAGCTTTGACATGACCCGCGACGGGGGACAAATCAAAGCAACGGTTGACAATGGCGCTTTCAGCTTTCCGCACATCTTTGAAGACCCCCGCATTCCTTTGAACAAGATGCAGACCTCCGTTAAGTGGGTCACACAAAAGGGCAGGGTGTCGGTGCCCGACTGGCAACTGAGTGTGACCAACGCAGACCTCAGCGGTGAATGGCGCGGCAGTTGGAAACCTAGCGCCAAACCCAACAGCTTGGGCATTTTGGACCTGCAAGGCAGCATTTTCAAAGGGTCTGCGCCCCGCGTACACCGCTATTTGCCCAACACGCTGCCACAAAACGTGCGCTACTACGTGCGTGATGCTGTGCTTCAAGGTGAAGTTCAAAACGTTGCCGTCAAAATCAAAGGCGACCTTCTGCAATTGCCATTTGCCAACCCCAAGGACGGTGAGTTTCGCTTCGCTGGCAAAGTCAAAGATGTTCAATATGCGTATGTGCCAACCAACAACGCCAACACATCTCGCAACACAGCGAACAACACACCCGATCTAATTTGGCCCGTGATGAACACCGTGAATGGTGACATTGTGTTTGACAGGCTCAACTTCAAACTCAACAACGCTTCGGGCAAATGGGGCAATGTGCCATTTACCCAAATCAAGGCAGAGATTCCGCAGTTGAACAACAAGGTGGTGGTGCAGGTTCAGGGTGAGTCAAAGGCAAATGCACAATTGATCTTGAATGAGTTGCGGCAATCGCCTGTGAACAACATGCTCAGCGGGGTGTTGGCACAAGCGCAGAGCACTGGCGTCTTCAACGCTCGCCTTAAACTCAGTTTGCCCTTGGCTGAGCTAGACAAGTCCAACGTACAAGGCAGCGTTGTCTTGAACAACAACGATGTGCGATTACAAACCAGCCTTCCCGTCTTTGAAAAAGCACTTGGAACGGTCAACTTCAGCGAGTCGGGCTTCAATTTGGCAGGTGTCAACGCGCAATTTTTGGGCGGCCCGCTCAAACTTGAGGGCGGTTCGCGGAAGTTGCCTCCCAACAGCACAGATGCCAACCCGCTCATTCGCGCGCAAGGACAAGCCACGGCAGCTGGCATGCGCCTTGCCAAAGAAATCCCCATGCTAAGCGCCATCGCGCAGCAAGCGAGCGGCAACACAAATTACACCGCCAGCTTGGGTTTCAAAGGCGGCCAAAGTGAGCTGAGCATACAGTCGCAACTGCAGGGCTTGGGTTTGAACTTGCCTGCCCCTCTTTACAAACGTCCCGATGACTTGGTGGCCCTGAAATATGAAAACACCATTCTGAGCCTGAACCAAAACATTGCGCAGCGAGACCAATTGCAAGTTGTTTGGGGCCGCGCACTTTCGGCATCTTATGTCCGGGACTTGACGGGGCCGGAACCCAAGGTGATCAGTGGTAGATGGTTGATCGGGGATGTTGGCACGCCAACAACAACAACAACCTCCACACACCCGACCACTCAGGACAGCGGTGTGCTTGCCTTGGTCAATTTACCCACCTTCTCCGTAGACGAGTGGTTGCAAGCTGTGTCGCCATCCAAACCTAGCCCAAACGACAGCGCGACTCAAATCAACAACCTGTCTGTTGCCAGTCAAAGTTATTTGCCCAACCGGATCACGCTGAAAGCCAATGAGTTGGCAATTCAAGGTCGCAATTTACACAATGTCTCGGTAAGTGGTTCACGCGAAGGCTCTTTGTGGCGCGCACAAATGGAAGCCAAAGAGTTCAGCGGCTATTTGGAATATCGGCAATCCAACGCTCAAAACCCGGGTCGCATTTTTGCGCGGCTTGCTCGCCTCAGCCTGCCGCCCTCAGCCGACCAAACCGTTGAGTCACTTTTGGAAGACTCGCCCCTCGCAATTCCCGCTTTGGACATCGTCGTCGAAGATTTGGAGTTGCGTGGCAAGAAGTTGGGGCGCGTAGAAATTGAAGCCATCAATACCGACCCTGCAACGCCTCGAATTAACGCAGGGCGTGAATGGCGCCTAAGCAAGTTGAACATTGGCTTGCCCGAAGCCAGCTTCAAAGCCAGTGGCAAATGGATGACTTCGCGTGACGGCACCCAGCCCGCCATGACCGACATGAACTTTCGACTGGATGTGTCAGATTCTGGTGAATTGCTCAACCGCTTGGGTACCAAAGACGCATTGCGTGGTGGAAGCGGTAAGTTAGAAGGACAAGTCAGTTGGCAAGGCTCACCCCTGACGCTTCACTATCCCAGTTTAAGTGGTCGCTTCAACGTGAACATTGGACGCGGTCAGTTTTTGCAAGCAGAGCCTGGTGTTGCAAAGCTGTTGGGGGTGTTGAGTTTGCAGGCTTTGCCAAGGCGTTTGCTGCTCGACTTTCGCGATGTCTTCAGCGCAGGATTTGCTTTCGACACCATTCGAGGCGATGTCGTGATTCAACAAGGCATCGCCAGCACACGCAACTTGCAAATGAAAGGTGTCAATGCCGTGGTTCAGATGGAGGGCAGTTCTGACATTGCTCGCGAAACGCAAAACTTGCGCGTTTTGATCTTGCCCGAAGTTGACGCCGGAACGGCTTCGCTGTTAGCAGGTATTGCGCTCAATCCAGCCATTGGCTTGAGCACCTTCTTGGCTCAATTGGTGCTGAAACAACCGCTAAGCCGAGTTAACACACAAGAGTTTGCCATTGAGGGTACTTGGACCGACCCCAAGGTGACCAAAGTCACAGCCGGCAGCCACACGCCCTGAACAAGTTTGTCGTTCCGTCATGTCTTCATCCACATCACCCACACTGACATGGCTTTCTCCGTTATGGCTGATCTTAAAATCTGTGACGCGTTCGTTCACCGATCGCCGCGTTTCATTGTGGGTTGCGTTGGTTGGCTTGGTCGTCGCACTGCTGGTGACCTTGGTCTGGTTGGCCGGCAGGTATGAAGCCAGTCAGTTTCAGGCAGAACTCGATCGCGATGCTGCCGATGCTGTAAATGACATTCGGAGCAGTTTTGCCAGGCATGTTCTAAGTATTCAAACCGTGCATGCCAAAGAGCTGCCAGCCAAGTTGTGGCAGGCCGAAGTCAACAGTCTGTTGAGCCAAAATCGCGAATGGTTGCGTGTTGAGCGCCGCGACCTTCAAGGCGGTATTTTGAGTTTCATTGACTCGCCATTGCGGGAGCCCCTCTTTGATGCAAAGTCGCGCACGAACGAGCAAGCTGAGATTGTGCAAACTTGCTTGCGCGCGAAACGCCTCAACGGGCCGGCCTTTTCTCGCAGTTATTTTGTACCTCAAGTCAACGGTATGGGCCTTGAGGTCATGGAGCTTTGTTTGCCCATGCTTGTGCAAGGTTCGGCTGTAGGGTACACCTTAATCACCTACAGTCTTCAAGACGTTTTGGCCAGCCAATTGGGCGCAACCTATGGCCGGCGCAACGAGCTTTCCTTCATCGAGGCTGACGGCACACGCTTGGCCGTCCATGGCTCATTGCCGCGTGCAAAACGACTCTTCACGGCCACCCAATTGCTAGACTTGCCAGGCAACACCTTGTTGCTTCGGATGGATGGCCGCCGAGCAGCCCCAGACCTGTTTCCCAATATTCTCCCAGCGCTTGTCACGGCCATGTCTATTGCGCTTGTTTCGGTCTTGGTGTTGTTGGTAAAGGACTCCCGCAGGCGCCTTAAAGCTGAACGTGATTTGGCCGACGCCTTGGCATTTCGAAAAGCCATGGAGGACTCATTGGTCACAGGTCTGCGCGCCAGAGATTTAAAGGGTCGCATTACCTATGTGAACCCTGCATTTTGTCAAATGGTGGGGTTTGAAGCCGATCACCTGCTTGGCAAATCAGCACCGATGCCTTATTGGCCGCCTGAAATGGTGGGCGAGTATCAGCAGCGTCAAGCTGTGCGCTTGGCAGGCAACGCACCACCGCGTGAAGGATTTGAATCTGTTTTTGTCAGAAAAGATGGCTCTCGTTTTCCGGTTCTCATTTTTGAAGCCCCTTTGATCAATTTGCTGGGCCAACAAACCGGATGGATGAGTGCATTTTTGGACATCAGTGAGCAGCGTCGTATCGAAGAATTGTCCCGTGCCAGTCAGGAACGACTCCAAGCCACGGCACGTTTAGCAACAGTTGGCGAAATGGCATCATTGCTAAGCCATGAACTGAACCAGCCCTTGGCTGCTATCTCAAGTTATGCCACCGGGTCTTTGAACCTTCTTCAACAACCGCAAGACCCCGCCAACGACCACACCTTCAGAGATCTGCACATGGCCTTGGAGCGCATCTCCGAACAAGCCAATCGTGCTGGCAAAGTGATCAACAGCGTTCACGATTTTGTTCGTCGTCGCGATCAAGATCGAGAAGTTGTGGCGGTGCGCGTCATCGTTGATGCCGTGATGCCACTGGTTCAATTGCAAGCACACAAATTGAAGGTCCGCGTTGTGACGCACATTGATGATGGCTTGCCACCGGTGCTGTGTGATCGCACCATGGTTGAGCAAGTTCTGTTGAATTTGGCGCGCAATGGCATGCAAGCGATGGACCATCCCGATTGCGCGCGGCGACTGTTGACGCTGAACGTAAAGCGCGCCGCGTCTAGCTTGTCCCATGGCTGGATCGAATTTTCTGTGACTGATGTGGGTTTGGGCATCACACCTGAAATTGCTGCACAACTGTTCACGCCATTTTTCACAACCAAAAAGGAAGGCATGGGCTTGGGCCTGAGTCTCTGCAGAACCGTGGTTGAGCAGCATGGCGGGCATTTGGAGTTTTCTCCCAATGAGCCCCAAGGAACCTTGTTCAGGTTCACGTTGCCAACGGCTTCTGAAGCTTAAGCTCAGCATAGAATTCACGCATGCAACCCGTCCTGAATGCCTGTGTTTACATTGTCGATGACGATGCCATCGTGCGAGATGCCATGGCTTGGTTGTTGCGATCTCGACGGCTCATGAGCGAGTCTTTTGCAAGTGCCGAAGCATTTGAACAAATGCTTGCGCAGAAATTCCCAAGCCCACAAGCACCTGTTCCAACCCAAGCCGGTTGCATTTTGCTGGACGTGCGCATGCCCGGTCAAAGTGGCTTGGCCTTGTTCGAAACCCTCATTGGAAATGGTTTGGCACAGACCTGGCCGGTTATTTTTCTCAGCGGACATGCTGACGTGCCCACAGCGGTCGACAGCGTCAAGCGGGGTGCCTTCGACTTTTGTGAAAAGCCTTTTTCAGACAATGCCTTGGTTGACCGCGTGGAGCAAGCCTTGGCGTTGTCACACCAACGCTTAAGCTTGCGTCTGCAAAGCGCCGATTTGGTTTCTCGTTTGGCTGAATTAACCGACCGCGAGCAAGACGTCATGCGACTGGTGGTTGAAGGCTTGCCCAACAAACTGATTGCAAGTCAGCTTGACATCAGTGTGCGAACGGTTGAGGTCCATCGCTCTCGCGTGTTCGAGAAAATGGAGGTCAAATCCGCCGTTGAATTGGCCAATCTTTTGCGTGAGATTTGAGCGTGCCGTTAGTTTTAGCCTTTGATCGGAAATGGTCACAGCGCTTGCGACCGTTTATAGCCCGATGGTCAATGTTTTTGACCCTGTGTCTTTTGGCTTCTTGTGCATCACCGCCCAAACCTGCGGCGCCCCCAAAGGCAGAAATACTTGCAACGCCTGCCGAACCAGCCGTTGTCACGCCGCCCAACAACGTCGCGCCGCCGCCAAGCATTGTTAGAAGCAAAAGCCGCTGGGTCAGGGCGGCTTGGACTGATTTGCCTGGGCTTGCAAGTGACAACCTGAACGAGGCTTGGGTGGCATGGTTGCAAAGTTGTTCTCGCGCATCTGTTGTCACAACGCCTTTGTGTCAAAACGTCAAGCGCTTGGAAGGTCAAACCAGTGTCGATCAACGCGCCTGGTTGATGCAAAACTTTGTGCCTTATCGTGTTGAAAGCCTAGAGGAAAGCAGCACGCCTGCCAATGGTTTGCTGACCGCATATTACGAGCCGGTGATAGAGGCTTCAAGAACACTCAAAAGTGGCTTTACAGTGCCGCTCTATGCGCCACCCAGCAACTTGAAATCTCGCTCCCCATGGTTTACACGTGAAGAAATTGGCACATTGCCTGCAGCACAGGCTGCCCTGAAAGGCAAAGAAATTGCCTTCATCGCAGACCCGGTCGATGCCATGATTTTGCACATTCAAGGCTCTGGCCGCTTATGGGTCACCGAGTCTGATGGGCGCCGCAAACAAGTCCGTTTGGCATTTGCAGGCACCAATGAGCAGCCTTATCAAAGCATTGGCCGTTGGTTGCTTGACCAAAAACTAACCAAAGATGCCACTTGGCCAGGCATCAAGGCTTGGTTAGCCCAAAACCCTAAGCGAACCCAAGAATTACTTTCCAAAAACCCACGCTATGTCTTCTTCAAAGAAGAGGCTTTAAGCGGTACCTCGGCTTTGCTCGGCCCCAGAGGGGCACAAGGCGTACCATTGACTGCGGGACGTTCAATTGCGGTCGATCCTGGCAGTATTCCTTACGGCACACCTGTGTGGCTTGTTAGCCTTGGGCCGCAAACACAATTGCAACGCCTGGTCATTGCACAAGACACTGGCAGCGCCATATTGGGGGCTGTCCGTGCCGATTATTACGCTGGCTCGGGTGACGCTGCTGGCGAATTGGCTGGCCGTCTCAAACAAGACATGAAAGCATGGGTTTTACTTCCACGATAAGCTTTGTCGTTCTAAACTGCGACACATCGCATTTGAAAGTGGAACCCCATGAACGCTCCCTTGCCCGAACACTTGCGCCAAGCCTTGGCCAATGTCACGCTAGACGATAAATACAGTTTGGCCACGGGCCGCGCATTCATGAGCGGCGTTCAAGCCTTGGTTCGCTTGCCCATGCTGCAGCAAGAGCGTGACGCGTTGGCTGGCAAAAAAACGGGCGCCCTCATCAGTGGCTATCGTGGCTCACCTTTGGGTGGCTATGACCAAGCCTTGTGGAAAGCCAAACCCTACTTGGAAAAACACAACATTGTTTTTCAACCCGGTGTCAATGAAGAACTGGCCGCCACAGCTTTGTGGGGCACTCAGCAACTTGGTTTTGCACCGCCTGGCAGCAACAAGATGGATGGTGTTTTTGGCATTTGGTATGGCAAGGGTCCTGGGGTTGACCGCTGCTCTGATGTTTTTAAACATGCCAATATGGCAGGCACCACCCCCTGGGGCGGCGTCTTGGCAGTCGCTGGCGACGATCACGTGGCCAAGAGTTCTACGGCCGCTCATCAAAGTGATCACATTTTTAAGGCTTGTGGTTTGCCCGTTTTCTTTCCGGCTTCTGTTCAAGAAGTTTTGGACTTGGGTGTGCACGCCATTGCCTTGAGCCGCTTTGCAGGCGTTTGGTCTGGCATGAAGACCATACAAGAAATTGTGGAGTCCAGTGCCACCGCCGATATCAATGCAGACCGCGTCAAAATTGTCTTGCCAGATTTTGAAATGCCACCTGGCGGTGTCCACATTCGTTGGCCCGATTCAGCACTTGAGCAAGAAGCTCGCTTGTTTGATTTCAAATGGTACGCAGCGCTTGCCTACATCCGTGCCAATCGTTTGAACCACAACGTGATTGAAAGCATCAATGATCGTTTTGGCATCATTGCCAGTGGCAAGGCCTACAACGACACCCGTCAAGCACTGCTGGACTTAGGGCTCGACAATGAAACCTGTCAGCGTCTTGGTATTCGTGTTCACAAAGTGTCTGTGGTGTGGCCTCTTGAAGCCCAGACCACGCGCGATTTTGCACACGGTTTGAAAGAGATTTTGGTGGTCGAAGAAAAGCGCCAAATCATTGAATACCAACTCAAAGAAGAGCTCTACAACTGGCCTGATTCAAAGCGCCCTCGCATTGTCGGTAAATTCGATGAACTGGATGGCAATGATGCGGGTGGTGAGTGGTCTGTCCCCAATCCTTCAGCGCATCGCTTGTTGCGCGCCAACGCAGACCTTACACCCACCCTTATTGCCAAAGCCTTGGCACACCGCCTCTTGAAGTTGGATTTGCCTTCCGACATTGTGGCTCGCATGAATTCTCAACTTCAAATCATTGAAGGCAAAGAACGCTCACAAAACAGTTTGGTGTTAAATCCTGCAGCCGATCGCATGCCTTGGTTTTGCTCAGGTTGTCCGCACAATACCAGCACCAAAGTGCCTGAAGGCTCGCGTGCAATGGCTGGCATTGGTTGTCACTTCATGAGCTTGTGGATGGACCGCAGCACAGTCGGCTTTACGCAGATGGGCGGTGAGGGCACACCTTGGATTGGCCAACAACATTTCAGCAATGACCAACATGTGTTTGCCAACATTGGCGATGGCACCTATTTTCACAGCGGTATTTTGGCCATTCGCCAAAGCATTGCGGCGGGTGTCAACATCACCTACAAAATTTTGTACAACGATGCCGTGGCCATGACTGGCGGCCAACGCATCGGTGAACGTGCAGAAGGCCACACAGTGGTTCAAATTGCCCAAAGCATGCGCGCAGAAGGCGCTGTGGTTATCAAAGTGGTTACCGATGAACCTGAAAAGTACAACGGCGTTGCACTGGCTGAAGGTGTGCTGGTGCACCATCGCGATGAACTTGATGCCGTGCAACGTGAATTGCGTGAGGTCAAAGGTTGTACGGTCATCATTTATGACCAAACTTGTGCCACCGAAAAACGGCGGCGACGCAAGCGCGGCACCATGGTCGATCCCGCGGTTCGCGTGATGATCAATGAACTGGTATGCGAAGGCTGTGGTGATTGCGGCGTGCAATCTAACTGCTTATCGGTTGAACCCTTAGAAACCGACTTTGGTCGAAAGCGCACCATCAACCAAAACACGTGCAACAAAGACACCAGTTGCTTGAAAGGTTTTTGCCCTAGCTTCATCAGCATTGAAGGGGGCCAACTTCGCAAAAAATCAAAAGAACAAAAATTCAGCCCTGCTCAATTGCCGGCATTGTCATTGCCATCTTTGCCCGATTTATCCACCTCATTGAACGCTTACGGCATCGTGGTTGCGGGTGTGGGTGGCACAGGCGTTATCACCATTGGTCAATTGTTGGGCATGGCAGCCCACCTAGACGGTTTGGGCATCGTGACACAAGATTCAGCTGGTTTGGCGCAAAAAGGGGGTGCCACTTGGAGTCATGTGTTGTTGGCCAAGCACCAAGACCAAATTCAAACCACCCGTGTCAGCATGGCAGCAGCCGATTTGATCTTGGGCTGCGACCCCATCGTGAGTGCGGGCAAAGAAACTTTGTCACGCATGCGGCAAGGGCGCACTCACGTCGCTTTAAATTCACACAGCACGCCTACAGCAGCGTTTGTGAAAGATACACAATGGGTTAATCCCGCAGAAAGCTGTGCGCAAGAAATTGCGACAGCAGTGGGCCATGAAGGTCTGGCTGCCTTTGATGCAGACAAACTTTCGTCTCAATTGATGGGCGACACCATTTACATCAATCCCATGATCTTGGGCTATGCCTGGCAAAAAGGATGGGTCCCTTTGAGTTTAGAAGCTTTGCAACGTGCCATTGAACTGAACGAAGTGGCCGTCGCCAACAACTTGGCAGCATTTGAATGGGGCCGTCATGCCGCTGAGCACTTGGGTGCCGTTGAAGCACTTTTAAAGCCCTCTCAAGTGGTTCACTTCAAGAAACGTGATCGCTTAGAAGATTTGATTGCACAAAGGGTTGAATTTTTAACAGCGTATCAAAATGCTGCCTATGCAAAACAATACGAAAATTTTGTGAACCGTGTTCAACAAAAAGAGCAATCTTTAGGAAAATCTTTGCTAACCGAAACAGTGGCAAAGCAATTGTTCAAATTGATGGCTTACAAAGATGAATACGAAGTGGCCCGCTTGCACACCGACAAACAGTTCTTAGAACGCGTTAAAACCCAGTTTGAGGGTGATTTCAAGGTTTACTACCACTTAGCCCCACCCTTGCTTGCAAAACGCAACGAGAAGGGCCAGTTGCTGAAACAAAAAATGCAGCCATCGATGTTGCTGGCTTTTAAAGTATTGGCAAAACTTAAATTCTTGCGGGGTACTCTATTCGATATCTTTGGCAAAACTGAAGAAAGACAAACAGAACGTGCTTTGATTCAAGAGTACATGGATGCCGTGTCCGAAGTTTTGGTTTCTTTGAAGGCCGAGAACCATGCGCTTGCCGTGCAATTTGCCAACGTGACAGATTTGGTCAAAGGCTTTGGTCATGTGAAAGAAAGAAACCTGGCTGCCGCCATGGTTCAGTGGCAAAACAGCATGGATGAATTTAGAAAATCAATTTAATTCAAATGCAGACTTTGTCTTTGTATTCTTCTTTTATATAGATTAATACATAGTAGTAGTAGATAAAGGGGGACCTGTCTTGTGGACAAGTCCCTTTTTTCTTTACAGATCAATGAATTGAATCATTTTGAAGGGTGTGCATGAGGTTGCAACCTCGGTGTCATGCAAACATGAACAAGTTTTGAAAATTTAAATTTCTGTGGATAACATGGTGGTTATCCAAAAATTGTCCACAAGTTTGTACGTTGACAAAATTATTTTTCCAAGACCCATTGGATTCCTACTTTGGCAACGAACCCTAGCATGCCAAAAGCCAAACCCAGAAAAAGAACAAAGGTACCAAATTTTCCTGCTTTAGATTCCCATGCCAATTGGCCAATGATGAACAGCATGTACAGCATGAATGCTGCAATGCCAAAAGTCAGGCCATAAGATGCAATTTGTTCTTCACTGAGTCCCCAGATCATGGATGCATTTTGCCATGGTGACCCATAGGGCCTTGTTTCATGAATTTGTGGGTATGCGTATCAAATACTTTTTGTTGTGCAGGTGTCAAAGCAGCATAAAAGGTTTTGGTAGCCATCATGCGTTTGTTCATTTCTGCATCTCTCTCACTTTTGTGTGCCATCATTTTGTCAATTCTTTCTGGCGTGGTCATTTTTTCCATATCAGCAGGGTTGGGCTTTGCAGGTCTTTTTACTGGCGGTTTCATTTCAGACGCAAATGTATTCCACGCATTTTCTTGAGAGGCTTCCAGTTGCAATGAAGCTTTCAATTCATTCAAGTGTTTTTGATGGCGGGCCTCACGCTGTGAGTCCATTTGTGTGTTGGCCATCATGGGGCTCATGCCTTGTGGTGGCGCTCCAGGTGTTTGTGCAAAATTTGAAAAATGAAGACCCAATCCAAGTAAAAGGGCAGTACTTAGAGCGATTTTGCGAGATGTGAACATGAGAACTCCTTTGGTTAAAAGGCCTCAGACATGCAACTGCAATGATTGCAAGAAGTGTCAAAGGACTTGGGTCAGTTTGACAAAACCATGTGTCTCTTCGTTGCAGTAATTGTTATGAAGTGTAAAGACCAGCCCTGAAATCATCGACGGCTTGAATCAGTTCATCGCGCGTGTTCATCACAAAGGGACCATATTGCGCAATGGGTTCGTTCAGGGGTTGGCCTGAAATTAGCAATACTTTGCTGCCTGCAGTGGCGTGTATTTCAACACCATCCCCTTCATTTTGAAGAATGGCCATTCTGTGCAGTGCCACAGGTGTATTTTGCGCATGACGGATGACGTTCACACTGCCTCGGTACACAAACAGAAAAGCATTGTGCTGAACAGGCAAAACTTGTTGAAATGAACCCTCTTGTTCAAAATGAATGTCCAAATACAAAGCATCCGTTGGAAATGCATCAACAGGTCTGTGAATTGCGCCACGAACACCCTGTGACTGACCTGCAATGACTCGCACTTTGATACCGTTTTGTGGCAAGAACTCAGGAATTTTTTCGCTTTGAATGTCTTGATAAGCGGGCTGACACAGTTTGTCTCTCGAGGGTAAATTGAGCCAAAGTTGAAAACCCTCCATCACGCCATCTTCTTGCTCTGGCATTTCACTGTGCACAACACCACGGCCAGCAGTCATCCACTGAACACCACCGTTTTGAAGCAACCCTTCATGACCGGCACTGTCTTTGTGGCGCATACGGCCAGCAATCATGTAAGTGACGGTTTCAAAGCCACGGTGCGGGTGGTCAGGAAAACCGCCGCCATAGTCTTTGGGATCGTCACTGCCAAAATTGTCGAGCATTAAAAAAGGATCTAGCCTTCGTTGATGGGACTGTGTTAACACACGTGTGAGCTTAACCCCATCACCATCGCGAGTGGCTTGCCCCTGAACTTGTTGTTCAATTCGACGTCCTTCAAACAATGTTTTGGGTGAGTTCATAAAATAACAATGCAGACGATGGGTGGTTCAAGGCGTTGTTGTCAACGTTGGATAGTCGGTATAACCAAGCTCTTTGCCGCCATAAAACGTTGCACGGTTGGGCGTGTTGTAAGGGCCGTTTTGTTTTAAGCGCGAAGCCAAATCTGGGTTGGCAATGAACGATTTTCCAAATGCAATTAGATCGGCACCGGCTTGCAAGGCCTGATCAGCCAAGTCTCTTTCATAGCCATTGTTGAGCATCCATGCGCCTTTGCCACCGGCTTGTTGGTATGCCGCTTTTAACGCCGTGTAATCAAAAGCTTGATCGCCTTGTTGGTAATCACGGGCAGCGCCTGTTGAGCCTTCGATAACGTGTACATAGGCCAATGAAAGTGTGCCCAAGAAACTGGCCACATGTTCAAACAAAGCCTGTGGTGCCGCATCGCTTGCGTCATTGGCCGGCGTGACGGGGGAGATGCGAATGCCACACCGGTTAGCACCAATTTCTTCGCACACAGCATTCATCACTTCTTTGAGTAATCGTGCCCGATTTTCGATGCTGCCACCATAGGCGTCTGTGCGATGGTTGCTATCGGCGCGCAAAAACTGATCGATCAAATAACCATTGGCGGCATGGACTTCGATGCCATCGAATCCTGCATCAATGGCGTTGCGAGCAGCATTGCGGTAATCGGCCACAATGCCTGGCAATTCTTCAAGCCGAAGTGCGCGAGGTTCAGACGTCGCCACAAAACTCGGCACACCGTTTTCAATTAAAACGGTTTTTGATTTGGCAGTGATGGCTGAAGGTGCAACAGGCGCTTGACCCCCGGGTTGCAAGCTGGTGTGAGAGATACGGCCAACGTGCCAAAGTTGCATCACTATCTTGCCGCCCTTTGCATGCACGCCATGTGTCACTGCTTGCCATGCGCTCACTTGTTCGGGGGACCAAATGCCAGGCACATCTGAATAGCCTTGCCCTTGATGACTGATGGCGGTTGCCTCGGTGATGATGAGTCCTGCACCGGTTGCGGGGTTGGCCCGTTGCGCATAGTATTCAGCCATGAGTGCATTGGGCATAGCGTTGGGCGCACGGTTGCGTGTGAGTGGTGCCATCACAATGCGCGAGGCCAATTGAAGTGAGCCTGCTTGGCAAGGTTCGAATAAGTTTTTCATGTCACAAAGTATCAGGTTATGGACGGCGCTTTGGCTGGCCCTGTGTGTGTCAATGGCGGCGGCCGTGTCATTGGGCATGACGCGATTTGCCTATGCACTTTTACTGCCGCCTATGCGAGACGATTTATCGTGGACCTACACCTTAGCAGGTGCCATGAACACTTTCAACGCATTGGGCTATTTGTTAGGCGCATTGATGACACCTTGGGCCTTGAGACTCTGGGGCGCGGTGCACGTTTTGATCTTAGGTTCTATTTTGGCGTCATCGTTGATGGCCTTGACCGGATTCTTTACCGATGCTTTGTATTTGTTGTTGCAACGCTTTTTAGCGGGCGTGGCCAGTGCCTCTGTGTTCGTGTCCGGTGGCCTGTTGGCCGCTAGGTTGGGGGCACACACACCATCGCAGTCGGGCCTGTTGTTGGGTATTTATTATGGCGGAACGGGATGGGGCATTGTGATCTCGGCCTTGTGTGTTCCGGCAGCAATGGCAATGGCTTCTGCCGAACATTCGCCGCATGCATGGGCATGGGCTTGGTGGTGTTTGGGCATTGTCTGCGCGCTCATCAGCATGGTTCTTTATGCGATTCGAACGCATTTGAAACGTTGGATGCCAGAGCTGTTGCCTGTATTGCCTTCGTCACCCAATGCCAATGAACAATCTGGGCCTGAGGACGCGTCACAACTGAGCCAGAAGCCACGATGGCGCGTATGGGCTG
>JBEDKQ010000008.1:0-50099 GCA_041172085.1 Pseudomonadota bacterium | reverse complement strand
GCCATAGAAGGAGCGATCTGTGCAGACAACGCCTTTCTCTGGTTTTTTGGTTCGTGATGACAAATCATGGCAACAGTGTTTGGAAAGCTCTTACACTGTTTTAAGGTCCTCATGGCATGGCGAATGGGTCGGCCTGCCTTGGGTGCTCAAAGAGTGCGTTCGTTATTTAGGAATCAACGAAAGCACTGTGTCGGTTCCTGCAACGCAAATGCTCAGGGCCGCAGATCGGGTGGCTCACGACATAGAAGCTTCTTTTTCCAATGATATTTTTCAAACAGAACCGCTGTACCACAACAGATTGCATTTTGCCGATGCCATCACCACCGTCAGTGTTCAAATTGCCATTCAGTCGCAGCTAAGCAAAAGTTTCAACGCTGAGTGGGCCGCTTGTGCATTGCTGGCATGCATTGCGCACGATTTCGGTCACAACGGTCGCATTAACCAATTCGAATCTGAACTCGAAAAGCACTCCGTCGAATTGCTGCGCCCCATCTTAGACGAGTGCGGTGTGATTGGCTTGTGGCGTGATTGGACCGAGCAGTGCATCATTCAATCGGATTTTGCCTTGGTGCAAAAAAATCACGAAGCAGTGCAGGGCGCGCCGTTTGATTGGGATCTCAAGTGGCTTGTCGTATTTTTAAATGAGTCAGACGTCATGGCCAGTGCATCCACCAACTTTGGCATTGGCATGGGTGAAGCCTTGGCAAGAGAGTGGCAAAAAATTGATTTCGTAGCCCACAAAACGGTTGCAACCCCTGCCGGTCGCAAGGGGTTTTTAAAGATCATCACCTTCTCCTCGCCAGCCTCTAAAGAGTTGGGTATTCACGCGGACATTGAAAAAGAAATTCAATCTATTCAGACAACTTAACGCTTAGGGGCATTTGTTGGTTTGTTGACCTGCATCAAGTTTGCGGGTGAGCTTGAAGTTGAAAATTGAGCTGTTCAATTTTTGTCTTTCAAACCACACCTATGCGCATCACCCCGCTCAACCAAGAAATCGTCATGCAAGAGGGCGATTTGATTGTCTCGAAAACCGACATCAAAGGACGAATCACTTACGGCAACCGAGCGTTCAATCAGTACTCAGGCTTTGCCGAACATGAATTGATGGGAATGCAGCACAACATCATTAGGCACCCCGACATGCCTCGCGCAGTTTTCAAGTTGTTGTGGGGTCGTATTCAAGCGGGGCAAGAGGTCTTTGCGTTCGTTAAAAATATTCGCAAAGACGGTGCCTTTTACTGGGTTTTTGCAAATGTCACGCCTTCTTACGATGTGAACAACAATTTGCTGGGTTATTTTTCAGTGCGTCGCAAACCCAATGACAAAGCGATTCAGCATATAGCGCCGCTCTACCAGCAAATGCTGCAAATTGAACAATCTGCTGGCGCCAATGACGGTCTTGCAAAGGCTACGCAATATTTAGTGGATGCGCTTGATAGCCTACAGATTTCTTACGATGACTACGTGCTGAAATTGCAAACCCCTTAAGTTTTCAAAGCAAATCAAAGCTTATTTACTTCAGCTGTCTTTCTGAGGACAGCTCAAGCTCTAAAATGATATTTTTAAATTGCGCTGGGTCACCACAGCCAGGAATATTCAATGAACGTTAGATCTCGGTTGATTTTGGGTGGGCTGTTTTCATTGCTAGGGCTCATTTTGGTGGCCACCAGTGCGTTGTTCATTGAAAAATCTATTCTGCTTGAAGACCGCAAAATCAAGACACGCCATTTGGTTGAAACTGTTCACGGTCTGATCAGTCATTATCAAGCGCAGTCCAAGGCTGGCACATTGAGTGAAGAAGATGCGCAACATGCGGCCAAGATGGCTGTTAAAGCCTTGCGTTACGAAGGCAAAGAATATTTTTGGATCAACGATCAAGCCATGCCCGTGCCCCGCATGGTAATGCACTCAACTGTTCCAGCCTTGGATGGCAAGATTTTGGACGCGGCCAACTTCAACAGTGCAACCAGTCAGCAATTTGGCGAAGATGCGCCAGTTCTAAAAACGGATGGCAAGAAAAATATTTTCGTGGCCTTCAATGAGGTGGCAACGCAAGCTGGCGGTGGGTTTGTCACTTACAACTGGCCAAAGCCTCAAGCCGGTGGCGGAACAACCACCGAAGTCTATGCCAAGTTGTCATATGTGAAGCGAGTCGACGATTGGGGCTGGGTGCTCGGCTCGGGCATCTACATCGACGATGTCGATGCCATTTTCTGGCAGCATGCCAAGCAGTTTTCAGGCTTGGTTTTGCTTGTCATGTTGATCATTGGCGTGGTCATTCGATGGCAAGTGAAGAGTATTACAGAACCCCTTCAGGCCTTGCGCAACATGGTTACCTCCGTCGAAAACTCCTCTGACTTTTCTCGCAGAATCAAAGACATTGGCAACGATGAAGTCGGTCAAACCGCCAAGGCTTTCAATCAACTGATGTCGGCTCAACAGTTGGCCATTGCCGAAGTCAACAAGGCCGTAGAGGCCATTGCAGCTGGCAGATTTGACGTCACCATTGAAGCCAAGCTTCAAGGTGATTTAAAAACCATGAAAGACTCGGTGAATGCTAGTGCACTCAGCGTCAAATCGACCATGAATGCATTGTCTGAAGTCATGACGGCCTTGCACAATGGCGATTTTGGTCAACGCATGTCAAACCAAGTCAATAGCGAATTGCGTCACCAAGTGGACCAAGCCATGGCGGCCATGCAAGCTTTGCTCAGCGACGTGACGCACGTCATGAACAATGTGGCTGCTGGCGACTTGACTGGACGTATCACCGCTGAAGGTCGTGGCGATTTGGCCAATCTCAAAGGCAACATTAACCAGTCCTTGGATGCACTAAGTGCAGCCATGCGCAACATCAACAACAATACCCGACAAGTTGCCGCTGCAGCCAATCAAACCAGCCAGGCAATCAGTCAAATCAGCGACGGCGCACAAAACCAAATGCATGGCATTTCTCAATTGGCCAATGCCGTCAAAGAAACTGCCGCTTCTGTCACCGATGTATCGCGCAACACGGAAGCAGCCAGCCACAGTTCGCGTGAATCAGTGGCCATTGTTCGAAATGGCAAAGCCAAAATGACAACGATGGTGGAGGTGGTCAATGGCATTGCAGCCAACTCAGAAAAGATCAACAAGATCACCGAAGTGATTGAGAAGATTGCAAACAAAACCAATTTGCTGTCGCTCAATGCCGCCATTGAAGCAGCTAGGGCAGGGGAGCACGGCAAAGGTTTCTCAGTGGTAGCGGAAGAAGTGGGAAAGTTAGCGGCAAGCAGTGCCGAAAGCACCCAAGAAATTACGGCGTTGGTTCAGCAAGCAGTTTCTGAAGCACGCCGCGCAGTCGCCACGGTGCAAGAGGTTAGCGCCGACATGGATCGCATTGAGACCGGCGCAACAGCAGCCGATGGCATGATGCAACGCATCTCAGCTGCCCTAGAAGAGCAGAGCAACGCCGTTCAAGAAATCAATGCCAATGTGACCACGCTCAATCAAATCGCCCAGTCGAATGCTTCTGCCAGTGAAGAAATTACAGCGACCGTGATTGAGTTGTCCAAAATTGCAGACAACACCCGCCGCGAAGTTGAGCAGTTTAGAGTCAGTTAATCCGCAATTGTTAATTTCAAATGTGCTCAGGTTTTAAAAACTTGAGTTCATTCAGGCCAGTTCAATTTCGGCCAATTGTCGGTGGATGTTTTTCTGAATACCCAAAGCGCGGCTTGATGGACTTGAAAACAAAGCCATTCGCTTTAGGAAAAAGATTCTGCCAGCAGGGGGCAGCAAAGCCAAAGATCGGTCAGGCGCAATGTCGGCCCACTCCTCAGACAACTGCTGAGTCAGGGTCTTGCCAGTGACAGGCAAGGCGCTGGCCAAAATATCGCATTCTTGAATCAGCACCAACAGGCATCGAGGATCTGAGATGTCAAAGGGGATTCCCTGAATCAGCTGATGTGATTCAGCAACGAAGGCAGGATCTGTTTTCAAGATGATGCTGCTGATCAAGGCTTGATCTTTGGCACTGACCTTGTATTTTTTCATATGCGGTACAAGGGCTTTGACAGTCATGCCTTCAATTTCAGATCGAAACTGGTTGATCTGACCATTGTGCAAAAAATCGTGGCTGACCATGATCAACAGTGCCAGCCATTCGGCGTGGTTGGGATTTGCATGCAAAGCACGGCCAGCCTGTTTGCGCAACTTTACCAGCATGATGGTCAGCGCAACAAGGGTATCTGCAAAGTGCAATCTGTTGTGGTATCTGGGCTCTTGTTGCTTTTGGGCTCTACGCACACCATCTTTTTCGATGGCATGAATAACTGACAGCATGCAGTCATACAAAGCACGATCGCGCGCGGGTAGTTGAGTGTTGACTTCAAATCCAAGTTGATGCAATGAACTGTTTAGAACCACACCCAAACCTGGCCAATCATGTGGCCATTTGTCTCTTAAGTTTTGCAGTGTGGTTTCTAGGTACGACAGATCCATCGTTAGATTCAAGTCGAAAACTTCTCAACTTCGCGGCGTGTACCGTCAGCAATTTTTGACAATTCGATCACGCTGGCTGTAATTTCTTCTGCTGCAGATGCATTGCTGCTGGCGATGCGGTCCAAATTGAACACATTGGCGTTGATCTCTTCGGCAGCACTGCTTTGCTCTTCCAAAGCGGCAGAAATACGCTGCAACATTTGATCGGTTTCGCGGGAGGCCAATTCGATGCGTGCCATGTCTTCGCTGACTTCACGAACCGTGGCAACGGCCTTGGCAGTTTCAGTTACAGCTTGCTGAACCAATTGCGCAATTTCTTGTGAGCTCTCGGCGCTGTTAGCGGCTAACTTGCCAACTTCTTCAGCCACCACAGAGAAGCCTTTGCCGTGCTCGCCAGCACGTGCAGCTTCAATGGCTGCATTGAGGGACAACAAGTTTGTTTTGTTGGCGATTTTTTCAATCACTTCTGTAATCTTGTTAATCTTGTCAGAGTTCACGGCAATGCTGTTGACCACATCGACCATGTCCGTCATTTTCTGCATACCAATGCGCATGATGGCAATTGATTCTTGTGATTTCTGGCTTGCAACGCTTGTGTTGCGAGACACATCACCCACAGAAGTTGCCGTTTGGCGAACCGCAGCAGCCACTTGAGAAATGGCGTGTGTTTGATTTTGTGCACCATCCGAGATCTGGGCAATCGCGTTGCTGGTTTCATTGGCTGCTGTGGCCACTTGACGCGTGTTGCTGTGGATGGCGCGCAGGGCTTGGCTCATGGCGTCCAAAGATGCGTTGATGTTGTCTTTGAGGGTGACCAGATCGCCACGGCCTTGTGCTGTCACGCGTTGCGTCAAGTCGCCGCGGGCTACTCGGCTCATGACATTGCCTACGCCACCGATCATTTCGTCCAATGATTCCATGGCCAATGTGGCTTGGTCGATGGCCTGTTTGAAATCACCTTGCACGTGCGCTGTTGACCGAACAGAGAAATCGCCCTGAGACAGGCCATCCATGACTTTGCGCAAGTCTTGAATGGTCAATTGAATGCTATCCACGCAGTCATTGACGGCATTCTTCATGGTTCCAAGATCGCCTTCCAAGTTGGATTCAACGCGCTTGTTGAAATTGCCTTGCGCCATGGCTGACACGGCATTGTTCACTTCTTTGATGGCGTTTTGTTGAGACTCCAACAGCGCATTGAAAGCCTGTGCCGTTTGGCCTACTTCGTCATTGCTTTCAACTTTGACGCGCTTTGAAAAGTCTGAAGTTTTGGCCACTTCGCGCACCATTTTGCGAACTTTCTCTAAGGGCTCGCTAACTGATCGAACAATCCAGTAAGCGAAAATCACGCCCAAGGTCAAACCCACCAAAATCAAAGCGATGCTGAAGGTTCGGTTGTCTCTGTAGTTTTCGCTGGAAGCTTCGTATTCATCCTTGGCCACTTTGAGTTGCACCTCAATCAGGTCGGAAAATTTGCCACTGATGGGGTCGATGGCAGGGTAGAGTGGGCCTGCGGTAAATTCGGCGATGGCTTGTTTGTCTTCTTGCTTCAAGATGGTGCGCAGTTTCTCGAGCTCAACTTTGGTAGTTTTGAACATGGGTTCAATCTCTGCCACCAAGGCCTCTTCTTCGGGCACCAGAATAGTATTTTTGTAAGCTTGCCATTTCTCGGCAATCACTTTTTCAGCGTCGTCCAGGTTTTTACGACCTTCTTCCCAAGAAATATTGCCATTTCTGACCTTGTGAGAGGTGTCGACAATGTTGACAGCGTACATGTCGGCGATGACTTTGAGGTCACGCAAAGGAACCACGCGATCGTCGTAGACAGTTTGAAGGCTGGACACAACTTGTGCCATGTTGCGCAGGCCATTGATACCAATAGCAATGGCAAGGAGTCCCAGCATTGCGACCAAAATCATCAATCGTTTGGCTACGTTTAAATTTTTCAACACGTCTAATCCTTTAAGCAATTCTTAAATATGGCGGTATTGTGTATCAATTTGTGGTTTTTTTTGAATTCAGTTTTTGGGTGTTATTACCAATTTGGTGCCCACAACTTTTGGTAACCCACTTGTAACTTGATGCGCGAGTTAGGGCATACCCAATAAATTTTCTGTGAATCAAATCAACTTGTTATTGATTTGATAATAATGGCCAATTCGAAACTGCAATTCAATCAAATCCTACAATTTCTTGTGATCTAATCTGCAAAATACCGAAAATTTGCATTAATTTTTTGAATTCAAAAATATATAAAGGTGGCTCATGGCGACAATTCTCTTGGTGGACGACGAAGACTTGCTGCGTGAAGGCGTTCGTGAAATATTGGAAATGAACGGTTTTTCAGTGATTGAAGCGCCGGATGGCCAAGAAGCTTTGCGTCAGTTTGCCTTGGCAGACAAGGTGGACTTGGTCATTTCTGACATTGTGATGCCCAACATGGATGGCGTTGATTTCGTCACGAAACTGCGCGAGACGTTTCCTGACGTGCCAATTTTGACCATTTCTGGCGGAAGCCGTGTGGTCAGTGCGCGTTTTGGCTTGGACTCTGCTTTGTTGTCTGGCGCCAATGCCAGTCTTACGAAACCTTTTACAGCTAAGCAATTGATTGAAAAAGTCAAAACCTTGCTGCCTGCCTAATTTATTTAGCGAAACCCCTTGATAGATGTCTTCGTTGAATTTAAATTTTGCTTCCGACTCAGAAAATCCTGAATTAGCCATTGAAGCTGCTGCGACAGGCCGTAAGGGCCTGGAGAGCGCCAATGTTTTGCTGGTGGACGACAGTGTCATGCTTCGCATGGGACTGCGTCGTTCCTTGGAGGCCGTGGGCTTGCGAAACATTCGCGAAGCCAACAACGGCAAAGAAGCCATTGAAATTTTGATGCGTGAGCCTTTCGACCTCATGCTGCTCGACATGGAAATGCCAGTGATGAGTGGCATGGAAGTTTTGGAAGTCATTCGCGAAACACCCTACCAAGCCTGGCCCCCTGTCATTGTGATTTCTGGCGGTGCAGGTAGCTCCGGTATTGATGATGCTGTTCGCTGTATTGAGTTGGGTGCTGAGGACTATTTGCCTAAACCGTTCAATCCGGTTTTGCTGAAAGCACGCGTTACAACTTGCATCGATAAAAAACACCTGCGTGATCAAAATGCGCTGCGCATGCGTCAACTCAAACGCCAGCATGAGCAACTGAGCCAAGAGCAAGAAAAAACAGAGCAATTGCTGCTGAATATTTTGCCCAAGAAAATTGCAGGACGCCTCAAATCAGGTGAAGCACGAATTGCCGATGCTTGTCCTTCTGTGAGCGTTTTATTTGCCGACATGGTGGGTTTTACGAAGATGACCCGCACCATCACGGCCACTGCATTGGTTGAAATGTTGGGAGATCTGTTCTCTCGGTTTGACTTGATTACCGAGCGGCACGGCCTCGAAAAAATAAAAACTATTGGCGATTGCTACATGCTTGCCGGTGGTGTTCCAGAGGCCCGTGATGACCATGCCGAGGCTACCGTCATGGCTGCGATGGACATGTGCGAAGCCCTTAAAGAACTGTACGAACGCACCAATGGTGCGTTGAACATGCGCATCGGCATTCACAGTGGCCCTGTGGTAGCTGGCGTGATTGGTGTTCGCAAATTTACGTACGACCTTTGGGGTGACACCGTCAATGTGGCCAGCCGCATGGAGTCAACAGGTCAGCCCGGAAAAATTCATGTGTCCTCTGCAACGGCCGAGTTGTTGGCCGGAAAGTTTGAGCTAGAAGCTCGCGGCATGATTGAGGTCAAAAGCCTGGGACAAGTTGAAACATTCTTTGTCGGCCCTAAGCTGACAACCGCGGGTTGAAGCGATGACTTTGACCAGCACAAAATTAACGCAATCCGCCTTACGGCGGTTTTCGAGGAGCAAGCAAGTATGGGTCTAAGAGACATTGTCCCAACGGACAAAGAAATCGTGATGCGTGAGGAAGACTTCATCGTTTCCAAGACTGACTTGAAGGGTCGCATCACATACGGCAATCAAACATTCATCCAGTTTTCTGGTTTTGAAGAGCGCGAAATTTTGGGCATTCAGCACAACGTCATTCGTCACCCTGATATGCCTCGCGCTGTTTTTAAACTGCTTTGGAGCAGCATTCAAGAAGGCAAAGAGATTTTTGCTTATGTCAAAAACATTTGCAAAGATGGCAGTTTCTATTGGGTGATTGCCAATATCACGCCTTCCATTGATGAGTCGGGTCAAGTTTTGGGTTACTACTCCGTGCGTCGCAAACCCCATGCAAGAGCGATTCCTGTGATCGTTGATTTGTATCGCGCCATGCTCGAAGAAGAGCGCCGTGTTGGCGCCAAGGATGCCATCGATGCGTCAACACGTTTGATGCACCAGTATTTGAATGAAAAAGGTATGAGCTATGAACAGTTTGTTCTCTCTCTTCAGTCGGCTTGAGTTAAGCCCTGCCAAGGGTTTGTGGTTGCAAGCCTTGTTTGCAGCGGTGGCTGTTGCCGCATTGCTGCTGAACAGTGTGTCCAATCTAGCGATTGGCTTGGCAGTTTTGATTGTGTTGGTCTTGATTTTGTCTATTCGCGGACAGCGCAATGAAGAGGTTCTGATTCGAAACATGAAATCTGTTTTGCGTGGTGCAGCCAATGGCGCTTTGGAGCCGCGCGTGACCAACATCAAAGGCAATGGTGCTTTGGCAGAGTGTGCTTGGAGCTTGAACGAAGTTCTTGACCAAGTTGAGGCAGTTTTCAGAGAGTCATTAACGGTGGTCACGCGCATGAGCGCTGGTAACTTCTCTCGCCAACCACAGCCTGCGGGTCTGAAAGGCATTTATCCGCAAGTGCTGCACAAAATTGCAGATGCGCAAACCAATGTTTCTAGAACAGTTCAGTCACTGCGCGCCGCCATGACGGGCATGGCCAAAGGTGACTTCACATTGCAGTTGGATGCGTCCAAAGACCAAGGCGAATTCAAATTGATCATTGAAAACGCGCAATTGGCCATCGGTTCCTTGAATGTTGTTTTAAGTGAAGTTGTGCAAGTGATGGATGCCATGGTCAGGGGCGACTTGACGCGCCGCGTCCATGCCAATGGTGAAGGCAGTTTGGGCAAACTCAAGGAAGACATCAACCGTTCTTTGGAAGCTTTGGCAAGTGCCATGCGCAACATTGGCGAAAACGCACAACAAGTGGCGGGAGCCGCCAGCGACACCAGTACGGCCATCGGTCAATTGGCAGACGGTGCGCAAAGTCAAACGCATTACATCAGCGAAGTTGTGACGGCCATACGCCAAACTTCCAGTGCAGTCAGCGACATTTCTAAGAGCACGGAATCGGCCAGCGCTCAAGCGCAAGAATCGGCCAACATTGTGAATGTTGGTCGCGCCAAGATGGAACAAATGGTTGAGGTGGTCAATGGCATTGCGCGCAACTCCGAAAAAATCAACAAGATCACCGATGTGATCGAAAAGATTGCGAACAAAACCAATTTGCTGTCCCTCAATGCGGCCATCGAGGCTGCGCGTGCAGGCGAGCACGGCAAAGGTTTTGCGGTGGTTGCGGATGAAGTAGGCAAACTTGCCGCTAGCAGTGCCGACAGCACCAAAGAAATTACACAACTGATCCAGCAAGCAGTTTCGGAAGCCAATCGAGCCGTATTGGCTGTGCGTGAGGTTAGCAGTGACATGGAGCGCATTGTTCAAAGCTCTTCGCAAACCGATGGCATGTTACAAAGAATTTCTGCAGCGGTTGAAGAGCAAACCAAGACCATGCAAGAGATTAACAACAGTGTGTCAAATTTAGAAAAAATTGCCCACACCAATTCTTCTGCGTCTGAAGAGTTGGCCGCAAGCATGATCGAATTGTCAAAAGTAGCGGACTCAACGCGCCGTGAAATTGACAAATTTAAGATCTAACGGAACACGACATGGAACTGGTTCTATTTGAAGTTGGCAAGGGGCGTTTCGCCTTTTCAGCCATCGGTGTCAGCAAAGTTTTAGACGCTTTGCCTGTGACACCGTTGCCCTATGCGCCCGCCGATGTTGAGGGACTGGTGAATGTGGCAGGTGCCGTTTATCTTAAAGTCGACTTGGCCGCACGTTTGGGATTTGGCCATCGATCTGCAGACCCCAATGGGAATTTGTTGGTTGTCACTGCTCGTGAAGACACAGTTGTGGTTCAAGTTGATCGGGTTTTCAACAAAATCAGTGTTGAACCTGAAGACATCAATCTCTATGAAGACACCGATGCCAAAGGATTGGTGCGCGGTGAGTTCTTGTTGCCTGACGGCATGGTGTTGTTGCTCAATGAGTCGATGTTGGGTTTGCAAAACATGCAGCCCGAAGGGGTGCCCGAAGGGGGCAGTGGTTTGTTGGGACAAGTAGACGTCAGCGCTGCGGCAAAAGCGGCTGAAATCTCCAAAAACGATTTGCCCACTGTGACTGTTCAAGACGGCAACGAGACGTATGCCTTCCACATGGACGACGTTTTAGAAATTGTCGAAATTCGTGAATTGACTGCCTTGCCGGGTGCCGGACCGGAGGTGCATGGTTTGATGCAATTGCGAGGGACCGCATTGTTGGTGCTGTCACTGACCGAGTTGTTAAATTGCAAGCAGAAAACCAGCCCTCGATTTGTCTTGGTGGTTGCCGTCGATGGTGCCAAGGTAGGTATCGCAGTGGCCGACATTGTGGGCATTGAACGCTACGAAAAAGACAACTTACAAGCCATTTCAGGCGGTGACTCACAACTTGAAGGCTATTTGCCGGGCATGGGTGTGTCTGAAAGCCGGATGACGGGTTTGGTCTCAATTGGTGGTTTGATTTCACCCGAGAGCATGGCCATTTTCCGCCGTTATTTGAGTCAACACGGAGTCGATATGGCTGGTGTCACAGAGCAAGAGTTGAGGTCGGTTCGCCGTTTGTTGTCATTCCGTTTGGGAGGCGAGCGCTGTGCGCTGCCGCTTTCATTGGTCGATCGCGTCGAAGAATATGGCTCAGCCGTTAGCTTGCCTGAAGGCGATGACACGTTGGCGGGTGTGGTTCAAATCAAAGGCGAGGTCGCACCCGTTTTGGATATGCGTGACATGTTGGGTGTGAAGGCTGGCGATACCTCGGCTTATGTGGTGGTCCGAATCCAAGGTGCACCTTGGGCCTTGGTTGTTGACAAAGTTGACCGAGTGATTGAAATTGCTGAAAGGGACATTACGCCCGTTCGCACCAGTCAAAATGATTATTTGACCGAAGTTGGTCGTCTAGATGGCGAGTTGGTTTCCTTGCTGTCCCTTGAGCCTCTGGCCAGGGTCGCTTAAAACTGAAGGAAATAAAGTGTCCAAAGACAAAATGAATGAACTGTTGGCGCAGATGAACACTGCCGTGAAGAACGCGCGTGGAAATACATCGGCGATCAACACAACAGGAAGCATCTCAAATTCGGTGCACCGTTCGGAGCCTGTTGCCAGCCCCAAAGAGCGCTCTGAAAGTGCCATGCAACTAGAGTTGGTGAACCAACTCATGTTGGGCGTTGAGACGCGGTTTGGCATTAAACCTGGCACTTTGGTTGAACGAAAGTTGGTTCGCATTTTGAAAGAAATGCCCATCAACATTTTGCGTGACTGGGTTAACTCCATGGGGACTTGCTCTTCGGATCACCCAGAATGGCAATCATTGGTCGAGAACTTAACGGTTCACGAAACCTACTTTTGCCGTGACCCCGATTTGATGGAGATGGTGGGCAAAGACATTTTGCCAAACCTCATTGCATCGCGCGAAAAAAATCGCCAGTTGCAAGTATGGTCTGGCGCCAGCTCAACCGGTGAGGAAGTTTATGACCTGGCCTACATGTGCTTGCGCGGCCTCGAAAAAGCAGGCAAAGCCAGGCAACAACTCGATGGCCAAGTCGTCTTAGAGCAGGGCTGGTCTTTGTTTGTCATGGGCAGCGATGTGTCTAATCAAGCGCTTCGCACAGCGCGCGAGGGTGTTTATGGCGAATTGGGCATGGGCTCGTTCCGCAATTTACCTGCTCACTGGCGCGCCATGTTTGACGATGTCGAAATGGCGCCTTCCAATGCCATGCCAGGTGTTCGTTATCACAAGGTGCGTTCGTGGGTGAAGAATTGTGTGCGCTTCGAGCGCTTCAATTTGATGAACAGCCGTCCACCTGTCATGGGCATGGATTTGGTTTTTTGCCGAAATGTGTTGATTTACTTTGACGACACTGTCAAGAAGGCAGTTCAAACCATGTTGGCCCGTTCTATTGCACAAGGTGGCGTGTTGGTCATGGGCGCTTCAGTGCAAATGTTGGTCCCAGAATATTTTGAACAGCGCTTGGGCAACGGTGGTCCTTGGTACATCCGAAACGGGGTACCCGTATGATCAAATTGTTGATCTCGGACGACTCTGCCTTCATGCGAATTGCCATTCGCAAGATGGTGGAGGGGCACGCCGACATCCAAGTGGTGGGCGAAGCTCGTACGGGACAAATGTGCGTCGAAATGGCTGAAACCCTTCGGCCCGATGTCATTACCATGGACGTCGAAATGCCCGTGATGGATGGCCTTGAAGCTACGCGCCAAATCATGGCGCGCACGCCAACGCCCATCATCATGCTGAGCAGTTTGACTGAACGCAATTCAGTGACCACCATCAAAGCCTTGGAGCTAGGTGCCGTTGACTTCATCGCTAAAAAATCTTCATTTGTTCAACTCGACATTGTGAAAATTGGCGATGAGCTGGTCGACAAACTTCGCTACTGGGCTAAAAAACGCGCACGTTTTGCCCCGGGTGGTATCCAGCCCGTGAGAAGCAGAATTGATACAAGCACGGCTGTTCATCAACGTAAAACAGAAAATCAAGGTGTCCCTGGTTTGATCGTGCTGGGTATTTCTACAGGTGGGCCGGCCACGCTTCCTCAAACCCTCAAGGCGATGGGTAAATTGAAGTGCCCCTTGGTGGTTGCGCAGCACATGCCGCCCATGTTTACCAGTGGCTTTGCGCGACACCTCAGCACTGAAACCGGCTTGAATGTGGTTGAAAGCACCGATGGGATGGAGGCCAAGCCTGGCATGGTCATCATCATCAAAGGGGGCTCTGATGCTGTCATACGAGAGCCATTTCCGGGACGCATCATGTTGTACGAGCGAACCAGTACCGAAGCCAATATCCATCCGAATGCCGACGTCTTGTTTCGATCTGCAGCAACCGTTTCTTGTCCCGTTGTGGCGGTGGTCATGACTGGCATGGGACGTGATGGCATGGTGGGTGCGCAAGAATTGGTCGCGCGCAAATCATGCCCTGTGTTAGTTCAGTCCCCCGATAGTTGCATCGTCGACGGCATGCCGTCTTCTGTGATTGAAGCCGGCTTGGCCACGGCAGTTTTGGACCCCGCCGCGCTTGGTGCAAGGTTGGGCCGTATGGCTGGTGTGGGTGCGTTGGCAAACGCATCCCTTAATTAATTTGTTTGAGGTGAAATTACATGTCTAAGAAAAATATCCTGATCGTTGACGATTCTTTTGTGATGCGTGCTTTGTTGCGCGGCATTATCAGTGCAGACCCAGATCTGGCTGTAGTGGGTGAAGCCACCAATGGCTTGGAGGCTTTGCAAACCATCAAAGAACTCAATCCTGACTTGGTTTTGCTCGATATTGAAATGCCGCACATGGACGGTATTGAGTGCCTCAAGCGCTTGCGTTTGATCAGCAATGTGCCGGTCATCATTGTGTCTTCTGTGGCCCAAACAGGTTCACCACAAGCATTGGAAACACGCAAATTGGGTGCGGCCGAAGTGATTGCCAAACCGTCGGGTGCCATGAGTCTCGACTTGAACGCTAAGAAGGGTCATGAGATTGTGACGGCTTCACGCAAAGTACTGGGCATTTGATCTTTTAATTTCAAAGTAACTGGTTTTGTATTTCGTTCAGGTAACAAGCGCTAAAGGGGCACAAGTCAATGTCTGATGACTTTATCGAGACCATATGGGCTCAATATGCAGTAGAAACTGAAGAGCATATTGAGGGCATTGAAGCGTTGTTGGTGCGTGCCGATGGCGGTGAGTTGTCGGCTGAAGAAATCTCCAGTTTATTTCGTGCTTTCCATTCACTCAAAGGATTGAGTCGCGTCATGGAACTTGGCGCGTTGGAGGCTGTTGCCCACCGTGCTGAAGATTTGTTGGGCTTGGTGCGCGAAGGCGTGACCGGCTTAGACAAAGGCAATGTAGATCTCTTATTGCGGTCGCTAGATGCCATTAAAAGTCTTCGCGACATTGCCGTGGCCGAGCGCTCGGACGGTCAAAAGCCAGATGCATTGTGCAAAGAGTTGGAAGAGGCGTTTAGAAAGGCCAATGGCGGTGGCGGTGCAGAAACGCCTGAACCTGCACCAGTGAGTGCCGAGCCTGCCGCTGCTTCTGCGCCCGTTGAAGCACCGCCTGCTGCAAATTCCCCTGTTAATTCCAAACCGGCAACTGCACCCAAACCAACTCCCAAGAAGGCTGCCCCAGAACCCAAAAAACTCGTCAAAGTTTCAGCATCAGGTACCGATGAAGACACACCTGATGATTTGTCTATTTTCTTGCGTTTGCTGAAAAACGGCTTGCCAATTTTGGAGCAATTGGCTTTGTCAGTAGCGACCAATGAAAATGGAAAACACATCGTCGCTGTGGCCAACGATGTCAAAAGACCCTTGCTTTGGATGACGCGTGCATCAGACAAGTTGGGTTACTTGGGTATTACGCGTCGCATTAAGGAAATCAGCGACGCTTTGCCTAAAGATGAAAATATCAGCCGTGAAGTTGGCGAAAAAGTAGTTGACACCATTGTTGCCTTCCTCAGTGATTTGCGTAACTTGGGTGAGACCACAGGGACAGATTTGGGCGGCGAGTCTTTGTCCCAGGTTCTCAATCGCACATTGCGCGAAAGCTTAGAGCACGTCTTGAAGGGCGTCCTCGAAAGCTTGCAGTCTTTAGAATCAAAACCCAATTTTGCAGATGAGACTTTGGCGTCTCAAGTCGCGCAAGAGTTCTCGCGTGTAGAGGCGTACCTCACATCTCTGTTCCCTGATACGCATTGCGACCTGCCGCTGTTTGTCATGGATGCCTACGCGCGTGCAGGCCGGTCAGACTTGAAACTGAACGAACTGTTTTTGAACCTTGCAAAAGAGGCTGTCGCTTTTGTTCGTGAGGTTTGTCAAAGCAAAGACAAGAAGCCTTTGTTGAATGCTGGCATTGCCGCAAAACAAGAAAGCCTGTCGCAACAAATTAAAGATGCTGTTTGGGCGCACGACAATGCCAGTGACATGTCCGCACAGCAAATTGAGGACTTTCACAACGAGCTTGGTTTGCAACCTGAATTGGCGCAGTTGTTGTCGTCCGAGAACACGCGTGAACTCAAGGAGTTGTTGGACGGTGGTTCCAAGGCCTACTTGGTGGTTGCGCACCTAGAGTCCTCTGAGCAAATTGCAACTTCATTCTTGTCTTGGGTTTCAGAAAAGGGTCGAATCATTACCAATCGCTCTGTCTTTGTTCAAGAAGAGAGCTGGTATGAAATGTTGTTGGTTTCCAAAAGCAGTTTTGAAGAAATTGCCCAAGAAATCAGCCAACTTGATGGTGACCAACAGCTCATCAGGTTGCTTGGACAGTTTGGCGTGAAGAATGGTCCTGGAAAAATTGAATACGCAGATGAGTCTGCCGGTGATGTGGCGCAGGTAGCTGAAACTGCACCTGCACCTGCACCTGCACCTATAACGCCAGCGCCAGCGCCTGCTGCAAGCACGTCATCGACAACGACAGCTACAACGACTTCAGAAGCGCCAACCTTGACGGCGGCGAATGCTGCGCCATCAAATACAACGGCGCCTGCTTCACCTGATTCACCTGTTGCGCCTGCACCTGCTGCACCTTCAATCTCCAAACCAGCGCCTGCTGCCGATGCTGCAAAACGCGCACCCGCGCCCGCAGCCGCTGCGGCCAATGTGATTCGCGTACCGGGCGAAATGCTCGATCAGTTCATGAATCAAATTGGTGAAATGGTTTTGGTTCGTGGTCAGTTAGCGCACGTCATTGCCGATCAACGCATTCGTGAACAAGCCGTGGCGCTGCGCCGTTCAAGCGATAGCAGTTCTTCTGATCCTGCCGCTGTGGCGCAATTCCAGCGCCTCATCGATTTGATTGATGAACAAAATCGCCGCCTGCAAGAAACCGATGCCTTGATTCAAGGTGCGCTGTCACGCCTGCAAGACAGCGTGATGGGTCTGCGTGTGGTGCCTGTGGAATTGGTGTTCAAACGATTCCCGCGCATGGTCCGTGATTTGGCGCAAGCACAAGGTAAACAAATTCGCTTGGAATTGACGGGTCAAGAGGTCAAGATTGACAAGGCCATGGTGGAGTCTTTGGCCGATCCTTTGTTGCACATGGTTCGCAACAGTGCCGACCATGGCATTGAAACCATTGCCGAGCGCAAGCTCACCAGCAAGCCCGAAGAAGCCGTCATTCGCATTCAAGCGGAACAGCAAGGCAGTCGCATTTTGATTCGCGTCAGCGACGACGGCAAGGGCATTGACCCAGAACGCGTGCGCCGAAAAGCGGTAGAACGTGGTTTGGTCAAAGAGGAAGACAGCCTCTTGATGAGCCGCGACGAAATTTTGAAATTCATTTTCCGCGCCGGTTTCAGTACAGCCGATGTGGTTACCGAAACGTCTGGCCGGGGTGTTGGCATGGACGTGGTTCGAACCAATGTGATGCGCTTGGGTGGCAACATCCATCTCGATTCTGAATTGGGCCGCGGCACCATCTTCACCATGCAAATGCCTTTGTCTGCAGCTGTGCAAGAGGTTTTGCTGGTTAACACAGCGGGTCAAACTTTGGCCATGCCAGGTCGTTATGTGGCGGAGTTGGTGGAAATCAACGAGTCAGACATTCAGACAGTCAAGGGCAGAACAGCAATTACATTGCGCGGTAACTTCTTGCCCATTGTTCGGCTTGAGGAACTCTTGGGCTTTAAGCAAGTCAGTGACGAACCACACAAATTTGTGGTGGTCTTGTCTGATGGACAACGTACGTTGGGTGTGTCGGTCGATGAGTTTGTCGGTCGACAAGAGTTGTTTACCAAGGACATCCACCCTCGCTTGGCTGCTTTGCCAGGTGTTGGCGGGGCCTCGATTTTGGGCGATGGTCGTGTGGTTCTTATTTTGGATGGACCGGCCATTTATCGCTTGGCAGAAAACATTGGCACCAAGGCCAAACTACCTACTTTGCCCTCAACGCCTTCAATGCCCATTGCTGCTTAATTGTCATGGCCATTTATCTTCAAGTACGCGCAGGCAATCTCCAGTTGTTGGTAGATGCCCTGGGCGTTCATGAGATTTTGAGCCTTGTTGATTTGCCTGTGGGCGGACAGGGTGAGCATGTTGAATGGCGGCAGCAAGTTTTAAATACGGTGCCAGTGCACTCATTCTTTGCGCAAACGCAAGGTGCACGGGTGATGGGGGTTGTTTACAGCGCAGCTGATGGCGAACCACCAATGATGCTTGAAGTAGATGAAATCATTGGTCTGCGCACCATTGGCCCCAATGATTGGCTAACCATGCCACGGCTTCCCTCGGAAACCATGGTCTTTTTTGATGCCTTGGTCAACGACCTGAAAACCGAAGCACAGGTCTACCGACTTAAACGTCCATTAGAGGCTCTGCTTTTCCGTTCTGATTTGACATCATCTGATCAGCAGACTCCGTAACGCATGGCAGTTTGATGCTGAAACGGGTGCCCACTCCCATTTCTGATTGACACTCGATGCTGCCATTCATTTTGGTAATGATGCTGTGAACCATTGCCAAACCTAGTCCCGTACCTTTGCCAACACCTTTGGTTGTGAAGAAGGGCTCGAAAATTCTTGGCAAAATTTCGGGAGGAATTCCAGTGCCATTGTCTAGCACGTCGATGCCTACAAAACCTTCGGGCATGAAGCGTGTTTCGATGGTGAGTTTTCCTTTGCGGTGTTCACCAATGGCGTGGCTTGCATTAACGCATAAATTGACCAACACTTGTTGCAGTGCGCCGCTTTCACCATTGAGCAAGATGCGACTGGGTGAATCACCTAAAAGCTCAAGATTGATGTCAATGCCTTTTAAGCTTGCTTGCAACAGCGATTGCGTTTCGTCCAACAGCGGAAGCAATTCAAACAAACGCTGAGTATCTCCATTGTTTTGATCGTTCTTGGCATCGCGGCCCAAACTGTTGAGCGTCAGAACAATGTTGTGCGCGCGGCCAATGGCTTGAACAATGGCATTCAGATTCTTTTGTGCCGGTGAATCGGGTCCGACCTTCATTTCAACCAATTCAGCATGGCTTTGAATCATGCCCAACAAATTGTTGAAGTCGTGGGCTACGCCTGCTGCCAATTGGCCTAAAGCGTCCAATTTTTGGGACTGCTCCATCTTTTTCACCATGCGCAAGTTTTCTTCTTCTTTTTCCTTCACATCGCGTACATCTTTCATTGAGAGTACGGCGCCCGTAAGGCGACTGTAGGGGTCTAGAAGCGGAGACGCTGTTAGCAGGACAGGAATAATGGTGCCTTCTTCTTGTCGCAAAATGCGCCACTCACGGTTGTGGAGCATGCGAATGGCATAAGCCGACAAAGAGTCGAAATTGGGGATGATCCAGAAAACAGCAGGCGCTTCAAGGTCATCATTCGGAACCAGCAGTGTTGGCAATTTAAGCGGCAACAAATTGCCCGCGCGCCAAGATATTTCAGCAATATAGGGCTCGGTTTTCATGGCCTCCAATTGCCCAAGCCGGTTGCTGACCATTTGATTTAATTCACCAATGGTTTCAGATGCAAAAATATCGGCTTGGGGCGCCTCCGAGTCGAGGCCAAAGAGTTCGCAGGCAGACGAAGTGGCCCACACCAACTGACCCGCAGCATTGATGCTTAAGAGGGGAATAGGGATGGCAGGTACGTTGCCATTCCCATTTTGAATTTTGCGTGACAAATACACCATGAGCTCGGGGTAGTCAAAAGCAAACCAATCGGTCATGCACTGGTTGCCTTGCTCGCCGGGCAGGACCTCTTCAATGGCGACGCCAATGACGTTGTCTTTGCGCAGCCCCAGCAATTCCAAAGCCATAGGATTGACTTCTACCAACTGACCGCTTCGATCGATCAGAAGAACGCCGTCTTGCATGGCGTCCATGGTCATCTCTTGCAATTGGTTTTGCGCTCGAATTTCTTCACTTTGAAGCTCGATTTTCTTGACCACACGGACAAAGAAAACGGTGGCTGCAACGGCGCCTAAGCTCATTAAAAAAGTGAGGATCAGGGTAATGTTTCTGGTTTCATGCCAATTGCTCAAAGCCCAATCGGTGGAAGTGGAAACCTGCAATCGCAAGGGATAGTTTGGAATATGACGGGACACCACCACATCGTCTGTGCTGTCGGTATTGCGCCGAATAAAACTGGTTTGTTCCGCCAATTTTGAATCGGCTGGATCGCGTTGCGCGGATGAAAAAAGCTCACCAATACCTTGCGCTGTGCCCCCCACAACTTGGGCACGGACGATGTCATCGTCGCCTATCAAGGCGATGTTGCCTTGTGGACCCAATTTCACGTAGGAGTAAACACCTTGAAAGTAAGTGGGGTTGACAGATGCAACCACCACACCGGCCAACTTGCCGTCTTTGTCAAATAATTTGCGTGAAACTTGAATGGTCCAAAGTTTGGACACCTTGCCAAGCACAGGCTTACCAATGAAGAGTCCGTTGGCATTGATTCGCTTGATGGCCTCAGGTACCAATTCAGGTTGTAAATGAACCCGAATGTGTTCGCGGTCTGATAAGTCGGGACGACCGGATTTTTCGCCAGTTGGGTCGAGGTTACTGCCCAAAAAACGCCCCTCTGGACTGACGACGCTGAACTGGGACAGAATTTCTGGAAACAAACCCGATTCATTGCTCAATCGCACGGTATCAACTTGGCTCAAAGCACTTTCTGGCTTGGTGGCGGTGCTTGTATTTTCGTTGGCTCGCAAAGTGACTTTGTCGATGATGGCCAGCACACGTGTGGTTTGCTCCTGCAAGACCCGCGTAATGTTGTTGCTCTCTTGCAATTGATTGCCAATGGCATCTTGGTGTAATGACTTCAAGCCCAAAATGACGGCCAACCAAACTGCCACCAAGATGATGCCCAAAATTGCCCAAATGGTACTGCCTAAATTGGACAGGTTTTTATTAGAAGCGGGATAGGTGATGGGCATGGTGCTAAGAGGTAAATCGCAGGCAAACGAAAGGTTTACAGCATACCAAATAAGCGCCCAAATTTGGCTACAAAGACGCTCAAACTGATCTCTTTTGTGAAATTCAGACCTGCATCAAAGCCTCATAGCAAAACCTGCCTCAAATCTGCATCAAGGCCTCATGGCAAAACCAGCCTCAAATAACGCTCCCATCAATCACTTGAATGGTTCTGTCGCAGCGAGCCGCAAGTTCGGGGTTGTGCGTCACAAATAAAACTGAAGTGCCTTGCTGTCTACTGACTTGTCGCAGAAGATCAAACACGGCATCGGCACTTTGAGTGTCTAAATTCCCAGTTGGCTCATCGGCCAACAACAAAGCAGGATTCATGGCCAACGCGCGCGCAACGGCCACGCGTTGTTGTTGACCGCCTGACATGCTGCCGGATGCCTGGTTTTGCAGGTGGAGTAAGTTGACGCTGTCTAGTAAGTTTCTTGCTCTTTGAGTCATCTCTGAGGTGCAATGTCCAGTTGACCCCATCATGGGCATCATCACATTCTCAAGTGCCGAAAATGCACCCAGCAAATGGTGGTGTTGAAAAACAAAGCCGATGGCATGGCCGCGCAACCTTGTGAGTTCATGATCGCCAAGTTGAGTGGTATCTTTGCCATTGATTTTTAACAAACCAGAAGTTGGGCGGTCGAGCAAACCAATGATGTTCAACAATGTGCTTTTGCCTGAACCTGATGGGCCCATCACGGCACAAAAGTCTGTTTTTTCCAATTGCAAATGAATGTCATGAAGAATCTCAACTTGATTCGACTTGCCCATGTTGAAGGACTTGCAAACTTGATGCAGTTCCACCACAGGACCCGAATAGGGGGGTTTTTCTTTATCCACGAATGGCCACCACAGGGTCTAGACGTGCAGCCCGAAGGGCGGGGGCAAAAGAAGCCATCAGGCCTGTGAGGCTGGCCAAAATGAGTGCCGTGAAAAACAAAACGGGTTCGATGGCCATGACAAACATGACTGTTCCATCCGGATTTTTTTCGGCTTGTTGCCATATGAGCAGTCCCGCCCAACCCATGGCACAACCTGCCAGCGAGCCCCCCAAACCCAGCAAGCCCCCTTGCAATAAAAAGATTCGCAAAACTTGACCACGCGTGATACCCATGGCTCTGAGAATGCCAATTTCACGTGACTTTTGGACCACAGATACCACCAACACACTGGCAATGCCAAAAGCCACAGAAAGTCCGACAAACAGCCTAATGGCGGTGTTGGCAGTTGTTTGTGCATTCACCGCCGTGAAAAATTGTTCGTTCGTTTTGATCCAACTGTCGGCTTGAATGCCAGTTTGAGCGGTAATGCTTTGGGCAATGACTTCTGCGGCGTAGACGTCCTTGACAGTGACATCCAGTGAGGTGACACCACCGACCATGCCCAACAATGATTGAGCAGCTCGAATGGGCATCAGGGTGGTTCGCGAATTGGCGGCCTTGTTGCCTAAATCAAAAATACCACCAATTAAAAAGGTATTCGCATTGCCGTTGGCTGCGGTAATGCGCAATTTGTCGCCCACGCTAACACCTAAATCAGACGCTAACTCCGTGCCTATCAGGATGTCATTCACGGTGATATTGGCTGAGCCTTTAACCATCTTGTCTGCCATTGGCACAATCCGAAAATACAAATCAGGCTCAATGCCCAAAACACTGATGGCACGGCTCGTGGCACCTCTGATGACCAATGCTGAACCAGAGACCGCCGGCGAGACTACGAGCACTTGCCCCATGTTTTGAATTTGACTGGTCAAGCTTTGCCATTGGTCAATGCTCTTTGCTCGTTGAAGAGGGCTTACGACAATGTTGTCACGTATGCTTGCATCAGAACTGAGTGGCAACACGCGCGAAACTTCCTTGGAGGGTAGCAATTGAATATGGGCTTGACCCGTTAAAACACGTTTAACAAAGTTGGCCTGTAGGCCACTGAGTAACGCGGACATGAAGACAATCACGCCAACCCCAATGGCCACGCCACCAATGATGAACAATGTTTGAACACGTCCTTCGCGCAAAAACCTCAGCGCCACCAACCATTCGAAAGGTACCCATGAGGGAATGGCTGCAGCTGCTGAAACCTGTGTCAAATGGTTTGAACTCATGTGACTGACTGAATGCGAACGCGCGCGTTTTCTTTTGTCCATTCTGGGTCGTGCATCACGCGGTCACCAGGCGCCAAACCACTGAGGACTTCGATCCAGCCAGAACTGCGCAAACCCATTTGAATTTTTTGTTGGACAGTCTTCTGATTTCGGACCAGCATCACCCAAGGGGTCTTGTGAATGTCATGAACTGCAGAGCTCGGAACCAAAACAACGTCAGCGCGTCTTGAGGTTTCGATGTTGAGTGAAACGGTCATGTCTTGCTGCAAATAAGCAGGAGGTTTGGGGACATGTAATTTCACGGTGACTGAACCCCGCTGAAGGTCAATGCCTGGATTGATGAACGACAAAATGGCATTGAATTGTTGATTGCTGTAGGCATCTGCAGAGGCCACTGCAACTTGCCCCAATTTAAGTTGACTGATGTGTTTTTCATCAATTTGCACAATCAATTCTGTGCTGCCTTGAGGCGATAAAAGCATCAGTACTTTGCCAGGCTGAACGACATCGCCAGGCTCTACGTTTCGAGAAATGAGTGTGCCAGCCAGAGGTGCTCGTACCTGTGCGTTGCGCAGCCTGGCTTTGGCTAACTCAACACTGGCCAATGCCTGTGCCAAATTGGTTTGTGTGACCCAGAACTCACTGCCGTCAGGTTCTAGGCTTGCTAACTGGGCTTGTTGGCTGATGACCTGAGATTGAGCAAGCATTGCGGAGCGAGTTGCTTCATCCAACGCGGCTTGTCCTATAAATCCTTGTACAAAGAGATTTTGTGCGCGAAGCAATGCATTTTTTGTTGTGGTTTGTGTTGTCAAAGCCTGTTGATAGGCTTGAGCCAGAACAGTTTTTTGCACTTCCTTCAATTGACGAATTTTGGCCTCTGCTTGGGTCACACTCAACTCTGCTTGCTTGAGATTGGCCAACAGTTCAGAGCTCTCAAGTTCAATCAAGAGTTGATCTTTTTGAACTGTTTGTCCCTCTGAAACAGGAACGTACTTGACCGTCCCAGTCAGTTGTGTGCCCACATCGATGCGGTGTGGGCTTTCAACGTGCCCGCTGGCCACAACTGTTTGAATGAACTCGCGCCTTTCAATGAGATCAGTTTGGACGACAGGACCAAGCCACCAACGCGTCAAGAAAACGCCAGCCAACAGCAACAAGGCAGCCAAAGCCATGAATTGAAGCGTCTTGGGTTGTGCAAGTGTTCGGAAAATCGAAAGTTTTTGCGTCATGATTTTCATCATACGCGTGCACTGGCAGATTGCGGTTGGCGCTTATGGCTTCACTTGATGCAGGTCAATTTCCTGCATGATTTTTTCAACGAAGTTGCTGCAGCAAGGCTTCCCCAGTGAAGGCTTGAAGTTGTCCTTGCTCAGCTTGTCGAACCAAGCTGACTATGCGAGCGTTGCAAGGCGCATCGCTGCCAAATGACTTGGCAAGATCGACCACGGCACCATTGAGTTCACCAACTTCAGTGGTGCGTTGTTGTTGCAAGTCTTCCCACATGGACGACCTGGCCTTGTCGTCAATTTGAAGCATGCTGGCAGCCAACCTTTTGAAGATGAAATTGGGCAAGCGCAATAGACTGGGCAACAATGCAGGGGAGACTTTGGAGACCTTGGCGGGTTCAATGCCTGCACGCTTTAAGACTTGCAAAGTTTCATCAATCAGGCATGCTAAACATTGACGGTATGCACGCTCAGACAATTCTTGCTTGAGCGGTAAATTTGACAGCGCATTGACCGCATTGTTCAGATTCAAAATCAACTTGCCCCATTGCACCGCCTCAAAGCGTGAAGACTGTGTTACGGGTAGTCCTGCTTGCTCAAAGATCGGTAAAAAGGGCGCCCATGCCGCGTGGTGTTCGGCCCACAGGTGTCCGTCGGTGCCGCAATGCAAATGCCCCTTCGGCAGGGTGACGACATTGAACGGCACCATGCCTGCAATCACATGAAGGTGGGATAACCGGTGTGCTAGTTTTTTGGCATTGCTTACACCGTTTTGAAAACTGATCACTGTTGTGTTGGGCTTGGCGTGGGTATGCAGCAACTCTGCAGCGGTGAGGGTGTCTTTGCTTTTCACTGTGACCAATACGAGGTCCGCAAGTTGCAAAACCTCAGGGTCTTTCACGAATCGAATTTGATGGGGTTCAAGCGTCAATTTTCTTTGATGCAAATCGGTCAGTGTGTAGCCGTGTGTTTGAACAGCGTCCATTGCTTTCTGGCGTCCTAGCAATGTGACCTTGGCACCGGTGCTGCTAAGCCAGCCCCCGATGTAGCCGCCAATTGAGCCTGCACCCAACACCACAATATGAGGTGAATCGGTCTTGGAAATAATCGCAGTGTTGTTCATGATTTGGTGGGCGTTGGTTTGGCCTCAAATCCAAAGCATGGGCGTCCATCGGAATTCAGTACCTGAATGCTTGGCAAAATTTGTGATTTAAAGCCCAGGAGTTTGCAGCTGTAAGGCATTTTGGGGTCCCAGCTGGTGGCGAAGTGTTTGCACTTCCAGCAATTGACTTGTCCAAGAGAAGAGGGGGTGGTCACCATGTTGGGGCATGTCTACATAACAAAATGCATCATAAAGAAAAAACACCCAGTGGATGCCAACCTGATTTAAACCTGCAAAATTCTGGGGCTTGAATTACCATCTCTCCATTCTTTCAAGAAAGACCAGCCATGACGCCAACGCCCCAGATTGACATCGATCCACGCATTTATGCCTTATACGACGAGTACTGTCACGGCGCCATGGACCGCCGTGAATTTTTGGCCAAAGCCAGCGCGATAGCAGTGGGTGGCATGGCCATGGCGCAAGCTTTGTTCCCGCGTTATGTCAACGCACAAACCATCTCATTCACCGATGCGCGCATCAAAGGCCGCTATGTGAAGTATGCATCGCCTGGCGGAAGTTCTGGCGAGATGCGTGGCTATTTGGTCCAACCCACATCGACCACAGCAACGCAATTTCCAGCGGTGTTGGTCATTCATGAAAACCGAGGTTTGAATCCCTACATTGAAGATGTGGCAAGGCGCTTGGCCGCAGCTGGGTTTCTGGCGCTTGCGCCCGATGGGCTATACCCTGTGGGTGGCTATCCGGGCAACGACGAAGAGGGAAAACTTCTTCAAGATAAATTGAACCCAGCCCAACTGCGGACCGACATGCTCAACAGTGCCCTGTTTCTTAAAAATCATGCTTTGTCTTCTGGCAAGTTGGGTGTGACGGGTTTTTGTTGGGGTGGCGGTATGACCAGCGACATTGCGGCAAGCTTGGGCGATGACGTGAAGGCGGGTGCACCTTATTACGGTGTTTCGCCTGCCGCTGAAAAAGTCGGAGGGATCAAAGCAGAATTGGTACTGCACTTTGCGGAAACCGATCCGCGCATCAATGCCACTTGGCCAGCTTTTGAATCTGGTTTGAAGGCGCAGGGGCGTGTTTTTCAAGCGTTCACTTACCCGGGAACGCAGCATGGCTTTCACAACAACTCAACGCCCAGATTTCAACAGGCAGCAGCAGACTTGTCTTGGAGCCGCACATTGGCCTTGTTTGAACGAAACCTGAAATCTTAAGAATGTGAAAATTCTTCAATCGATTGCCTGGTGACGCTTGCTGGCATGAGGCAGAATGATATTTTTTGAACCATCACTCAACACCATGCAACCCTTTCACCTTGCCTTTCCCGTCACTTCCTTGGCTACAGCGCGTTCTTTTTATGGCGACTTACTGGGTTGCCCCGAAGGCCGCTCTAGCGATGAGTGGGTCGACTTCAATTTTTATGGCCATCAGATTGTGGCGCATTTGTCTCCCGATGAGGCGGGTCATCGCAACACCAGTGCTGTAGATGGTGACAATGTGCCCGTGCGACATTTTGGTCTGGTCATGGAAATGGGCCAATGGGAAGCCATGGCAGACAAGCTGAAAAAAGCAGGCACCAAGTTTGTGATTGAGCCACACATTCGCTTCAAAGGCCAAGTAGGCGAGCAAGCCACCATGTTTTTCTTGGACCCTTGTGGCAATGCCGTCGAGTTCAAAGCCTTTGCAAATCCCGACAGTTTATTTGCCAAATAATTCAAACCTCAAGCTTATAAGGCCAGAGGGCCTTAAGCCTTGAGGTTTAAGAAATCGACAACGACTGCATCACCTTGGCGATGCAGTCGTTTGTTTTTGCAGAGTCAATCCAGCGCATGACACAAACCAGTTCAAGCACTGGGTCGACCCATGTGATGGAAGACCCTGCACCAATGGCAAACCAAGACGTACGGGGCGCATCCTTGAACAAAGCACCGTCGTGGTTCAGCCATATGAGGTAGCCGTAGTAGGGCGCCACATCACAGGCTTGTTGCATCATGTGAAGCCATTTGCTGGATAAAACTTGCTGTCCCTTGTAGTGGCCATTGCTCATCAACATGAGGCCAATCTTGGCTTGGTCCATGGCTGAAATAGACACACCACCCCCCCAGTGGCTGCCGCCCGGCACCGACATCATTCTTTGGCCATTGACCAAGGTCCAACCTTGCTCGTAGCCTTGCCATTGGAACGGGTCGCTACAGCCCACAGGTTGCCGTATAAATTCTTTGAACACTTCTGGTAAGGGACGTTTGAACAGATGCAAGAGTGCCAAAGACAATTGATTGATGCGCACGTCGTTGTATTCAAAACGAGAGCCAGGTTCACCGAGGGGTCTAGGATCACCTTTTTGGCCTTCAGCTTGACCCGTTTGGTAAGCCAACCAGCGATAGCGATCAACTTGTTCGGGAATGCCCAGGCAGGTGCCTTCCCATTCACTGGTCTGTTGAAACAAGTGGTGCCAAGTGATGCGCGACAAGCGTTCTCCCTCAAAGCCAATGCCTGGGCACTTTTGCAAAACGGGTTCGTGAACATCGTTTAAAAGTCCTTGGTCAAAGGCCACGCCGGCCAACAATGCCAGGTAGGTTTTGGCGACGCTGAAGGTCAGGTCTGCTTTGTGCGGTTCTCCCCAAGCGGCCAGCATTTGTTGCTTGTGAAAAACAACGCCCGATACCGGGCCGCGAGCATGCACGGGGCCATACAAACGGTTGTAGGGGGCAGGATCGACATCGTGAATGCCCCAAGGCGCAGAGGTATCACGGGACCATGTTGTTTCACAGGATTGAATAAATTCAATGGCAGCTTCGAATGATGCAGTCATGCGGATCTTTGACAAGATGATGGTTAGAAAAACAAAAAGTAGCTATTGACGGTACTGAGGAAACCCATGGCACCCAATGCAGCGCCTCCCAAACTTGCAATGGCCAGAACCATGGCCAAGATTGAACTGGTCGGAGCCAAGCGGTTTTGCGACTTGTCGCCATGAGCAGATTGTTCGATCAGTTCTGCGGTTTCTTGAGCTTCCATGAGGTCTCCTTTAAGGTCCTCTATTGTGCATAGCACGTGTGAAATTAACGCTCTTCTGCTTGGGTTATTTTGTCTATTTTGATTGACACTTTCAGAAAATTTTTCCGGTCATTTCGGTATTTACCCTAGGGTATTTTGTGAGGGGTCCTATGCATCATCTTGGTTGGATTTTTTTTTGAAATTAAGGAAACAACATGACAGACAAGAAAACTTCATCTTCTCGCCGCGGCCTTTTGAAGGGCGCTGTTGCAGCAGGTGCTTTGGCCGCTCCCATGATCTCCAAAGCGGACACAGTCAGCCTGCGCTTTCAAAGCACATGGCCTGCCAAAGACATCTTCCATGAGTACGCCAATGACTTTGCCAAAAAAGTCAACGACATGGCCAGTGGACGTTTGAAGATTGAAGTGTTGCCTTCTGGCGCTGTCGTACCGGCCTTCCAATTGTTGGATGCCGTGAACAAAGGTACGCTAGATGGCGGCCATGGTGTTTTGGCTTACCACTACGGTAAAAGTTCTGCTTTGGCATTGTGGGGTTCCGGCCCTGCCTTCGGCATGGACCCCAACATGGTTTTGTCGTGGCACAACTACGGCGGCGGAAAGCAGTTGCTCGAAGAAATTTACAAGTCACTGAACATTGATGTGGCCTCTTATGTTTACGGCCCTATGCCTACCCAGCCTCTGGGCTGGTTCAAAAAGCCAATTGCCAAAGTGGCTGACCTCAAAGGTCTGAAATACCGCACGGTTGGCTTGGCCGTGGACATCTTCACAGAATTGGGTGCCTCCGTGAACCCCTTGCCCGGTGGCGAAATTGTGCCCGCACTCGATCGCGGTTTGATCGATGCTGCCGAGTTCAACAATGCCTCTTCAGACCGCGTGTTGGGCTTCCCTGACGTGGTTAAGAATTGCATGCTGCAAAGCTTCCATCAAAGCGGTGAGCAATTTGAAATTTTGTTCAACAAGGGCAAGCTCAATGCGTTGCCAGCTGAGTTGAAGGCCATCATTGACTATGCGGTGCAAGCGTCCTCTGCAGAGATGAGCTGGAAAGCGATCGATCGCAACTCCAAAGACTACTCTGAGATGAAGAAGCAAGGCATCAAGTTCTACAAAACACCCGATGCTATTTTGAAAGCGCAGCTCGATGCTTGGGACAAAGTGGTGGCCAAGAAGTCTGCCGAGAATCCATTCTTCAAGAAAGTCATGGACTCACAAATGGCATTTGCACAGCGCGCTGGCCAGTGGCAAAACGACTACATGGTCGATTTCAAGATGGCTTACAACCGCTACTTCAACAAAAAAGCCTAAAGTCATTTTGAATTTTTAGAGCTTGCCCATCCTGGTTTTAGCCAGGATGGGTATTTTGCTTTTTGTTGTTTATTTTTTTAATCGGTTTTATATGAATACGCAAACATTGCTGCACACGGCTGACCAGATCAGCACGTGGGTAGGTAAAGCATTTGCCTGGCTCATCGTCGGGCTGATGTTGTTGGTGGTGGTGGAAGTTTTCAAACGCTACGCTTTGAATGCCCCCACGGCCTGGATTTTTGATGCCAGCAACATGATGTATGGCACATTGTTCATGATGGGGGGTGCTTATACACTTTGCCAAGATGGGCACGTGCGCGGCGACTTTTTTTACGGCAGTGCCAAACCCAAAACGCAAGCTTGGCTTGATTTGGTTTTGTACATCGTGTTTTTCATCCCTGGCGTGATTGCCCTCACATGGGCTGGTTGGAACTACGCAGCCGACTCATGGGCCATTCACGAGCAAACTTTCAATGCCGATCCATTGCCGCTGTATCCTTTCAAGTCCGTCATTCCTTTGGCGGGTTTCATCGTATTGATGCAAGGTTTGGCTGAAATTCTTCGCTGTGCAGTTTGCATTCGCACCGGCGAATGGACGCCCCGTCTCAAAGATGCGGACGAGATCGACGTGGTGGAACAACAGCTGGCTTCCAGCACCTTGGTGGACCATGACGCTGCGCTTGAAGCCATTGCCAATGCCAAAAACATTGAAGAATCTGCACACCAACGCGCGAAAGGAGGCCAAGCATGAGCGATCCAGCACTCGGTCTCTTGATGCTCTCCCTCATTGTGGTGGTGATCATGTTGGGCTTCCCAACCGCGTTCACCCTCATGGGCTTGGGCATGGCTTTTGGTTTTGGGGCCTTTTATGACCCGTCAGCCCCTTGGTTTGACAACAAAATTTTCAACCTCATGGTTCAGCGCACCTTTGGTGCCATGACCAATGACACATTGCTCTCAATCCCGCTCTTTGTGCTCATGGGATATGTGATGGAGCGGGGTGCCTTGGTCGACAAAATGTTCCACAGCGTGCAATTGGCCTTCCGCAAATTGCCGGGCTCGTTGGCGGTCGCCACATTGGTCATCTGCACCTTCTGGGGCATTGCCAGTGGATTGGTGGGCGCCGTGGTCGTGTTGATGGGTGTGATTGCCATGCGCCCCATGCTCAATGCAGGTTATGACACACGCTTGGCAGCTGGCGTGATCACAGCGGGGGGTACCTTGGGAATCTTGATTCCACCTTCCGTCATGATCATTGTCTATGCCGCTGTCGCTGGACAGTCTGTGGTGAAGTTGTATGCCGCGGCCATGTTTCCAGGATTTTTCTTGGCAGCCTTGTACCTCATCTACATCATTGGCTGGGTGTTGATCGATCCCAAAGTCGCACCTAAATTGCCAGCGGAGCAAACGCGAGCGAACATTTCGCCAGAGGTGCAAAAAATTGCGGACCATTACGCACCGAAATATTTCTTGGCGCTCTTCCAAGCACTTTTGTCACCTGGCAAAGTCTTGAAAAAATCTGCTGACAGCGTTGTGGTTACTTGGGGATTCATTGCCAAAAGCCTTGCCATGAGCTTGGTCCCTGTGCTCATGACGGTTGCCACCATGGGCGCTGTCTGGTGGTACGTGGTGATTCATTCTCAAGAAGAAAACAATGCCGCTGCGGCCCAAGTGGTGGCCACTCAAACAGCCAATGCTGACGTGGCTGCAACTGCTTCGGACAGTCCTGCTTCCTCTAACGCAGCGCCTGTTGCTGTCGAGCGATCTGGCGTTCAAGAGCCACCAGGCGCGGGTGATCTGAAAGAACCCCCTGGCGCAGGTGGCTTGCAAGAACCACCTGGTTCTCAAGGTGTCCAAGAACCTCCAGGTGCCGAAACCAGCAAGCCTACGGCTTCATCGCAAGGCGTTCAATTGCCGCCCGGCGCGGAAACGGTCAATGCAAAGTCTGAAGAGCCTGACGCGCCATTGCAGGCCCTGGGTGATGGTGACACGTCCGATGCCCCCAAAACAGAACCTGTACCTGAAGGTTTCTATCTGGGCTTCTGGATTGCCTGTGGTTTGTGTGTCGCCATGTTGGCCTACTACTACTGGCATTTTGACGCAGAGCAATATGAAATTCTGAACATGCTGGTTCGCTCAGTCATGCCTTTGGGAATACTGACCTTTGTGGTGTTGGGTGTTATTTTGTTCGGCATTACCACCGCTACCGAATCAGCTGCGGTTGGCGCTGCTGGCGCTTTCTTGATGGCATGGTCCGCAGGCACGCTCGACTTTGAAAAAATCAAGCAAGCCGTTTTCCTCACTGCCAAAACCACCTCCATGGTCTGTTGGCTGTTTGTAGGCTCAGCCTTGTTCTCTGCCGTGTTTGCTATTTTGGGTGGCCAACGTTTGGTGGAAGAGTGGGTGATGGCCCTCAACCTCACACCCATTCAATTCTTGCTCTTGTCACAAGCCATCATCTTTGTGCTGGGTTGGCCCTTGGAGTGGACAGAAATCATTGTGATTTTTGTGCCAATCTTCTTGCCATTGCTGGCGCACTTCCAAATTGACCCCATGCTTTGGGGCGTGATGGTGTTTGTGAACCTGCAAGCGGCCTTCTTGTCGCCACCTGTGGCAATGTCTGCGTTTTATCTGAAAGGCGTGTCGCCGCCGCACGTCACCATCAATCAGATTTTTGCCGGCATGATGCCTTACATGCTCATCGTGATCTTGTGCTTGGTCTTGATGTACATCTGGCCAGAACTCACGCTTTGGTTGCCTAACTATTTGTACGGCAAATAAAGGCAGTGCTTAAACCTTGACGCCTGTTGAATCAGGCGCTCACAGTGACTGGCAGACATTCACCCATTCAGCTTGGGTGATGTCTGCCATTTTTTCTGGGCTGATGCGAACGGCACTGTTGACCGAACCTGCTGCAGGTATGACTTCGTTGTAAGTTCTTAGCGAAACATCCAAATACACGGGCAGAGGCGAGGCGAGGCCAAACGGACAAACACCGCCAACAGGATGACCTGTGATGTCTGCCACCTCTTCCAACCCTAGCATTTTTCCTTTGCCAAAAGCGTCCTTGAATTTTTTGTTGTCAATGCGTGCATCACCTTTGGCAACTACCAACACCACACGGCCGTCGTTTAATCTGAATGCCAATGTTTTTGCAATTTGACCTGGTTCGACGCCATGGGCTTCTGCGGCCAAAGCGACTGTGGCCGTGCTAACGGGCAACTCGATAATCTCGATGTCGATATGTCGCGAAGAAAAGAAGTCTTTGACAGATTGAAGGCTCATGGCAATTGTATAAATGGAGGCAAAATCAAGGCTAGACGATATCAGACATGCTACGTAATTTGTCCTTCTCATTGTTTGAAAGATTTTCATGTACTACGAACCTGGCGTAACGCCGCATGGCTTGCCATATGATCCATTTAAATCTTGCGTCATTCCCAGACCCATTGGTTGGATCTCTACAGTCGACAGAGAAGGCCGCCACAATTTGGCCCCTTATAGTCAATTTCAAAACGTCACGTTCAACCCGCCCATCGTGATGTTTTCTGCCAATCAAACCACCACGGGACATCGCAAAGATTCAGTCCGCAACGCAGAAGATACCGGTGAATTTGTTTGGAACATGGCCACCTATGAGTTACGCGATGCAGTCAATTTGACGGCTGAAGAACTGCCTCATGGCGTCGATGAATTTGAGCACGCAGGTCTCCAAAAATTAGCTTCCAGAAAAGTCAAACCGATGCGTGTGGCCAAATCTCCCATTCAGTTTGAATGTGTGTATCTCAACACCTTGCGCTTCCCTGGTGAGCCACCCTTTGGTACAGCCGATGTGGTGTTTGGTCGTGTCGTGGCCATCCACATTGATGATCAGGTCATTGACGCCAAGGGCATGTTGGACGTGCTCAAAATCAAGCCACTTGCGCGCATGGGTTACTACGATTACACCTATGTTGATAACAAGTTTGAAATGGTGATTGGTGGCAATAACAAAGCCTTACTTGCCGGCCTAGAAGGGTCAGCTGACAAGGCGCAATCGGCCACCGACTCATGAGCGCCAATTCAAATGCACTCCCGCCAGCCTTTCACAAGCTGGCATTTTCCAATTTGATGGCGCCCGGGTGAGATTGGCATCATTGCCGCAGTGCAATCTTTGCCTTTCTTATTGCTCTCTATTCCTTTGGGCTTGCTTGCCGACCGCATGTCACGCAAAAAACTCATGTTGATGTCAGAGTTGCTGCGTGTGTGTGCCTTGATGGTGCTCATTGCTGCCATGTTGCTCAATCTCATCAGTGTGCCTTTGTTGGCATGCGTTGGGTTCTTGGCGGCTGTGGGCACAGTTGGTTTTAGTGTCAGTGCGCCTTCCTTGGTGCCTGCCTTGGTAGACAGTCAACATTTGGCCAAAGCCAATGGGCGCTTGGAATTGGCTCGCAGCATGGCCTTTGCAGGTGGGCCTGCGCTAGCAGGCGCATTGATTGCTTGGTTGGGCGGTTCGACATCCTTTGTTCTTTCATTGATCTTGTCTTTGGCAGCAGTTGGATTTCTCAGGCAAATTCAAGAGCCTGTTCGTCAAGCTGTACTCGACCGGCATCCATGGTTGGAAGTCAAAGAAGGGGCACATTTTGTATGGGCGCACCCATTGATGCGCCCCATTTTGTTGACCTCTGTGGCATGGAATATTTCATGGTTTGTGCTTCAGGCTATCTATGTGCCTTACGCCATTCGCACCATCGGCATGAGCTCGAGTGAAGTGGGTCTTACCTTGGCCTGTTATGGCGTTGGCATGATCACGGGCTCTTTAATGGCTTCTCGTGTGGTCTCCATGATGCCGTTTGGTGTGGCAATTCTTTTAGGACCCTTTTTCTCAGTGCTTGCGGCCAGTGTGATGGCCCTGAGCCTTTGGGCACCCTATGTCTGGGTGGCCGCTTTGGCTTACTTCTTTTTTGGTTTCGGTCCCATCATCTGGACCATCACGTCAACCACTTTGCGCCAAAGTGTCACGCCTAACAGCATGATGGGCAGGGTGACAGCCATTTTGATCGTTGCTGGCACTGGTGCTAGGCCCATTGGGGCTTTGCTGGGCGGCTTTGTGGGTGAAATGGGTTCAGACTTGGCATGCTTATGTGTGGTTGTCGCAGGCTTTGTTGTTCAAGCCATTGTGATCACCTTTTCAAAGGTTCGAAGCTTGAAATCCCTGAGTGAAGCACAGGAACGGTCGAAAGATTGAGGGCTAATTTGGGATTTTTCACAGGATAGGCCTCGAATCTGTGGCTTAATATCGCCTTGAACTTTTTTTTCCTGGAGCCATTGATGGGCAATAAGATCGTTACCGAAGCCGACCGTAAATTCACCCCGCCATTGAAGCCACTGCCTGGCGTCACATTGCCCACCAGTGGCCGTGGTCAGCGCGTTAGCTTGGAGCGTGGCGTAGCAACTCGCAGCAAAAAGAACCCTGGTAAGCGCGCCAAAAAAGGCGGTTAAGCGCTTAGCCTCTTTGAGTCCAAAGTTTTTACTTTTGGCTCAAGAAAAGCCCTCTTTGGAGGGCTTTTTAGTGTCAAAAAGCTCAACTTGCTTTAGCCCCGGTGGTGAAATTGGTAGACACATCGGACTTAAAATCCGCCGCTTCGTTAATAGCGGGCGTGCCGGTTCGATTCCGGCCCGGGGCACCACTGACCAGTAAATTGCCATGACATCCTACAACGCACCTTTTGAAATTCATGTTCATGGTGAAGTCTTGTTACGTGATGACGTGGACTTCAAGGCGCTTCAAGAAGCTACCAAACCCCTTTGGAAATACGCAGGTGCACGTTCTCTCACGGAGGGCGCTCAAAGTCTTTACGAAGAAGAGCCAGGCATTCGCTTTGAAGCGGCAGACCACAAATTGCAAATGTGTTGGACCGTCAAGGGTGACGACGATTTTCGACAAGTTCTTGATGACCTTTGCATGAACATCAATGAAATTTCTGCTGCTGGTGCGCAGCTTGAAATTACTTTCTACGATACCGAGTTTGATGACGAAGAAGAATCTCGTGGCACTGAATCACGCGACGATTTCGTCATTTTGTTTGTCGGCCCCGATCCTGCTGCCATCATGCAAGCCCAACGCGATTTGCTGGTGCAAGACGTGGTGGGTCTCATGGAGCGCCATTTTGATGGCGCAGAGTTAGGCGGCGTGGTACACGAAATTGACAAGCTGTTTTCGCAGCGGTTTGACAATTTGGTCAGCTCACTTGAACTGGGCAAGCCGCCCAGAGGCAACAACGGTGGATCGAGCGGCCATGGCGGCGGACGCAGGCCACGTCATTTGCATTAAGTCTTCATTCAACTGAACATCTGCTGTAAGGCCATGCTGAATCCAGGTGTCAAACGCAGAGAAGTCTTTGGCTGGGCCATGTACGACTTTGCCAATTCGGGCTACACCACCGTGGTCATCACGGCTGTGTTTGCAGCCTACTTTGTGGGGGCTGTCGCCGATAAGGCTGAGTGGGCCACCTTGGCTTGGACCAGTGCTTTGAGCTTTTCTTACGCCATCGTGATGCTTTCTATGCCCGCCCTGGGTGAGTGGGCCGATCGACACGCAGCCAAGAAAAAACTGTTGATGTTCGTCACCGCTGCTTGCGTGATCAGTACAGCTGCCTTGTCTTTTGTGGGGCCGGGTCAAGTTGCTTTGGCCATCGTGTGCATTGTCATTTCCAATACTTTTTATTCCTACGGCGAGTCTTTGACTGCAGCCTTTCTGCCCGAGCTGGCCAAGCCTGAGGCCATGGGGCGCATCAGCGCCTGGGGTTGGGCGTGGGGCTATTTGGGCGGCATGCTCACTTTGGGAATTTGCTTGGCTTATGTGCTGTGGGCTCAAGGGCAGGGGCAAACAGCCGGACAATTTGTACCCGTCACCATGTGGGTCACAGCAGGCATATATGCCTTGGCAGCCAGCGTCACATTTGTGCTCATGCAAGAGCACGCGCAACCGCAAGAACAACGGCTGCGTGCCATCGGCCATTGGCACCAACTGAAGCAAACATTCCAAGAAGCCAAGGCCTACAAAGACTTTATGCAGTTGATGGCCTGCGCCGTCGCATACCAGGGTGGCGTAGCCGTGGCCATTACCTTGGCCGCAATTTATGCAGAGCAAGTCATTGGCTTTCAACCGCAGGAAACCATGGTGCTTATTTTTGTGCTCAACATTGCAGCTTTTGTAGGCGCCTTGGTATTTGGGTATGCGCAAGATCGAATAGGCCATAAGTTGGCCTTGTCCATCACCTTGGTTGGTTGGAGCATCACCTGTGTGTTGGCGGCTCTGACCAGTAGCAAAGAAGTCTTTTGGTGGGCTGCAGCTTTGGCCGGTGTCTGCATGGGCTCCAGTCAGTCCACAGGTCGAGCCATGGCGGGCTTGTTCATTCCTTCAAATCGATTGGCCGAGTTCTTCGGCCTGTGGACCTTTGCCATTCGTTTGGCCAGCATCGTGGGACCCTTGGGGTATGGTCTGATCACTTGGTTAACCGATGGCAATCAACGTTTGGCCATTGCTTCAACCACGCTGTTATTTGTTCTGGGTTGGCTGTTAATGTTGCCCATTAACGTTCAACGAGGTCAGCGACAAGCTGCCAATTGATTGTGACGGCTTCCTTCAAGTATTTGCAGGCTTACCCCGAAAACTTGCTGCAGCAGGTTCAAAAACTCAGTGAAGGCCCTGGCTTGGGGGCTTGGCTTTTGTCGCGCCATCCAAAGGCGCATGGTGTGCGCACCGACAGCGCTTTGTACGCGTATGTGATGGACTTGAAAAATGAGTTTTTAAGACAAGCCGACCCCATCAACAAGGTCACATTTGACAGCAAACTTCACATCATTCAACACGCACTGGGATTGCACACCACCATGTCACGCATTCAGGGCAGCAAGCTCAAAGCAAAACGTGACATCAAGGTGGCAGCCTTGTTCAAAGACACGCCCTTGGCGTTTTTGCAAATGATTGCAGTGCACGAGTTGGCCCATTTGAAAGTGCGTGAACACGACAAAGCCTTTTACAAACTTTGCCACCACATGGCGCCCGATTACGCGCAATCTGAGTTTGAGCTTCGGGTATACCTGACGCACCTAGATGCAGGCGGAGAGCGCTTGTGGGGCAACGCCTGATATCAAGGCGTACGAGTGGCTGAAACTCACGTCCTGTACGAAGTGGCAGTGCTCGGCAGAGATACCCAGCCATCGGCTGGCCGCAGCTTGAAGTGAATGCAAAGAACCCGTGGTCCACAATTGAACATCGCCTGTTGTGTTGGGCGGTGACTGAACCGAATAGGACTCAGACAGCAGGCGCTGCGTTTGCTTGGCCACTGCTTCACTCGTAGAAATGATGTTCACCGCTGGCCCTACCAGTTGTTGCAAAATGTCTTGCACAAAAACGTAGTGCGTACAACCCAAAACCAGCGTGTCGATTTGCCCAGTTTGTTGTCCGAATTCACCCATCCCTAGAACAAGTTGCGCACACAGATGTTCTAAATGATGGGTGTCTTGCAGGGCTTTTTCGGTTTGCTGCTCAATGGCCAATGCCAAGCCTTTGCAGGCTTGCAAAACAAATTCACACGACTTGGGTGAGCCATCGGTCAAAACCGATTGACGCAGTTTTTCAAAGCGAAGGCTGCCCAGCGTACCCTGTGTGCCCATCACACCCACGCGCAAAGTTTGTGTTTGCGCCAGTGCAGGTTTGAGGGCAGGTTCAACGCCAACGAAGGGCAGGGCGGGGAAGGCAGCTCGCAAGTCTTCAATGGCAACAGCGGTGGCCGTATTGCACGCCACCACAACGGCCTTAAGGTGACCGAATGCCATCAATTGTTGTGTGATGGTGTGGCAGCGGTTCTTCACAAACGTGTCACTGCGCTCGCCATAGGGTGCAAACCCACTGTCTGCCCAATAAACAAATTGTGCTTGCGGCATTTCTGCACGCAAGGCTTGCAACACACTCAGGCCACCAATGCCGCTGTCAAAAACGCCAATGAAGCCCGACGTGTTGGTATCAGTTCGAGGCAACTTTGATGCCTTTGAACTCGCCTGTGGCTATGCGTTTTTGCCATTCCGCAGGGCCTGTGATGTGCGCACTGGTGCCGCCAGAGTCGACAGCCACCGTGACCGGCATGTCGACCACATCAAATTCGTAGATGGCTTCCATGCCCAGGTCTGCAAAGCCCACAACCTTCGATTGCTTGATGGCTTTTGAAACCAAGTAAGCCGCACCGCCGACGGCCATCAAATAAGCAGACTTGTGTTTTTGAATGGCTTCGATGGCAACGGGGCCTCGCTCGGCTTTGCCAACCATGGCAATAAGGCCAGTTTGGGCCAACATCATGTCGGTGAACTTGTCCATGCGTGTGGCTGTGGTGGGGCCTGCAGGGCCCACGGCTTCACCCTTGATGGGATCAACAGGGCCCACGTAGTAAATGACACGGTTGGTGAAGTCGACAGGCAACTTCTCACCTTTGGCCAACATGTCTTGAATGCGTTTGTGGGCAGCGTCGCGGCCAGTCAGCATCTTGCCATTGAGCAGCAAGGTTTGCCCTGGTTTCCAGCTGGCCACTTCGGCAGGCGTGAGGGCATTCAAATCGACACGTTTGCTCTTCTCGGTGTCGGGCGTCCAGTTGACGTCGGGCCACAAATCGAGAGAAGGGACATCCAGGTAAACAGGACCAGAACCGTCCATCACAAAGTGTGCATGGCGTGTGGCGGCACAGTTGGGAATCATGGCCACAGGTTTGCTGGCTGCATGTGTTGGGTACATCTTGATTTTGATGTCGAGGACGGTGGTCAGACCGCCCAAGCCTTGTGCGCCAATGCCCAAAGCATTCACTTTTTCATAAATTTCCAAACGCATGTTTTCAACTTGCGTGAGCTTCTCGCCTTTGCTTGATTTTTCAAGCAACTGGTACATGTCCAAGTCGTCCATCAAACTCTCTTTGGCCATGAGCACGGCTTTTTCGGCGGTACCGCCAATGCCAATGCCCAGCATGCCGGGAGGGCACCAGCCTGCGCCCATGGTAGGTACTGTTTTTAACACCCAATCAATGACGCTGTCGCTAGGGTTGAGCATGACCATTTTGGATTTGTTTTCACTGCCGCCACCCTTGGCTGCCACCGTGATGTCCAATTTATTGCCAGGCACAATTTGGGTGAAGATCACGGCAGGTGAATTGTCTTGTGTGTTCTTTCGTGCAAATTCAGGATCAGAGACCACAGAGGCTCGCAGCATGTTGTCGGCGTAGTTGTAACCACGACGAACGCCTTCGTTGATGGCGTCCTCCAAGCTGCCTGAAAAGTTCTCTAGCTTGACGTCCATGCCTATTTTCAAGAACACGTTGACGATGCCGGTGTCTTGGCAAATGGGGCGATGACCAATGGCGCTCATTTTGCTGTTGGTCAAAATTTGGGCGATGGCATCCTTGGCCGCAGGGCTTTGCTCGCGTTGGTAGGCGCTGGCCAAATGAGAAATGAAGTCGGCAGGGTGGTAGTAACTGATGTATTGCAACGCAGCTGCAACGGATTCAATTAAATCTTCTTGCTTGATGATGGTTGTCATGATGAAGTTTCTTCAATTTTTAATAAATTCAATGAGCGCTTGAAACCGGCTTTGATCAGTGCTTTGAGCTTTGGTCATGATGCGCCATCAACTTGTCGGTATAGGCAATGGCCAATGCACTCAGCAAGAAGGTGACGTGAATGATGGTTTGCCACATCAAGACTTGTTCGGTGTAATTGGCGGCATTGATGAATGTTTTGAGCAAATGAATGGAGCTGATGCCAATGATGGCAGTGCCCAACTTCACTTTAAGCACCGACGCATTGACATGGTCCAGCCACTCGGGTTGATCGGGGTGGTTTTCTAAATTCATGCGAGACACAAAGGTTTCGTAACCACCCACAATGACCATGATCAGCAAGTTGGAGATCATGACCACGTCAATCAAAGCCAGCACCACCAGCATGATGATGGTTTCATTCAGGCTTGTGATAGGGGTGTCAACTTTGTAGCCAATACCGGTGATCAAAGCCTGAAGGGCGGCTTGGTTACCAAACACGGCCTCCAGCAAATGCACCAACTCAACCCAAAAGTGGTACACATAAACTGCCTGCGCGGCGATCAGGCCTAAGTACAAAGGCAACTGTAGCCAACGACTTGCAAAGATCAATTTGGGAAGCGGTCTCAAAGATGCTGCTTCTGGGTGAGGTGTTTTTTGTTCGGCCATAAGGTGCTTTAAGTGAGACTGATCGTAAAAATAAGCATTTTAAAGCCCTACTGAATCCCCCTGTTGACGCGCCCATTGCCTAAATGAAAGAATGGCGTCAGTCAGGGGTCTGTAAGAGCTTCGAACGACATTCATGGGCATTATTTAGAACTTGTTCCTTCAGGAGACACAGAATGAGCGCCACCATTTATCAGCCAAGTGCTGACTTCGTTAAAAATGCCCACATTTCGGGCATGCCAGCCTATCAGGCACTTTGCAAAGAGGCCGAAACTGATTACGAAGGCTACTGGGCTCGCTTGGCCAAAGAACTGATCACTTGGAAAACGCCATTCACAAAGGTCTTGGATGAATCCAAAGCACCTTTCTTCAAATGGTTTGAAGACGGCACACTGAATGCCTCCTACAACTGTTTAGATCGCAACATTGAAAAAGGTCTGGGCAATAAAACAGCGCTCATTTTTGAAGCTGATGGCGGCGAAGTCACACGCATCACTTACAGCGAATTGCTGGCCAAAACTTGCCAAATTGCCAATGGCCTGAAATCCATCGGCATCCAAAAGGGCGACCGCGTCGTCATCTACATCTCCATGTCCATTGATGGTGTGGCTGCCATGCAGGCTTGCGCCCGCATCGGTGCAACGCACTCTGTGGTGTTTGGTGGCTTCTCTGCCCAATCATTGCGCGATCGCATTGAAGACACAGGCGCCAAAGCTGTCAGTCATCACGGCCGATCACCAAATTCGCGGTGGCAAGCAGTTGCCCCTCAAATCCATTGTGGACGAAGCGCTGTCTTTGGGCGGTTGCGACAGCATCAAGAACGTCTTGGTGGTCAAACGCAGCGGCGCCGATGTGGCCATGACTGCGGGCCGTGACACATGGATGCACGACCTGATTGCCAACCAAGCTACCACCTGCGAGCCTGAGTGGGTTAGCGCTGAGCACCCCTTGTTTTTGCTTTACACATCAGGCTCCACAGGTAAACCCAAAGGTGTTCAACACTCTACAGGTGGCTACTTGCTGCATGCGGCCCTTACTACCAAGTGGACCTTCGACTTGAAACAAGACGACGTGTTTTGGTGTACCGCCGACATCGGTTGGGTCACCGGACACACCTACATCACCTACGGCCCCTTGGCCTTGGGCGGCACCGAAATCGTGTTTGAAGGCGTGCCAACTTACCCAGACGCAGGCCGTTTCTGGAAAATGATTCAAGACCACAAAGTTTCTATTTTCTACACAGCGCCTACAGCCATTCGTTCACTCATCAAAGCCGCTGAAGCCAACGATGCCGTGCACCCAAAGAGCTACAACCTCAGCAGCTTGCGCTTGTTGGGCTCTGTGGGCGAACCTATCAACCCCGCAGCGTGGGAGTGGTATCACCAGCACGTGGGTGGCGGCCGTTGCCCCATTGTCGACACCTTCTGGCAAACCGAAACGGGTGGTCACATGATCACGCCATTGCCAGGCGTCACGCCCATGGTGCCGGGTTCTTGCACACTGCCTTTCCCAGGCATTCAAGCCGCCATCGTGGACGAAACGGGCAAAGACATGCCCAATGGCCAAGGCGGTATCTTGGTGGTCAAGCGTCCTTGGCCTTCTATGATTCGCACCATCTGGGGTGACCCCGATCGCTTTGTGAAGAGCTACTACCCAGCCGATTTCCAAGGCAAGTACTACTTGGCTGGCGACGGTGCCATTCGCGATGCAGAAACAGGCTACTTCACCATCACCGGTCGCATCGACGATGTGTTGAATGTGTCGGGTCACCGCATGGGCACCATGGAAATTGAATCTGCTTTGGTCAGCTGCACCGAACTGGTGGCCGAAGCCGCTGTGGTGGGCCGTCCTGACGAAACAACGGGCGAGGCCATTTGCGCGTTTGTGGTGCTGAAACGTCCGCTGCCCACAGGCGACGAAGGCAAGGCCATCGCCAAGCAATTGCGCGATCACATTGCCAAAGAAATTGGCCCGATTGCCAAGCCCAAAGACATTCGCTTTGGCGAGAATTTACCCAAGACTCGCTCAGGCAAAATCATGCGACGCTTGCTGCGCAGCTTGGCCAAAGGCGAAGAAATTACCCAAGACATCAGCACCTTGGAAAACCCAGCCATCTTGGGTCAGTTGGGTCAAGCGTATTGACCTGAAGAAGCTTTCAGCTTTTGATGAAAGAGTTCAGCCCTGTTAGGTTGAACTCTTTTTTTGCGCTTGTTGAATGGCTAAGCGCTTAGCGCTTGGGGCCCATCACCACGCCTTCACGCCTAGGATCAGCGCCCCCAAAGAATCCTGTAGGGGTTACCTCAATGGCTTGAAGTCCACTGGGTAAGGGTGTTTCGCGCACATCATGCCCCTTGGCTTGAAGCGCTTTGAGGGTACTTTCTGGAAAGCGTTTTTCTTCCAAAACGGTGGGACCATTCAAGGAGCTGAAGTTGGGCAAGCTGATGGCTTGTTGCGTGTTTAATCCCCATTGCAAAGTACCTATAAGCAGCTTGCCGGTGTAGTGAATGATGACGGCACCACCCGGACTGCCGCCGGTCATTTTCAATTTGCCAGAGTCCTTTTCAAAGACCAACGTGGGCGACATTGAAGAGCGAGGGCGCTTGCCACCTTCTACTCGATTGGCAATGGGCATGCCCTGCGCATCGGTGGGTGCAAAACTGAAGTCGGTTAGCTCGTTGTTGAGCAAGAAACCACCCTGCCGACCTTGACCCGAATTGACCATCAGCCTAGAACCAAATACCGCTTCAATGGTGGTCGTCATCGCAACCGCGTTGCCGTCTTTGTCAATCACGCTGATGTGGCTGGTACCGTACTCTTCTTGCCCAGGCATAGGTGCATAAGCTGACTTTGTACCTGCCGGATTGCCGGGCTGTGCAATCTTCATGCTTTGGCTGCCTATCAAGCCACTGCGTTGCTTCAGGTAGGCCGGATGCAGCATGGTTTTCCAATCGCCGCCAGGTGCTTGAACAAAATCGGGGTCACCCACAAACTGACCCCGGTCTGCAAACGCCAATCGCGCAGCTTCAGTGTAAAAGTGCAGCCATTCAGAGGAGGGCAGTCCTTGCTCAAGCGGCATCATACCGGCGGGGGTGTTGTTCAAAATACCCAGCATTTGACCGATGGCCAACGTGCCTGAACTGGGGGGCGGAAAGCCGCAGAGTTGGTAGGTTTTGCCTGTGGTCTGAACCGTGTGATCAAAGCACAAAGGCTCGCGTTTTTTGGCCTTGTAATTGGCCAAGTCCTGAAGCGTCATGCTGCCCGGCCGAGTTGGATGCTGCCTGACTTTTTGGACCAAGGCATTGGCTACGGGACCTTGCTTTAATGCTTGAGAACCTCGCACAGCAATGTCTCGCAAGATGGCGGCCAGTTCTGGATTTTTTAAAACATAGCCAATGGGGTGGGGCTTGCCTTGCGCATCGTAGAAATAACTGGCGGCCACTGGATCTTTCATCAAGTAAGCCTCGGCCAACAAACCTCTGTGCAAATGGGGGCTGAGTTTGAAACCTTGCTCCGCCAACTGAATGGCAGGTTGCATCAATGTGGCCCAAGGCAATTTGCCATGTTCTTTGTGGGCTATTTCCAGAACGCTCAACGTGCCAGGAACACCTACCGATAGGCCACTGACCACGCCGTCGATGAAGGGCAGAGGCTTGCCTTGTCCATCTAAGAAAAGCTTTTCAGTTGCTGCCGAAGGCGCTGTTTCGCGTCCGTCATAGGCTTCTACTTTTTGCCCGTCATGGTGCAAGACAAAAGCACCGCCGCCGATGCCGCTTGATTGCGGCTCTACCAAGGTCAGAACCATTTGAACGGCAATGGCTGCGTCAATGGCAGAACCACCCGCCTTGAGCACTTGATAGCCTGCGTCGGTGGCCAGTGGATTGGCCGCAGCGACAGCAAAGCCTTGGGTGGCCCAGCCTGGTTTTTCTTGATAACCTACGGGGTCGTTGGGTTGGTCTGGTGTGGCATACGTGAAAGAACTCGGTTTGAGTGCGCACGCACTTAAACCGCCTACCAGAATTGCAACAGCAACCCACAGGTTGCTGCGGTGCTTCGGAAACTTCATAAATGCTCTCCAAGTGTTGGAAGGCACAGTGTATGACTTACTTCGGTGCGAGTCGAATCGCACCATCTAGGCGAATGACTTCCCCGTTCAGCATGTCGTTTTCTAAGATGTGTTTGACCAATTTGGCGTAGTCATGGGGGGTACCAAGGCGGCTTGGAAAGGGAACTGCCGCAGCCAACGCGTCTTGCACTTCTTGAGGCATGCCAAACACCATGGGTGTTCCAAAGATGCCTGGGGCAATGGTCATGTTGCGAACACCGTTGCGCGCCAAATCACGGGCGATGGGCAGCGTCATGCCCACCACGCCACCCTTTGAAGCAGCGTACGCAGCTTGGCCAATTTGGCCGTCATAGGCTGCCACTGAAGCCGTCGAAATCATGACACCGCGTTCGCCTGTGGCCTCGGGTTCGTTTTTGCACATGGCTTCGGAAGCCAAGCGAATCATGTTGAAGCTGCCGATCAAATTGACCGTGATGGTCTTGCCAAACACAGCCAGCGAGTGCGCGCCATTTTTGCCAACGGTTTTTTCTGCAGGCGCAATGCCAGCGCAATTTACCAAGCCTACCAATTTGCCCAAGGACACGGCCTTGGCCACCACTGCTTGGCCATCGGCCTCGTTGCTGACGTCGCATTTCACAAAGGCGCCACCCAATTCTTGGGCAATGGCTTCGCCTTTTTCGGCCTGCATGTCTGCAATCACCACTTTGCCGCCATTGACCGCCAACATGCGGGCGGTGCCTTCGCCCAGACCTGATGCGCCGCCGGTCACAATGAAAACTTTGCCTTGGATGTCCATTTTCTGCTCCTGTATGGTTGACGTTACGTAAACGTCAATTATGCACCTTTGCCCTCTCAGGAATATGTTTTCGACCATGGCAGCGCTTGTTTTTTGACGGCTTCTGCAGACCCATTTGTAACCTCAGGCTATCGAGGTCATAAAAACTACCAATCATGGAAGACTTCATTCGCGTTTAGCATTGAGCCCAATGAGTTTTCTCATTAACCCAATTTGTTCAACCAACCTTAAGTAAAACCATGTCACTCATCAATACACAAGTTCAGCCGTTCAAAAACCAAGCTTTCCACAATGGCAAGTTCATTGAAGTCACAGAAGCCAGCCTCAAGGGCAAGTGGAACGTGTTCATTTTCATGCCAGCCGCTTTTACCTTCAATTGCCCCACAGAAATTGAAGATGCTGCTGAAAACTATGCAGCCTTCCAAAAGGCAGGTGCCGAGGTGTACATCGTGACAACAGACACACACTTCTCACACAAAGTGTGGCACGAGACATCTCCTGCAGTGGGCAAAGCCAAGTTCCCATTGATCGGTGACCCCACTCACAAATTGACACGCGCATTCGGCGTGCACATTGAAGAAGACGGCTTGGCTTTGCGCGGTACCTTCGTGATCAACCCCGACGGCATCATCAAGACCATGGAAGTGCACTCCAACGAAATCGCACGTGACGTGTCTGAAACACTGCGCAAGTTGACAGCTGCTCAGTACACAGCCGCTAACCCTGGTCAAGTTTGCCCTGCCAAGTGGAAAGAAGGCGCTAAGACTTTGACACCTTCTTTGGATTTGGTCGGCAAGATCTAATTTCAAAATTTGATTCGGCCCTGTGAAAACAGGGCTGACCCCTTCAAGGCCCTGTATTCAGGGCGTTGAGGGAAGGGCATCTGGCAGTTGATGTTGTGTGCCTTACCCTCAACCACATCCCACTTTAAGTCGCAGCTTAAAGGCCTACGTTTTAGCGTGGGTCTGGCAGCGCATCGACTTTAAACTGACAACGCATTAGGAGATAAACATGTTAGACGACGCACTCAAATCGCAATTGCAAACTTACCTGGGCATGTTGCGCGCCCCCATCCGCTTGATCGCTTCTTTGGACGACAGCGAGACGGGTGTGGAAATGCGCAGTCTGTTGGAAACCATTGTGGGTTTGTCTGACAAAGTGAGCCTTGACACATCAGGTGACGATGCACGCAAGCCATCGTTTGTGGTGGCACGTGATGGCGAAACACAGGGCGTTCGTTTTGCAGGATTACCCTTGGGGCACGAGTTCACCTCATTGGTTTTGGCCTTGCTGTGGACGGGCGGCCATCCACCTAAAGTTGAACAAGATGTGCTGGACGCCATCAAGGCCTTGGATGGCGATTTCAGCTTCGAGGTTTACATGTCACTGTCATGCCACAACTGCCCAGACGTGGTTCAGGCTTTGTCACTGATGGCCATCTTCAACCCTAAGGTCAAGACGGTTGTGATTGAAGGCGGTGCCTTCCAACAAGAGGTGACCGAGCGCGAAATCATGGCGGTGCCCATGGTGTTCTTGAACGGCAAGGTGTTTGGTTCTGGCCGCATGTCCGTTGAAGAAATTGTGGCCAAAATAGATACGGGCGCTGCAAGCCGGGAAGCCGCGAAGATCAATGCCAAAGAAACGTTTGACGTGTTGATTGTTGGCGGTGGCCCGGCTGGCGCTGCTGCAGCTGTCTATGCCGCTCGCAAAGGCATTCATGTGGGTGTGGCCGCTGAGCGTTTTGGCGGTCAAGTGAACGACACCATGGCCATTGAAAACTACATTTCAGTTCTGGAAACTGATGGCCCCAAATTTGGTGCTGCTTTAGAGCAGCAAGTGCGTCACTACGGTGTCGACATTATGAATATGCAAAAGGCCACCAAAGTGATCCCGGCTTCTGAATCGGGTGGCCTGATTCAAGTGCAAATGGAAAACGGCGGCGCCTTAAATGCCCGTACCGTGATTCTCTCCACTGGCGCGCGCTGGCGCAATGTCAATGTGCCAGGTGAGCAAGAGTACAAAAACAAAGGCGTGGCTTATTGCCCGCATTGCGATGGCCCCTTGTTCAAAGGTAAGCGCACGGCCGTCATTGGTGGTGGTAACTCAGGCATTGAAGCCGCCATCGATTTGGCAGGCATCGTGGCCCACGTCACTGTCATTGAATTTGCCGATCAGCTGAAAGCAGATGCCGTGTTGGTCAACAAACTCAAAAGTCTGAACAATGTGACCATTCACACCAACGCGCAAACCACAGAAATCACCGGCGACGGCAGTGTGGTCAACGGCATTCGTTTCAAAGATCGCGCTTCCGGCGAAGAGCACCACTTGGCTTTAGAAGGTGTGTTCGTCCAAATTGGCTTAATTCCCAACACAGAGTTTTTGAAGGGCACTTTCGAGTTGAGCAAGTTCGGTGAAATCATGGTGGACGCTAAGGGCCACACCAATGTGCCAGGCGTGTTTGCAGCGGGTGATTGCACCACCGTACCCTACAAACAAATTGTGATTGCGGCGGGAGACGGTGCCAAAGCGGCGCTGAGTGCTTTTGATCACCTCATTCGGACGCCTGTGGCTGCTTGAGCTTGCGCACGTAAGCCAAGGCAAAGGCCAGCCAGCCTAAGATAAAACTGGTGCCACCCCAAGGCACCAGGGCTCTGAATGTTTGGATGTCATACCAGGCGCGCAACAAAATATTGACTGAGAAAAACAAACAGCCAATGATGAAGAGGGCGCCTGCAATTTGCAGGCGTTTCTCGTTGGGCCTCGATTGACCCAAGATGCCGACCAGAATAAGACCAACAGCATGAAATTGCAGCAACTGCAGGCTGGCTTGCACCATCAAGGGTGAAGTGCCGTTTAAACTGTTGCCATGCGTTGCATAGGCAGATGAAATGACAGACAAGGCCGCCAAAAAGGCGCCCAAGGCAATCAGTCGCGTTGGCCATTGCCGAGGTGTCACTGCTTCAAGCTGTTCCATATAAACCAGAAATTTTCTAAGTTAGTTTCAACATTATGCAAGTGAAGTTGTTGTCCTTGTCCGCATTCTCATCTTTGTTGTCAAGTCTTGGTGGACAGAGGTGCTTCAAACTCGGCTTGTGCCACTTGAGCCTGGTCAGCGCTTTGGTGTTGTCCGGATGTGCCAGCGTTAAATCGCCAGAGACTGGCGTTCTTAAACCAAGCGCAACATTGGAAACACCTTCACAGGCTACCCGTCCAGTGGTCTCGCCGGTTGCTGTAGAACCAGTTGTTCCTCCAAAAGTGTTGCACTTGGGACTTGCATTGGGCGGCGGCGCTGCACGAGGTTTTGCGCACGTGGGTGTGATTCAAGTTCTCGAGGAAGCAGGCATTCAACCCGAGTTGGTGGTCGGCACCTCTGCAGGCAGCCTGGTTGCCGCTTTGTATGCCAGCGGTAAAAACAGTGCCCAACTCAAACGCATTGCCGAGACCATGGAAGAGGCCGAAATCACCGACTGGATGATGCCCATTTTGAATCGCGGTGCATTGCGCGGAGAAGCTTTGGCGCGCTATGTGAACAGCCAAGTGAATGGACGTTTGATTGAGCAGATGAAATTGCCTTTGGGCATTGTGGCCACAGATTTGCACAGCGGTGAACCTGTTTTGTTTCGAAGGGGCAACACGGGAGCTGCTGTGCGTGCATCAAGTGCCGTGCCCGCAGTTTTTCAACCCGTCAAGATTGGGACAAGAGAATATGTGGATGGTGGCTTGGTAGCGCCTGTGCCCGTCAGGCAAGCGCGAGACATGGGCGCCAATGTGGTCATTGCTGTCGACATTTCTACCGATCCTGAAGGCAGCCCTGCCTCTGACACATTTCAAATTTTGATGCAGACCTTCAACATCATGGGCAAAAGCTTGAACACGGTTTTGCTAAAAGATGCCGATGTGGTGGTGAAACCAGCCTTGATGGGTGTAAAGAGTGCAGATTTTGCAGCCAGGCGTCGTTCTATCGAAGCCGGCCGAGAGGCCATGCTCAAACAATTGCCGCGCTTGAAAGAGATTTTGTCTGGCTATGCGGTCAAGCCTTGATCTAAAACTGACATCAACTAATTTGGCGAAAAAAAAAGCCGGTGAACCACCGGCTTTTTTTATTTGAAAGTGACTTGGCTTGCAAGTCACTTTCGGATCATGGCTGATTAACGCTTTTTAGCAGTTGACTTGGCAGCAGACACAGCTGTGTTGGTCACAGCAGCGATGTTGGCTTCAGCCATGTCAGTGGCTTGCTTCACAGCTTTTTGAACTGATTCGTAAGCGTTGTTAGCGGCAGAAACGGCGCTCTTCATCACGGCAACGGCTGTCTCAGAGCCAGCAGGCGCGTTAGAAGTTGCAGAGTCAACCAAGTTGGCAAATTGCTTTTGAGCAGCTGCTGTTTGGGCTTCAAAGGCTTTGGTGAATTCGTTAGAAGTACCAGAAGCGATGTCATAGAGGTGACGGCTGTAAGCAGCTGTTTTCTCGGCCAAAGGCTGGAACA
>JBEDKQ010000007.1:0-33830 GCA_041172085.1 Pseudomonadota bacterium | reverse complement strand
CATGACACCCTCACTGACACCGCGATACTCCTTGTGAACACGAACACCTAAATCTCGACGCAGTGCTTCTAAAGACTCTTCTGCACGGGTTTGTTCGGCAACTGCCTGACGTGTTGTGGAGTCAATATAGCCACCGGCGTAAAGTGGAATATTAAGTTGCAAACCAATCGATTTATTTTCATAACGAGAATTGACACGTGTGATATTTTCACTGCCGCTGTTGGACCATTGAGCCACAGCATCCAACGTGGGCAAATGACCTGCTTGGGCCTTTCTAACTTCACGTCTAGCGGCTTCAAGTCGGGCTTGAAGTGCTTTTATTTCTGGACTGGCTTGTTCGGCTTTGCGAGTCCACTCGTCCAAACTTGCGGGGTTTGGCGCGCTCAATTTAAGTGCTGTTACATTCAGCTTGGCAATTTGATCAATGGGCTGATTAATCAACAATTGCATTTGACGGCGGGTTAAATCTTGATTTTGACGAGCTTCTAATTCTTGCGCAACCGCCATGTCTAGGCGTGCTTTTGCATCATCTACATCTGTGCGAGTACCTGAACCAGCCAAAATGGCTTTTTGAGATGCATCTACAAGTGCAGTGTAGGTCTTCTTTTGCGCCGATACCAAATCGAGCTGTTCATCAGCCATCAATGTCTCAAAGTATGCGCCAGCCACTCGCACCACTAAATTTTGTAACTCTCGGTCTAAGTTGGCTTCTACTTCTTCCACAAGTGATTTGGCTTGTTGAAATTGGAGCCACCGCTGCATGTTCAATAGAGGCTGACGCAACTGCACAGTGCGATTGTCACTAAAGTACTGATCATTGGTGGTGACAGGCGTACCCAAAATATTTGGCGATGTACTGTCTAAGTTGTTGTGTGTACGCCCTGCACTGGCAGACACCTGGGGCAATAAACCTGCTTTGGCTTGTGGCAAACGTTCACGACCAGAGTCGGCCGTAGCGCGAGCAGCTCGAATGGTCGAATCTTGCGCCAAAGCCGCCTCATAAACTTGCTTCAAATCCAATACCTGAGGCTGTGCCCAAGCGGTCAAAGCCGCACTGGTCATGGCACACACTAAAGCTGATTTTGCAATAAAGGAACGCTTTAACATCACTCTTCCTTCATGGATGCTGCCATGCGCTTCACCAGAGGGTGCATCAAGTAAGTTAACAAAGAACGCTCGCCAGTCTTGATCACAATCTCGGCGGGCATGCCAGGCTGCATTTGACGCGCACCCAATGTTTTCATACCTTCAGGTGTTACTTGTATACGTGCAAGGTAGTAAACAAATTGTGGTTGCTGAGGATCGCTAAGCAAGTCGCCAGAGACCGACATCACTTTACCCTCAACCACCAACTGAGGTGAATGCGCAAACGAGTTAAAACGAATGTCTGCCGACAAACCTGTTTGAACTTTGTCAATCAAATGAGGCGGGATGTGCGCCTCTAACAACAAGGTTTGATTAACAGGCACAACATCCAACAATTTTTGACCTGGTTGCAACACCGCACCAACCGTTTGAACCGCTAAGCCTACCACTTGTCCATTGGCCGGTGATTTAATTTCCATGCGATCTAAGTCTGCAGACACCGCAACAAATTTTTCTGCATCCGACTGAACTTCACGCGTCACGTCTGCCAGTTGCGATTCAATTTCCTTGCGATACTCCTGCTTGCGAACCATCGAGCGCTGCGTCAGTTCTGCCACCTGACGCGTAACGCGCAAACTATTTCCTGTCAGATCTGCAATTGCTGCATTGGACTCTGCCACCATGCGTTCTAGTTCCAACTGTCGGTTTCGAGGCGCATAGCCTTCTTTCACCATGCCACGGGTATTGCCTAACTCTTCAGTTAACAAAGCCAATTGGCTGCGGCGCTGGACCAAAATATTTTGATACGAGGTCAATTGCTCTTTAAGCCCTTGAATGCTTTCTTCGATGCCTTGAAGGTCTGCCGCCAAGGCAGCGCGGCGAGCTTGTATCAGTTGCTGTTGTGTACTAACTTGCTGTTTGATCAGCGGGTCCTGAAGCGCTGATTGAACATCCGGATGAAAATCAATCGTGTCTCGACCTGCTTGCTCTGCAAACAACCGGCTCTGCATGGCACGGTATCCCAAATAACGTTGGCGAACAGCTTCGTAATTGGCCTTGGCAACAGCACCATCCAAGCGTAACAAAGCTTGGCCTTCTTTCACTTGTTGCCCCTCTTGCACTAAAACCTCTTTGACAATGCCGCCAGACAAGTGCTGTACTGTTTTGCGTTTGGTGTCCAAAGTGACCATGCCTTGTGTGGGCACACCTTCATCCAAAGGCGCTAATCCTGCCCACAGTAAAAAACCACCAAAGCCAACGGCCAACACCAGCAGGCCCGTTCGGGCTACAGCGCGTGTGTCAGATGATGCGCGCGGTGCATCGTTGCCCTCAGAAGTGACCACCTGAGCATCTTGCACAGATGATTTCATAGATTGATTCAAATTTGGTTTAGCCATGACAGTCTCAATTTAAGCGTCAAAAATTAGGAATTAGAAGAAGAGTTGCCACTTTCAGAAGGGGCAATTTTTGCAACCTGTGCTGATTGGGCTGCTTCACGTTGTTGCTTTAATGCAGCCAAAACGCCATCGCGTGGACCACTGGCTTGCACCGCGCCTTGATGCAAAATCAAGAGGCGATCAGCCACACCCACAATGCCTGGTCGATGGCTGATTAGAACGACAGTTTTGCCTTTTGCTTTGAGGCCTTGCACCGCACGCACAAGCGCGGCCTCGCCTTCGTCGTCCAGGTTGGCATTGGGCTCGTCCAACACCACCAAAGCAGGTTCGCCGTACAAAGCGCGAGCCAAACCAATGCGCTGCCGCTGGCCACCCGACAACAAATTACCTGCTTCACCCATAGGCGTGTCATAGCCTTTGGGGAATCTTAAAATCATTTGATGCAGTCCAGATGCCTCCGCAGCAGCAATGACTTTTTCGGAAACAACTTGACCCGCACGCGCAATGTTTTCTGCAATGGTGCCATCAAACAACTCAATGTCTTGCGGCAGATAGCCTAGATGTGGGCCAAGTTCTATCCGGTCTAAGTTCACAATGGGCTGGCCATCCAACAAAACTTCACCGCTGTTGTGAGGCCAAATTCCCAACAAAACTCGCGCCAGCGTAGACTTCCCAGAACCCGAAGCGCCCAACACGACAGTCACCGACCCTGCTGGCATGATTGCGCTCACGCCTTTCAAAATAGGCTCTTGACGCCGCGGTGCGGACGCCACCACATCCTTTAGCACCACATCACCTTTGGGCGTAAATTCCAAAGGCGCTTTGCTACGCAGAGGGTGCGCTTCCAACAAATCTCGCAATCGAATGAACGCTTCCTTGGCGCTTAAGAAACCCGTCCAAGTACCCACCATCAAATCGATAGGTGCCAAAGCTCTGGTCATGAGTACGTTTGCAGCGATCATGGCACCGGGCGACAACTCGCCATGAATCACCAACAATGCACCGCCACCCAGTGCCAAAGACTGCTGCGTGTAACGAACAAACTTACTCCAAGCAACCACTTTCCCAGAAACTGCTTGTGCATTCAGCGCGCTTCCCATGGCCAGTGCATTTCGCTCAGCCCAGCGGCGATACAAGTGACGCACCATGCCCATTGATTCGATGACTTCGGCGTTGCGAAATTTGCTTTGCAAATAACCCACAACTTCTTGTTGGGATTTGCTGGCACTGGCTTGTGCAGGTTTTGTAGCTTGACTGCCCCACCAAGCCAACACAGCTTGAATTGCAGCAAAGCCCAGTGCCATGACACCCAGCCAGGGATGCAACATGAACAGCACGGCAATGTAGATGGGCGCCCAAGGCGCATCAAAAAACGCAAAAATACCGTTGCCTGTTAAGAACTGTCTTAACTCGGTCAAATCGTTGAATGAACGAGATGGGTTGGTCACCGCAGGATTCAAGTAGGCCTCGTAGCTGGCATGAAACAAGCGCTTGCTAAGCAACTGGTCTAAGCGCACACCAGAACTCACCAGCAACTTCGAGCGTGACCATTCCGCAAAAGTGAGCACACCAAAAAAGAACAGCGTAATGATGGACACCGCCAAGAGGGTACCAGTGCTTTGGCTCAACATCACGCGGTCGTAGACCTGCAACATGTAAATGGTAGGCGTGAGCATCAGTAAATTGGCCACCATGCTGAAAACGCCCGCTACCATAAACTCGTAGCGAAAGCCCCATAGTGTGCGCGACAGTTCGTCGCGGTTCATTACTTCTGGAATCTTCATGATTTAGCTTTCTGTTGCAAAGCGGCCAACACTTCATCACGTGGGCCAAAGGCTTGCTGCGCGCCATCGCGCATGATCAACATTTTGTCGGCCACACCCAGAACACTGGTGCGGTGCGTCATGACCACAAAAGTGGTGCCAATCTGTTTGAGGGCGGCAATTGCATTGGCCAAAGCTGCGTCACCCGCCTCGTCCAAACTGGAGTTGGGCTCGTCCAACACGACAAAAACGGGTTTGCCATACAAAGCACGGGCCAAGCCAACGCGCTGACGTTGGCCACCGCTCAACATAGCGCCATCACGCCCCACGGGACTGTTGTAGCCTTCGGGCAAAGTCATGATGAGTTCGTGCAAGCCAACCAAGCGCGCGGCGGCTTCCACTTGCGCCATGTCTACATCGCCAAATCGGGCAATGTTTTCTGCCAAAGTGCCATCGAGTAGTTCTACACCTTGTGGTAAATAACCCAAGTAAGGGCCCAACTCAGCTTTGTCCCAAGTATGAATGTCGGCACCATCCAAGCGCACCTTGCCGCCCATGGAGGGCCACAAGCCCACCAGCAAACGCGCCAAAGTGGTTTTACCTGCAGCAGAGGGACCCACCACAGCCAAGACCTCTCCAGGATTCAATGCAAATTGCACGCCTCGCACGATGGGCACTTGCTGGCCAGGTGCACCAGCCATCAAGCCTTCTACCGTGAGCACGCCTTTGGGTGCGGGCAGAGACATCGATTGAGGCTTGGCAGGTACCTGCGCCAGCAAAGTCTCTAATCGGCTCCACGCACCGCGCACATTGACGACACCGTTCCACTGCGCAACCAACTGACTCAGAGGTGCTAAAACACGCCCGCCCAATACTGAGCCAATGATCATCATGCTAGCGCCTCCATTGAGAGAGTTGTTTAGCAACAGCCAAGCACCCAAACCCAATAGCAAAGAAGACATCACTTGCTGCACAGCCTTGGACATGGCAGTCCAAAGGCCGGCGCCAGAAGATGCAATGGCCTGATAGGCGATGAACTCTTGTTGACGCTTTTGCCAGTGGCCATGCACCGAGTTCAGCATCCCCATCGATTCCATAACGTGCGCATTTCGCAAAGATGCTTCTGCAAATTGCTGCGCACCCGCTGCACATCGATTTGCATCACCCAATGGTTTGCGCGTTGCTCGCTCGTTCATCCATGCCACACCAATTTGTGCCACAGCACCCAAAATAGCGGCATAACCCAAGACTGGGCTGATGGCAAAAATAAGTGCCAAGGCAACCAAAGCAACAGGTGCCTCAAAAATAGCCATCAATGCAGGGTTTGACAAAAATTCGCGAACTGACTTGAGGTCATTGAGGACCTGCATAGAACCGCCCACTTGGCGCTTCAAATAACCTTGGAACATGGCATCGTAGACACGCTTTGACAAAGCCTCATCGACTTGCACGCCCGCTGCACGCATCAAAGAGCCACGGACCTTTTCAAACAATTCCATGACGGCATAAGCCAACACAATGAGTACTGTCAACATGGCCAAGGTCATACCACTTCGACTGTTGACCACTCGGTCATAGACCTCCAACATGTAAACGGTAGGGGCCAAGGCCAGCAAACTGATCAGGGTGCTAAAGCCTATGGCTTTCCAAATGACTGGCTTCAGAGGCTCAAAGGCCAAGGCCAGTTCGGATGGGGGAGTTTGTGGCTTCATGCAGCAACCTCAATAGAAACGTAATCGGGAATGGGAGACTGAGCCATCAAAACGGAAGGTACAGCGTCTTTGTCAGCTGTCACTACATCCAAAGCTGCTTGAGCTTCTTGCTCTGTCAAGGCTTTTTGACTTTCTAACCAAAAGGTCAGCTCATACAGGCCATCAAGCCTGAGAGTTAGAGAAATTTCGCGAAGTTTGGCTACTTTAAACAACAAAAGCTGCTGTTCAGGCAGCGTCAGCTCAAAATGCATGCGCCCATCCAAGGTAAACAATGACAGCTTGGTACCTTTGATGCTCAGCGTGTGCCGATCGAAATAAACCGGACAATTGTTGGCAAATTGCAACAAAGGCAATGCTTTATTGCCTAACTTTGTCAAATTGAATGGGCTGGCTGGCATTTGAAAAACCATGCGCGAAGTTCGGGAGACGGCATATATGGCGTTACAAACCATTTGCGAACCCATGGCTGGAAACTTCTCTCGCAATGCACGGTAGTGCATGTGGTGCAATGCCACCCTGTTCCACACTCTGGTACGCTGTACTTCAGGCGCCAGTGCGTTGCACACCTGCGCAAACGCAGACTGCAAAGATTGCAGCTTGGCAAATTGCTCTGGTGTTGTGTTGAGGCGAACGCGAATTACGGAATTCATATAGGAACGGATTCTATATGTTCCTATATGAATAAATCAAGCCTTCCACAAAATATTTCTGAGTTTTGACACATAAGGGGAAAGGTCAACAAACCTTATCCTTGGAACTCAACATAAGGCAAGCCGGTGTTCGCCAGTCCCGTCAAATTGATTGCGGTCAAATTGAACGGTGTATCAGCGGCCATTTTTGCAAGCCCGTTGATGCTGTACGACTTGTCATCTAGCATTTTGACAAAGGGCGCTGCTTGATCAGCCGTGGGCGCAAAGCCAATCACATTGGTAAAGAGCAAATCAACCACTTGCTTGTTTGTCGGCTTGGCTCCCAAAACGGCGGAAATAGCCACACCCAGCAAAGACTCGTAGTCGTATCCTCGATTGTCTAAATACTCAATGCCAATACCCACATAAAAGGGGTTCTTCACAAAGTCACGCCCCAAAACCGCACCCAGAACTTTTGCAACCGTGCCCGCATTGCCATCTAAGTCCAAAGCCAAGGTTTGATCGGCAAAGACCAATCGCTCAATGCGGTTCACATTGTCGTTGCCATCTCTCTCGGCTACGGGTGTGGCACCCGTGGTTGGCCCTTTGTAATTGACCCTCCAAGATTCACCATTGTTGCGTAAGACTTGATAGTTGCTAAGACTCAAAGCATAGATGGCTTTGTCGAATCCAACGTCACCGTCTAAATTATCGCTGCCACCACCACCATTGAGGGTGTCGTTGCCATTGCCGCCATTCAGATTATCGTTACCACCCATGCCCAGCAATAAATCATTTCCGTCGTTTCCATTGAAATAATTATCTGAAGCATCACCAATGATTTTGTCTGACAAATAGGTGCCGTGGACACCCTCTATTGAAATGAGGGTGTCTTCGTTGCCCCAACTATCAATTAATTTACCCGTTGTGAGGTTGGCCTCAATGCCTCTGTATTTGATGGGATTCGATGGATTATTGTCAATCCAACTGTCGATCCAGTCATAGCCTTCACCGCCATTCAGTGTGTCATTGCCTGCATCACCTCTAAGGTGGTCATTTCCTGCACCGCCGTCAATTCGATCATCACCCGGTCCACCAACCAAATGATTGTTTTTTCCATCACCAATCAATTCATCATCAAAGCTTGAACCGCCAACATTCTCAATATCAACAACAAAGTCTATGTATCCCCAGTTATCGATAACCGTATTGCTCGACAGGTCAACAAAAACACCCTTTTTACCGAATTCACTGGGGCTTCCAACTTCTCCCCAATAATCAATGTGGTCGATGCCTTCACCACCGTAAATTTCGTCATTACCAGGACCGCCACGGAACCAATCGTTGCCCATACCACCATACATAGTGTCATTGCCATCATGCCCCTCCAACGAGTCATCGCCTTCCTTGCCATCCAACAAATCGTCGCCGGCTTGGCCACCAAGCCAGTTGCGGAATTCATCACCCAAGAGCTCATCGTTGTATTGAGAACCACTCACTGACTCAATGCTCACAAGTAAATCTGTAAAGCCCCAACTGTCTATCGCCGTCCTTTTGGACAAATCTACAAATACACCATACCCGCCCAGTTCAGGCAAGTCGCTGGCTTCTTCCCAATAGTCGACATGGTCCCATCCCTCTCCCCCGTCTACAGTGTCTTTACCTGAACCCGGTCTGAGATGATCATTTCCAGCATTGCCAAAGAGTAGATCATCGCCTGCCCAACCCACAATGTAGTCATTACCATCTTCGCCACTGACAATGTCGTTGCCAATCGTTAACTGCAAGTTGTCATTCTGTGTAGATCCAATTACATGAACTGCTTCAATGCTTAACCATTGATCATTTTGACCAAACTCATCTCGAACAGAAACCATGCTTCCAACTGCATTATTTTGAAACACCCATCGGAAACTTAAATTCATCACAACGGTGTTTCCAGTCTCACCATAAAGGGCCCTGTCGTAGCCCTCGCCGCCGTCAAGAATATCCTCGCCAGTACCGCCAGACAACTCATCGTCACCCTGACCACCCATTAGCAAATCTTGGCCAGCCCCCCCAAACAAAGTGTCTTTGCCACCCAGTCCTTGCAATTGATCTACCAAGGTTTGGCCACGCAACACATCATCTAAGCTGTTCGAACCGAGGATGAGTTCTCTCACAAAGTTTCCGCTTTGCGTCGACATTTTTTCTGAGGTGCCGTGCCCATCGACATAAAAAATTTGTGCCGTAATTTGCTTGCCAAGCTGTTTGTTTGTTAATTGGTAAGTGTTTTGAGTAGCACCTGCAATATCTACACCATCCGCTTTCCATTGATAACTGAACTCGCCCAAACCGTCTGCATCAGTCAGACTCGATTTGATCTGCAACACCTGCCCAACCCACAAGTCTCCAATCAGCGAAACACTTCCCCCAGGCAAGTCGTTGATATTGGCAATGGGGGTACTTAAACTGCCGGTTACCGATTCATTAGCCCCAAAGAGGTCTTTGTAACTGGCTGTGACCGAAATCAATTGCCCAACCTGCGACTCAGACAACACCAACTTATCGGTCGTTGCACTCGGCAGCGCTTTTCCATTGGCAGACCACTGGTAAGCAATCACGCCCAAGCCATCTGGATCTTTAAGGCTATTGAAGGCCGTTAGGGTCTGCCCCTGAGTTGGTACACCTGTAATAAACACCGCGCCTGTAGGCAAATCATTCAAATTGGCTACGGCAACACTGTCTTTGCTTCTAACTTGTTCTTCACAATTGTGTTTGTCTGTGTAATAGACTTCTGCAGCAATGCTCTTTCCCACCAAGTCTGCAGTGAGGATTAATTCAGCGCCTAAGGCACTGCCAATTTTGATTTGATCTGCATACCATCTGTATTCAACAGCACCCATGCCATCTGCATCTGTCAAGTTATGGCTTGCCTTCAGGGTAGCGCCTTGGATCAAACTACCTGTGATGAATACCTCTCCAACTGGTGAAGCATTTGCTGGCACCACATTTCGATAAGACTGAACAGACAGCCATTCATCGGTACCATGCCCGTCAACATAACGCACGTAGGCCCGCAAATTATTCCAAAGTACGGAATTGTCGAGTAACAAAGATTGACCCGTGCCAACAATGCGATCGCCATCTGCGCGCCACTCAATGGAAACAGGCCCAAGGCCATCAACATCTGAAAGCTTGTAATCAATGCTTAAAGTTTTGCCCAGTGTTGGCTCACCTTTGATTCGGACATAGCCCTGTACCATCTGATTTTCATTGATAACAGGTGCCGACTCTTTGGAAGACAAAGTTTCTTGGGTGCCATGTCCATCAATGAAGATCAAAGAAAAGATGATTTTTTTGTCAACCATCGACTCCGTTATAAACAGATTACTGTCTGTACCAAGGAGCTTTCCATCAGCACGCCATTCAAATTTAAAAGTACCAACACCGTCCTGATCTGCAATATTATTCCAGCGCCCATTGATGTAAGAATTTTCTCGAGGCGTCCCATCAATCCAAACATTTCCCTGAGCTGCCTCATTCACATTGGCCACAAGCTGTGTAGATTGATAGCTCACCGATTCAGCAGTGCCATGTCCATCTGTGTAGGTAGCAGCAAGTTGAATATTTTTTCCAACATCTGCTTCTTTCAACTGGTAAGTGGGCCCCGTACCTAACAGTCCACTATCAGATTGCCACTGAAATGTAATGGTGCCAAGTCCATCCAAATCAATTAGAGTTTGACTTGCAGTCAGCGTTTTACCTTGAATTAGTTCACCTGAAAAACTGACAGTGCCTGTGGGCAAGTCATTGACATTGGCAATTGGCCTAGAGTAAAAGCTACTAACTGACTCAGAGTTGCCAATGCCATCCACATAGCTGGCAACAACATTGATAATCTTTCCCACCTGTTGCTCAGTCAATTGAAACTGTGCCGAGCTTGCCCCCAGAATTGCCTGGTCATCTGCAAACCATTGGTATTTGACAGTCCCCAAGCCGTCTGCATCAGTCAAGGTCTGCGTGGCTTGCAGCACACTGTCTTGCTTTAAGGCGCCCGTAAAACTTACCTTTCCTGTTGGCGCATTATTTTTCAATGCAACAGGACTGGTAGATTTGCTAACGAGCGTTTCCTTGGTGCCATGTCCATCAACAAAAGAAACTTGTAGTGAAATAACCTGTCCTAATTGCGCGTTCTCAATTAGAAAACTGCTAGCAGTAGCACCTTTAATGTCGAGGCCATTGGCACGCCATTGATATTGAAAGGCACCCAGACCATCAGCATCAGATATGACCGATTTAACTTGAAGGATATTTCCTAAATTGGGCGTACCCACAATGGATATGTTGCCAGCGGGCTTGTCATTGACATTTGCAACCTTGGCGGTAGGTGCACTGGTCACCAATTCGTCCGTGCCAGCCCAATCCCGATAGCCCGACTCGGCAACAATTACTTTTCCTACGTGAGATTCAGTCAATAACAGTGTTGAACTGTATTCACCTTGCAGTTCCACGCCATCTGCTTTCCATCGATACCAAACTTGAAGCCCACCAGCATCATTGCTTTGTGCACCATCTGGATCTCTTAATGTGTTCTTGATGGAAAGAGTTTGACCTTGCGTTGCATTGCCTATGATGGCGTATTCGCCAGTGGGCCTGTCGTTTTGATTTGACACAGCAACTGTAGGCTTGCTGTAAAGAGACTCTGGCGTATCTGCGTCAAAAGCATACTCAATTTCAAGCGTGATTAAGCCATTGACATGCTCTTGCTTTAGTAACAACGTCTTGGCAGTTGCACCGTCTATGTTGCGGCCATTCAATTTCCATTGATAGCTAATTTCTAGAGGCTGAGAAGTCCGGGTCCAAATGGGATTTGCCGTCAGTGTTTGACCTTCCTTCATCTGACCTGTCACGGTCAGGCTGTCGGTCACTACTTTTTTGTCGGCAAACTCTAGTTGCTCAATGTCAATGAGGGTGTCAAACCCAGAACGGCCGTCAAGCCCAGCGACAAAAACTTTTCCAAAATTATTTGTAATTTTGTAATCTGCAAACTTGCCTGAAAATACAGCGACATCGTTGCCAAGGCCACCTTCAATCCAATCATTGCCCAAAGAACCATCGAGTCGATTGTCTAAATCATTGCCGACCAGAACGTCATCAAAGTTTGATCCGACCAGGTTCTCAATGACGCTGGTTGAAGAAATGATTAAATTATTGACACTTGTAAATCCGTTTTTATTAAAACCAATGCTTGAAAATGAGCCGGGTTTTAGACTGATGTTGACACCAGTCAATAAAGCAGTCGCATTGATTGTGTCCAATCCACCGTCATCGTGGATGGTTGTCTGGGCGTTGGATTGGCTGTCGCCTAGCTTGTAAGTGTCATTGCCAGTATTGCTTAAGGTTGATCCGTATAAATACCGTAGCGCTAAGATGTCGAGAGGCCCAAACTCAGATCGGAACAGGCCATCTGCCGATTTAGTTTGTGACATTACAGTCAAAACTGTTTGGTCAAATTCGGCAATCGTTTCCTTTGCCCATTTATCTTGCGGATCTACATTGCGAGGATGTTTAAGACCCAGTGCATGTCCTATTTCATGCAACAAAGCTTGATAGCCTTCCGATCCTAGGCTCAAATCAAGCATGGACTCAATGTCCATCCAAATATCACCCGCTAAATCGCCTGCATTGGCTTGCCCAGGCAACCAAGAAACACCTTTTGTATCAGCCTGTTGACTAACTCCCAAACGAATTTGGGCTGCACTTGCGTCATTCGCTGTAATTTCAGTGAATGTGATAGCCGCAAACTTTGATATCTGTGCAAAGATACTGCGAACTGTTTCTTGTTCACTGACAGTAAAAGCTCTAAAGCCTACAGAACCGACGCCCGAGCTTGGCGCCTTTGTTACAAAACCAAACGTTAACTTAACGCTTGTACCCACTTCCGACTCTGCATTCCATCTAAAACCATTGCCGGCCGCAATGGCCTCTTTGGCAACTAAATCTTGCGTAATCGCGTCTTTGAGTTGATAAAGCTGCTGCCTTCCGTCAGGTAAATAAAACCTGATTGATTCAACATCGGTTAAAGAATAACTGAACCCAGTTCCAGACTTTAGTTTGACGAAAGCCGATTTACCGTCGGCTGAAACCGTGATGTCGACGTCTTCAAATAGCGCAGAACGCCAAGGCAGTTTTAAATCGGCAGGTTGAAAGCCTGGTATTCCAACCCAATCATTTCCTCCGCCACCGAGAATCGTGTCATCACCGTTGCCGGGATTAAAACCGTTATCGTTTGAGTTACCGATGATGACATCATTGCCACCGCCTGCGTTTAGGTTGTCAATATTGATGAGCGTGTCACGCCCTCCAAATCCATCTGTCGCCCAACCTTCTTGGAGATTGACAGTAACGGCATTTCCTGAATCCCAATAACTGACCCAAACATCGCGGCGTTCGTTGGGTAAAACGATTTTTTCAAGGGTATCGTTGCCAGCACCGCCAATAATTTCACCTTGGTACAGCCTGATGACATCCTTTCCGCTCCCCCCAAATATCCTATTCCAAGTTGTTTTATCGGCTTCAGGTTGGGTATAGACATTTTCTTTACCCGTGAGTTTGATGTCTGCCATGACGAATCCAATTAAGAGCGGAACAACGGTATTGTTTTGTTTTGGAAATTAGTTAGATCCGGGAAAACAGTCGTGAAATTTGTGCTCGGTACACCAAGCCACTGAAGCAATGTTGCACCCACTTGATCACTGCTGGTCGTAGGCACAAAACGACCATTTTTTCCAGGGTCACCGTCGTCAACGCCACCCAATACCAAGGCTGGAAAACTACCCAGCACATTGCCGCCCGCCACAGGGCCGCCCATGGCAAGCCAATGGCTACCCCAAGCATGCTCACTACCGCCACCAGACCCTGGCCTCAAGGTTCTGCCAAATTCACTCATGACCACAGACACGACATTCATGTCCAGGCCATTTGCTTTATTGGTTTCATCAAATGCTGCAAGTGCTTTGGCCAAGGCAATGAATTGTGTGTCTTGGGTGTTAGGCCCTGTGCCCCTTTGGTTAGAGTGCGTATCAAAGCCGCCCCAATGAATCAGAAAGACCTGTCGCTTTAAGCCTTGGCTTTTGAAGATAGGCAGGACCGAAGCCAATGAGCGCAATCTGTTTCCAATGTCTTCTGAGCCAAAATCCGCCGTTGGCGCGACTGCTTTTTGAAATGCTTTAACAAACCGGGTTTGGTCGGCAATGGCGTTGCCCATGGTCCTGGCATATTCGGCTTCATAGTCACCTGCAAACTGCCAATTGGCCATGCGGTTGAGTGACTGCGAAGCTTCGCTAGCGGGAAATGCCAGATCGGCAGTGCCCCAATACCTTGCACCACCTGGCGGCATGAATGAAATAGCCGACTGGGTTCCAAGGACCAGTGTTCTGTTGGTGTCCATGGTGACAGCAGAGATAGGATTGCGTAGCGAAGCAGGCAACATTTCTAAACCTCTACCGCCCCACCCGCTGTCATTTCCTGCATTGATACTCCAGCCCTGAACCATGGAAGTCTGGTCGTTGTGAGAACCCAGAAATGGTGGGACTCGGGCAGTGCCGGCCAATACTTTTTCTGCGGTTGTGGGTTCAACCAAGGGCCCCACATTGGAGATAAAAGCCAGACGTCTTTGGTCATACAGCGGTGCAATGTCAGCCAAGGACGTATGAAGTCCAAAGGTGTGACCAATTGAAGACCCCGCCAAATTCACCAAACTCCTTTTTGGTATGGCCAAATTTTGACGCGCGGACTGATAGTCTAAATAAGCGCCATCTGTGGGAATGAGCGCATTGTTGGCATCAGATCCGCCATTCAAGTGAATGACCACCAATGCTTTGTAATCATCGCCCGCTGCAACGCCGGGAAACGATAAACCGCCCAACAAACCAGACGCAGTGACGGCGCCTGATGATGCTAATAGTTGTCTTCTATTGATCATTTGATAACTCCGTAGTATGGACTTGCCAATGCGTAATCAAGCATGCGAAGTGCGCCCTCAGATATGTTGGCTGCGTTCCATTGTGGGTTGCGTATTAATTGCTCTATGTTGCTTCGCAATGTGGGCGGCATGGCTCCCCTGAAAAACCTTGCACTCAAAAAATCATTAAAGGCAGTGGGCGAAGTTGAATAAGCATTGATCAATGCATTGACGTCGCAGCCAGCCGTTGTCAAAAGGCGCAGGCTTTCACCCTCTCTGGTTTCTGTGGCCAAGCGGAAACGCATGGTTAGCTCTGAAGCGTTGATGAGTTTTTGCTCTGGCGACAAAAGTCCACTGCCTGGGGCCTTGTCAGTGGGCGCGTAATAACTGAACACACTTTCTGCAGACAAAGGACGCTGCAAATCGGGTGTCCTGATCCATCCGCCGTCCCATTCAGGAAATGTTTTACAACTCAAACCGCGCCAGACAGACGTTACATGCAAGAAAGGTTCTCTTAACTTACCGTCATCTTTGCGGATGGTGAGTGGTGAATCCCCAGCTCTTGCTTCTGGGTCGAGCAGAATGGCTTTCACAACGGCTTTCATATCACCTGCAACACCCGCGCCGTTGTTCTTAAATTTATCGGCCACCCTGGACACATAGGCAGGGGTCGGATTACTTTTAACAAAGTGCTGAATGAGCCTGGTTGATACAAATGGCGCAATGTTTTGATGCGACATCAACATTGAAATTGCTGCGCGTAAATCTTGCACTTGTGATTGACCTGCTGGAAAAACTTTGCCAAACAAGTTTTTTTGCCCAGCATCGCGCTCAGGCGCCCAGGTACTGGGCACCATCTGCTTGCCCCAATTGCCCCAATTTCTGTCCCCTCTAATTCTTGGCTCAGGATCCCAATTCCAGCCGGTTAGAACTCTGGCCAACTCTTCTACATCCTTTTGTGTGTATGTTTCAACAACATCACCTTTCGCATTTTTGACGTAAGTACCATCTTGATTAAGCTTGATCACGCCAAGCGTGAACAGCTGCATCAACTCACGCGCATAATTTTCATTGGGCGCACAGTAATTGCATTCAGCACTTTTGGGCCTATTTTGTTGGTTATCCAAATAGTGTCCCATTGCCGGGCTTACAGAGATTTGATAAAGCAACTCTGCATAGTTGCCTTCACCATATTTCTGTAATAAATTGGTCCAAAAGAGCAAGCCTTCTTGCGGCGTTTTTCTATCACTCACCACAATGAATTGAGACAAACTCCAAGTGAGTCTAGTTCTGAGTTGATCTGGCGAACTCAGCGCAAAATTGGGAAATGACTTCTGATACAACGCATTGAGATATTGAGGCACTGGTTCCGCATAACCCAAGAAAGGCGTCGTATCAATTTGCGAGACGGGTAACTTAAATTGATCATCAATCCACTTCTCGAACCCCTTTTGACGAATTTCCTCCACCAACGCTGGCGAGGTTCCAAAGCTCACCTGCTCTGCAAATCGGGATGCTGCATAAAAGCCAACAGTGCTGCTGCCACTTTGCGCTTTCACTTGCCCGGTTGAGAAAAATCCAATGACATCGGTTGAACCTCCGCTGCCACCACAGCCACTTAACGCCAACGTCGCAAAACCAAGCAGCCACGTCTTCCAAGCAATTGTTTTTTGAAAGCGCATTCAAACTCCCGTCATATGAGTTATTTCAATTATTGAATTTTGAACAATATAACTGTTATCAGAAACTTTTGTAAATTCCGATTTGATAAAAAGATGCATTGAAGAGGGGTAAGCCATTGGAGCCTGGGGTTTTTAAGTGCCATGCTGTGCGCTGCTGATAACGATCGACTTTGAAGTCCAAAAGGAGGTCTGGTTGAATCTTCATCTGAAACTTCAGGCCAAGGGTTAAGGCACCGAAGGCGGCCAATCTTTGATCTGCTGATATCAAAGCCGGTGTGCCAACAAAGTAATCTTGGGGATAGGGCACCCCCGTATAGCTGTAAATGGGGTTGTAATAAAAATCTGCAGCGTCTTGTGAGTAAAGCCTTACCAACGGTGTCAATGTCCAAGCGCTGGCGTTGGGCGACCAAGCACCTTCAACCGACAGCGTATGGGATTTGATGCCAAAACTGTCGACATAACGCCTATAGTTGGTTTTAAAAGTAGTATTCAACGCCGCCTCATGATGATTCCACATCAGTACTAAAGCATTCGTTTTTCTATAGTTAGGTCTTAAGTCGGGGCCTTTATAAGGGTCAGAAAAATAACCGATGCCCGAACTGTGTTGCAAAGCAACTTGAGCAATGTCATTTCGGGACAAGGCCTGAGTAAAACCAACAGAAATTTCATTCGTTTTGCGCGTTTCAAACAGCTTCAAATTTTCAACCGACGTGATCCGATCTTGCGTCAAGCCCAGGCCCAAGCTAACACTGGTGTTTTGATCAGAAGTGGCCCAACTGGTCATGGCAGACACGTTTTGCGATTGAAAATCGTTCTCCCGAGAATGTGACAAAGTGACCGAACTGACCTGCCTTTCTTCGAAATGAGTCAACTTAACGGATTCAGCATTTCTTCGATCTGCCACTTTGGAGGCACCAGAGACTGATGCGTGGTACCTTGGAGAGGCCCCTGAAATAGCATCGGTTAAAGCATCTGCGTCCAAGCGCCAGCGCTCTCCAACGGGCAAACCAACCTGCAAACTGGGTGAGCTGACCTTGATGCGTTTCCAATTGGGCTGCGAGTCTTGATAATTTAAATAGCGAATGCCCATAAAGGCCGAGGTTTGGCTGGGCAACACTTGGGCCATTGAAATACCGGGCAACAACAACGCTGCAGCAATCAATGCATCTACCGATTTGGTTTGAGAATCAGACATGACTTTAGTTACAACCACAGCCACCGAGGCCCAGAATGCCATTGCCTCTTGAGTTTTCCTTGCTGGTGTAAATGTGAGCTTCTATCCGACCTTCTGAGCCATTCAAGCTCATTTCTGGCATAGAAAGTATTTCTTTTTCCCAAACTTGAGGCGGAGAAAATGTGCATCCTGAAAGTAGCAAGGCAATGCTCATGCTGATCAGAAATGTGTATTTGTGCATCATGATGTCAGGCAAGGACCTAGACCCCCTTCCCTTTCAATTTTATTTCAATTGGTACAGGTGAATTGGCGTGCCTGATGATAAGAGAGCCTTCTAAATCACCCGTTTTCCGAGGTTGAAAAACAATACCAACAAAGCAAGAGTCAAACCTCGGAATGGCGTTGGTACAACTTGTTTGGCTGATTTGAAATGGGCCAAATATTTCTAATTGGAGTTGATCGACACCCACCTTCAAACTACTGCTTAAGCTTGCTTTTTTAATTGAACTCGGCATGCCAAGCTTGGTGTCTTCAAACTCCAAACTACCTGGGGAGTTCCCTAAGTAGGCTGCAATGTCAACCAAATCGTCAGAGCTCAACAAATTCCTAAAATACCCCATGCCGCCTGTATTGGAATAAATCGCCCTCTCAATCAGATCTACTGAATTTCTGCCCGACCAAATGTTGCCGAAATTGTTAACGATCGGGTCATCACTATGACAATCGACACATGCCAACAGCTTGGGGTTGCTCGTAGTTGAGAACAATTTTGCGCCTCGAACCGGATCTGCCGTTTTAAAGTTCACTTTGACCTCAGGCACAGGAACAGGCGTTGGTGGCGGGTCTTGAAATGGCGCAGAACCACCACAACCCGCTAATGTGTTGATGAACCAAGCCGATACTAAAAATATGAAGAAAATTCGCATACAGTGCATTCAATTTCATTCAAAAGTCCTAATTTCAACTTCAAAGGACTTAATGGAAAGCTTTTCCTCAAGTTTAGGACGCTTCTGCCGATTAACGCACAGACCTATTGAATTTGCAGAAAGCCTGATCACGCTATGAATCCAACATCTGACTTTAAACTTCCCGTCATTGCCTTGGCTGTTGCGTGCTTAAGCGGTTGCGCCAGCCTTCTCAATGACGATAATCAAGAATTGAACGTCAGGGTCATTTGTTCTGGGAAAGCCGTTCAGGCTTATTGCCGTGCAGAAAACACCAAAGGCAGCTGGACCTTCAATGCACCTGGCAAAGTGGTGGTAGCTGGAGACAACCGCGGCCTCAACATTACCTGTAAAACCCAATTTAGCCCTCCCCAAACCGTTACTGCGCCTGCCCTGCCCACATGGGAAATGGCCGGCAATGTTTTAGCAGGTGGGCTTATAGGTGGCGCAGTCGACTTGTACAACAAGAAGGGGTTACGTTACCCCGAAAATATCGACATTTCCCATTCTCTTTGCAAGTGAAGAATCACATGAAAACTACTATGCGCCTCTCATTCGTAGCACTCCTTACCTCTTTGCTGGTTGCCTGTGGCGGCGGCGGCGGTGGCTGTTCAGCAACTCTGGGGCTCTTACCAGGCGCTGGTTGCAATAATTCTTCACCCAACGCCGTGCCAGTTGCCAATGCAGGTGTAACGCAAAATGTCATCACAGGCAGCTTGGTCACATTGGATGGCAGTGCCAGCCGAGATGCCAACAATGAGTCTTTAACTTACCTCTGGCAGTTCATTTCTGTGCCTTCAGGCAGTCTGGCGGCATTGTCTTCTGCCTCATCTGTCAAGCCAACGTTCACTGCTGATGTGGCTGGCACCTACACACTTTCTTTGCTTGTCAACGATGGCAAAGCCAACAGTCTGGCTGCAACAGTCAATGTTTATTCAAGCGTGAACAACTCTGCGCCCGTTGCAAACGCGGGCGTCAATCAAAGCGTTGCCATTGGTGCTTCTGTGACACTTGATGGCACAGCCAGCTCTGATGCCAATCGAGACCCCCTTACATACAAGTGGGCAATTATCTCAAAGCCTACAGGGAGCACCGCCGAACTCAACTCAGCAATTTCGCCCAACCCAAAATTCACGGCAGACATTGCAGGCGCATATGTGGCTATTTTGACGGTAAATGACGGCAAAGCTGACAGTACGGCTTCGCCTGTCACCATCACAGCATCTGGCGCAAATTCAGCACCCGTTGCCAATGCAGGTTTGGCACAAAACGTTGCATTGAATGCCACTGTGACACTTGACGGCACAGGCAGTTCAGATGCCAACAACGATTTCATCACTTATAAATGGGTACTCATTACCAAGCCCACAGGAAGTACAGCAACCCTTTCATCTACTAGCAGCGCAAAGCCCACATTCAAAGCGGATGTGGCTGGTACTTTTGTAGCTTCCCTCATTGTCAATGATGGCAAAGTAGACAGCACATCTGCAGCTGTCACCATATCAGTGGCCTCTGCAAATTCCGAACCTATTGCCAATGCGGGTGTTAACCAAAATGTGGTGGTTGGTTCATCGGTCACATTGGATGGCACCAACAGCTCCGATGCCAATCGCGATCCGCTAACTTTCCGCTGGGTCATGATGTCCAAGCCTACTGGCAGCGTTGCAACATTGTCTTCTGCGGTATCTGCCAAGCCTGTGTTTGTGGCAGACAAACTGGGTACTTATGTTATCAGCTTGATTGTGAACGATGGCAAGGTAGACAGCACCACAGTTTCGACCACTGTGACAGCCTCAAGTGCAAATGCTGCACCGGTGGCCAATGCTGGCACCAATCAAAACGTCACATTTGGAACCGTGACATTAGACGGCAGCAACAGTTCTGATGCTAACAACGATCCACTGACCTTTAACTGGAACTTGATCAACAAGCCCAATGGCAGTAACGCGGCATTGTCTTCAAGTACTTCACCTAAACCCACATTCAACGCCGATATCGCTGGCATCTATGTGTTCGGTCTTTATGTGAACGATGGCAAAGTAGACAGTGCACCCGTCACGGTCAGTGTGACTGCAGCTGCAGCCAACGTTGCACCTGTGGCCAACGCTGGATCCAACCAAAATGTGGTTTTGGGCCCTGTCACACTCGATGGCTCTACAAGCTCAGATGCCAATGGTGATTCACTGACCTACAAATGGACTTTGCTTTCTCAACCTGCTGGCGGTACCGCAAACTTGTCGAATGCGAGTTCTGCAAAGCCCGTATTCATTGCCAATGTGCCCGGTGTTTATGTTGCCAGCCTGATTGTGAATGACGGCAAACTGGACAGTTCAATTTCCAGCACCACCATTACAGCTGCCGCGGCCAACGTAGCGCCCGTGGCCAACGCAGGCAGCATTCAGAGTGTAGTTCTGGGCCCGGTCACATTGGACGGCAGTGCCAGCACAGATGCCAACGGCGACACCTTGACTTACAAGTGGTCCTTGCTTGCTTCGCCCATTGGTAGCAAGGCCGTACTTTCCAACAGCACGTCTGCTAAGCCTACATTCATAGCTGATTTGACTGGTTCGTATGTGGCCAGCTTGGTTGTAAACGATGGAAAATTAGACAGCTCTATTGTCACTGTTACTGTTAGTGCATCGCAAGCCAATGTCGCACCGGTGGCCAATGCTGGACCATTCCAAAATGTTGTGGTTGGTCAATTGGTAAAACTAGATGGCACAGCTAGTTCTGACGCCAATCGCGATTTGCTAACTTACAAATGGGTTTTGGTATCCAAGCCTGTTGGCAGCAACGCCGACTTGAGTTTGAACACATCTTCTCGACCCACGTTTACGGCAGACTTGATTGGCACTTATGTCATGAGTTTGCAGGTTAGCGATGGCAAGCTGAGCAGTGAATTGAGCTACGTGTCCATTACTGCAACTGTGGCAAACGCTGTTCCTGTTGCCAACGCTGGCTCGGCCCAATCAGTGGCTGTAGGTGCCACCGTTAACTTGAGTGGATTGGGCAGCACCGATGCCAACGGCGATGTGTTGTTGTTCAAATGGGTTATGACTTATGTTCCGCCAGGAAGCAGCGCACGACTCTCCGACTTGACAAGTTCGCAGCCCACATTCATTGCCGATCTGCCTGGTGTTTATGTAGCCTCACTCATTGTGAATGATGGTAAAGCCGACAGTACCGTCTCAACAGTAGCAGTGACTGCAACTGCACCGTAAACCTCTCTCTCAGTAACCTCCAAAAGGAAATGTCCAATGGCAACCGTCAATGCAATCTCAGTAGCGCTATTTAACGCTGCCGCAGGTGGTTACGCTGCTCAAATTGCCAGAGATTCAGTTTCTCTGGCCAATGCAGTGGGATTGATTTTAGAAAAAGACATTCCTACTGATGCCGTATTCGTAGAGCATCTACTTAGCAACTTTGGCGTGCCAACCAGCTCGTCTGTTTACTTTGAGGCAAAACGCTCGTTAGAAAATCTTGTCCTTTCGCAAGGCAGAGCACAAGCAACCATCGTTGCCATTGACTTCCTCAAGTCACAAGAGGGTGCGGCCAATGAATACGGCGCTGTTGCAATGAATTTTGCAAATAAGGTAGAAAGCGCAACACAGTTTTCTAACAACAACCCAACAGAGAAAGACATTACCAAACTTATCTCTGCTGTGACGGGTGTGGATTCAGATCAGGTTGCCATTACCAATGCCGTGGTGTCAGCCGAAGTTTTGGCAAGTGCCAAACTTGCTAGCGCTGTAGCTGCGGCACAGGCAAAAGCAGCAGCAGATCAAGCTGCTGCACTTGCAGCTCAAAAAGCCGTCAACGATGCCGTTGCTAAAAATGCCGCAAACAAAGCTGCCGCTGACTTGCAATTGGCATTACAGCAAGCCGCGCTCGATGCTGCCACACAGAAAGCTGCTGCAGAAAAAGCGTTAGCAGATGCCAATGCCGCCTTGAAGGCTGCAACAGATCGTGCTGCCGAAGCCGCCATCAAAGCCGAACTAGACAAAAAAGCCGCTATTGACTCTGTCGACAAAACCACTGACAACGCTGCAGCCATAACGGCCTATCTGAAAACACAAGCCGCCCTTTCAGGCCTGACCGGTTACGAAACACTGACAGACACACAACTGATTAACGCCATCAAAACATCCGACAACCAAACTGTATTTGGGAACGTCGACAAAACCACTGACAACCCTGCTGCCATAACTGCATTTTTAAGGGCGGCAGCCGCTGACCTGGGTGTGAGTGGCACCTCTGCGATGCAAGATGCGCAGCTTCTCACAGCCATCAAAACTGCCAACGATGTAGCTGTTGCTTCCGCACAAAAAGCCGTTGATGACGCTGTTGCTGCCACGGTTGCACAAAATACAGCAGCCAATGCCGCAGCGGCTAAAGCAGCAGCGGATCAGGCGGCAGCAGAAGCCGCAGCTGCTCTCAATCAAGCCAACGCCAAAGCGGTTGCTGACGCAGAAGCTGCAGCTGCAGCCTTGATTGCTGCAGTTGCAGCACAAAAAGCGGCAGATGAGGCTTTAGCGGCTAGCGTTAAAGTCACCACAGATGCAGCTGCAGCCACAGCCGCAGCGAACCTGAAAACGGCCAACGAACAAATTGCGGCCCTTCAAACTTTGACGGGCAACAGCTACAGCCTGAGCACTGGCAACGACACAATTCTGGCTGTATCGGGCGGGAATGACACGATTACAGCAACCAATTTGACCTACGGCACTGACGACTTGTTGGTTGACACATCTACAGCTGATTTGGATGTACTGACTTTGTCAACTTCCGATGACATCTCGACAGTTCCCGTCATTGCAGGCATTGAAAACATCAATGTCAATGTGACCTCTGTTTTTGCGGGTAGCACAGACATCGAAACACTGACATTTGATGCCAACAACATTCGCAATGGCACACTGAATTTTGACGTTACAAATGCAAGCTCAGTGGTTTTCAAATTAGGCGTGACCAACGTTGCCACTGGCATGAAGCTGACATCTTCCAGCGAATATACAAACGTCGACATCAGCGGAGACGACAACGCTGTAATCACTTACACGGGCTCTCCCACAACGCTTTTGATTGATGCAGACAGTGGCAACCTGACCAACCTCACGGCCACCGTAACCGCCACCACAGTTGGCACTGTCAGTTCTGATGCGGATGGTACAGTCACCTTGACCACATCAGCAGACACCACCGCCACTCTTAATTCAGCTGCCACTGCCACCGTGACCTCGGCTGGACAAGCCACGGTTTATGCCAACTCGGCAAACACTGTCAGCGTTACTTCTACAGAGGAAACACTGCTAACCGCCAATTCGGCGGAGAATGTCACGATCACTTCAGGTGATGGTATTGATAGCGTGTCGGCTTCTGCAATTGACTCGACACTCTCGTCTAGCAACCTTAACAACATCACAGTGAATGTTTCTGGCAGAAGCTCAGCAACCATTTTGGACATTACAGATGCACAAACAGTTGACAGGCTAAACGTATCTGGCTCCCAAAATGTCACCATTAAAGTGGGATTGGACGACATAGAAGGTCTGGGCTCCGCCACCATTACAACAGCTGACGATAACTTGCTAACGGTGTCAAATACTTCCACTGGCACGGTCAATTTGTGGATCAAACACGCCGGCGGTGACGCAGACTTTTCTGCGGCAAGCGTTTCTTCGATTATTTTGGGAACCAGCCTGTCCATCACAGATGACCTGACCATTGCATCTGGTACCAACATTGTCAGTGCAGCAGATCAAACCTACGATTTGTCCCTGATTGCCAAAAATGCCTCCAATACAAACAACTCTGTCAACATCAGTGTGCAGAACAATGCCACGTCCAATGTCAGTGGTGATTTAAGTGGCGGTATTACGCTCACAACTTTTAAAACAGCCACACTGACCAACAACGATACCGATGCAGCCGCATTATTAGGTGCGATTTCAGCATCGGGTACAGACTTCACCATTGCCTCGGGATTACAAGGCTTTATTGAAAGTTCAACCATTTCACTAGGCAGCGGTACGTTGTACGTCACTGGTACTGGTCCGGTGAATTTGGGAACGCAAATTACGGCCACAGAAGTCAGTGCATCTTCTTCCAGTGGCGCCATCACATTGGGCTTAGCGGGTGCGGCCACAGTTGGAGCGGTTACCACGGGCTCTGGTGCCGATGCCATTACGCTCAATGGTGCCAGAACTTCTGGAGACTACACCATCACCACCAATGGTGGCAACGATTCACTCACGGTGACCACCGTAGAAGGATTTACGTGGACGGCGGGTTCGGGCTACGACACCTTGAATTTTGACAGTACCATTGACCTCAGCGGGCAGTCCATCACTTTGTCTAGCGTGGATGCCATTCAATTGGACACCTCTGGCAATGCAGCAGAAACCCTCACCCTTAGTGCTGCCACCTTCAATACCAATAACAGCTTCACTTTGTTGGGCAATGGCACGATGGATTACTTAGTTGTTGAAGGCACCACTGGCAACGATACCATCGACGCCTCTGGCGTTGCTGTTGAAATTGCCGAAGCCAATTTGCGCATCAATGGTTATGCGGGCGACGATAGAATTACGGGTTCTGACTTTGCAGATACGCTTTATGGTGGCGCAGGCATTGACACCCTGGCAGGTGGAAACTCCGGCGATACTTATCTTTTTTATGCCAATGATGTTGGTAACGGCGAGAGCATTGTAGAGGCTTCCAATGGCTCAGGAACCGACATCATTTCGGTACTGACCAACACTTATTTCTGGCTCATGACGGTTGCCAGCTTAGACAACATTGAAGAAATAAAGCTTGCTTCAGGTGTTACAGCTTATTTCACTGGCCTTCAATTGACAGGGGAGACCATTACCCTAACAGGCAATGTAAGTGGTACAGAAACTTTAGAAGTCAACATGGGTGCAGGTGAAACATTTGTATCAGGGCTGACCAGTGGCACTAGCATTGAAAAAATAACTTACTACGGTTCTACTGGTGCCGAATACATCACGGGCTCTGCACTGGCCGAAACCATTTCCGGCGGCGCAGGCGACGATGTGATTGGTGGTGCCGATTACTCCAGCGGTGTTGCCAACGACACTGTGCGCGACACCATCGTGTTCAGCACCGCTGCATCGAATGGCATTGACAGTATTTATTTGGGTGTTAGAGATGGCACAGCCATCGACGATATTTTGGATTTCACTGCCAATGGCACATTCATTGGTACAAGCAACGAAAGCATTGTTGTCATTAACGATGCCGATGTAACCAGTGCGGTGGCAACTTCCCTGAACAGCACCCAAAATATCTTGATTTTGACCGGTGATTATTTTGACGATGCTTTGGCACTGAAAACTGCAAGTACCTTGTTCACTGCCTGTGACACAGGCGACGTACTGATCATTTATGCTGCGTCCTCTTCTGGCAATGCTCGCATAGCAGTTGCCACATTGGATGCAGGTGGTGATGTAACTGTTGCTACCGATGTTGCAATTTTGGTGGGACTTACAGTTTTAGAAGCATCTACTGGTTTTGTTGCAACCACAAATTTCATTCTCGATTAAGCAACAGCATTCAGCAACTCCCGAGCTTTGGCTTCCCACTCATCTAAGTTGGGCAGGTAAGAGAACGGCTCGGGTGGAGTTGCCCATTGCTGCGAACCGACGCGTCTGTAAATAAAAACATCTGTCCAAGCAAGCGTATTGGCTGGAAAACGCTTCACCAATTCCAAACCTGGGTGTGTGATGGCGTAAGTGGTGCAAGAAACCAAGCAACCCTCTGGTGCTTCGTTTGCCAGTTTGTGTGCAATTTTGTGCATGAATGAGCCAAAGCAAGTACTGTACAAAAATACAAGCGTTGCTTTGCCAATATCACAGGTGAACATATCGCCCAATTGAAAGCTCACTCGCTTGGGCAAATTCAACAAGTGCGCCACTTTCATGTCTGGGCTGGAAGTTAAACCGAGCAACTGGTCTGCATGGGTGGGCGTCGTCAAGCGATTGAAGCCTTCTTGCCCCACTTTGAGCATGTTGCGAAAGCGATCAAAAGCCATTTTGTGTCTGTAGGGCAAAATTTCTATGCCTTTGCATGTTTCAAACGGAAACTGCAATCCGGCAGTCATGACCACTTTGCCAAGACCACTGCCCAAGTCTACAAAATGACCCGCACTTGAAAGCATAGGACCAATTTCATTGAAGTATTGGTTTAACTCGTGCCGAGTTAATTCACCATAAACCAGACTTCCATCGTCAACGATCCACTGGCGCAGTTGTGCGTCTGTAATTTGATCTAAGTTTTTGCGCTCAAAGGACTCTAGCTTTAAGTCTTCATCTTTGGGCAACAAGCCTTGGTTTTGAATGCCTGGCGGCAACACCCCAATGATGGTGCCAGCCAAGGGGCGTAGCCTTTGAATTAGGATCTCATGCTTTTGCGGATTAAGAAAGCATTCCCTAAGGGCCAGGCCAATGCTCAGATAATCTGTGTAAGGTAAAGTGCTCGTTTCTAGAATTTTTTGTCGGGGATGGTATTCACCACCTTCGACACTTTTTAACATGGCCTCTCTGATGTCCTCGACTGAGGAGAACGATGCGTCAGATGAACTTTGTGGATAACTGGTCACAATAATTTGTCCTCATGCGTGCATAAAACAAAATAATGAAGCTCATGAACTAAATGCCCAAGGCTAGTTTTTGGCAAAGATTCTTTCATCAGCAATTGTTACTGAAAAAAGACTCAAGTTTCAATTTGAACTGCCGATACACGAATGCGGTATCAGGCATTTGCCAGATTGAACGCTTTTTTTGAGTAACCACTCTTTATGACAACCCCTATCTTTAACAGCAACACGGGTCATTACTATGAATTCGTAGCGGCCAACACGTCTTGGAGCGCAGCGCTTCAGGGCTCTGCCAGCAAGACCTACAAAGGCATGGCTGGGTATATGGTCACTATCACGAGTTCTCAAGAACAACAATTTATTACCAATTACTTAAATTCATTTGGGTATGCCCAACCCGCTTACTTTTGGGCAGGCGGTTCTGACAAAGATGCCGAAGGCTCCTGGACATGGGCCAGTGGACCAGAAGCTGGCAAGCTCATGAATTTGGGCTACACCAATTGGTTTCCGGGAGGGGTGGGCTATGACGCCCAACCCAATGGCACATGGGTTCAAGCCATTCGAGATGAAGATGGTTTGATGCTAGACAGCACATGGAATTATCAATGGGCTGATTTGCCCACTGGTGACATTGGCTTTCAATTTGGTGAATTGGTTCAGGGTTATGTGGTGGAGTACGGCGGCATGCCTGCTACTTACCGCATCACCAAAACGGCAACTTCTGTCAACGAAGGCAGCTCAGTTACTTTTTCTATCTACACCTACAACGTTGAATGGGGCAGCAATGTGACCTATTCAATTTCTGGCGTTAACGCTGCAGACCTCAGCACTGGCCAACTCACGGGCACTGCGCTAGTGGTCCCCAATGGCAGTGAAGGTCTGGCCACTGTTACCCTCAACTTGGTGCAAGACTTTGTCACAGATGGCCAAGAAAGCCTTGTGCTAACAATAGGCAGCACCAGCAGTTCGGTGGTGGTCAATGACACATCCCTCACGCCTAATTATGAAATTAGCAGCAGTGCAGCCGCTTACAACGAAGGCAACACAGCCGTTTTTACCATTCGCGCCACAGGCGTTCCAGCGGGCACGGCTGCACAGTACACGCTAAGTGGCCTCAGCAACTCCGACATAACAGGCCCAATGGCAGGTCATGTTGCCTTTTCGGGTGATGGTACTGCCACGCTGTCTGTTCCGCTGGTAGCAGATCAACTGACTGAGGGCACCGAAACCTTAACCCTGCTTGTGGGTAGCGCCAAAAGCTCAGTCACCATCAACGACACGTCCAAAACACCTACCTACGTTATTACCAGCACCTCTCCAAGGTACGACGAAGGTGTCAGTGCCTCTTTTACACTCAGCACCACCAATTTAGCATCAGGCACATTGGTGCCCTACACGCTCTCTGGTATTTCCAACACGGACACCACCACTCCCTTAACTGGCAACCTCAGCATAGGTTCGGACGGCAAAGCCACATTACTGGTTCCCTTGATCGCAGATGCTTTATCCGAAGGTACCGAGGTATTGGTGTTAACGGCAGGTAGCAGCGCCAAATCGGTTCTAGTGATTGATACTTCTTTGGCTCCCACCTACGCCTTAGCGGCTTCAAGCAGCAGCTATAACGAGGGTAGCACTGCCTCATTCAGGTTAATCACCAACAACTTGGCCGTGGGCACGGTGCTGAGTTACACCCTGAGTGGTATTTCATCAAATGACACCAGTACCAGTCTGACAGGCACCCTCACCATAGGCAACGATCTCAGCGCCACATTGAATGTTCCACTGACGCCAGACAACCTGTTAGAGGGCAACGAAACCTTAAGGCTCACTGTGGCTGGCGTCAGTGCCAGTACGCAAATTAACGACACCTCGAAGTCGGCTGTCTTTAGCCTCAGTGCCACTCAGGCAGCATTCAACGAAGGCGCTACTGTTACCTTCAGGCTCAATACCACCCGTGTTGCCGATGGTTACATCTTGCCTTACACAATAACAGGCGTCACAGCAGCCGATCTTGTGTATGGCATCAGTGGCAATTTGCGCATTGGCAGTACTGGCGAAAACACCGTTGCCATTCCCTTAAACAATGACATGCTGACCGAAGGACCGGAAACGCTGGTGCTTAGCATTGCAGGGCTTACCAGCAGTGTAACCATTAACGACACGTCGCTGTCACCCAGTTTTGTCATCACCACAACGTCGAGCACCTACGACGAAGGCACCAACCTTGTGTTTTCCATTGCGTCAACCCATGCAGATGCAGGCACCAGTGTGCCCTATGCATTAACTGGTGTATCTGCTCTAGATGTTGGTGTGCCGCTAACGGGCAACTTGATAGTTGGCAACGATGGCCTAACCACACTGACGGTGCCTATCCTTGCAGACCTCTTTACCGAAGGCAGTGAAACACTTCGGTTAACCTTGGCAGCCAATGCACCTCTGTCTGTTGCAACCGCTGACATCAGCATCATCGACAGCTCTAGAACTCCTAAGTTTCAAATTACGGCTAGCTCACCGTCCTTCGATGAGGGGAGCACTGTCAATTTCAAAATAGAAGCTGCACAAGTTGCGCCAGGTTTGGCTGTTCTTTATACATTCAGTGGCCTGTCTAGAGAAGACTTCACGGGTGCAGCCAGTGGCACCGTCATGTTTGACAGCGATGGCTTGGCCACTCTGTCTTTAAACCTTGTTGCAGATGCCACAACAGAAGGCCCTGAAAGCCTAACACTCAGCGTTGGCAGCTCTTTGGGTACCGTGATTGTGAACGACACGTCTAAATCTCCCGTTTTCTCTATCACTTCATCTGCTTCGGCGTACAACGAAGGCAGCACCGCCTTCTATACAGTCAATGCTTTAAACGTACCTGAAGGGCTTGTCGTTACGTACAGCATCAGTGGTTTAAACGACACAGATTTCGAGGGTGCAACCACAGGCAACATCACCCTAGATGCTGATCGCAAAGCAGTTCTCTCAATTCCTATCACAGCTGACCGACTAACTGAAGGTACTGAAACACTCACACTAACAGTCGCAGGTGTTTCAAAAAGTGTGCTCATCAACGACAGTTCCAACCGAATTGCCTACGCAGTTAGCAGCATTACAAATGCAGTGAATGAAGGCACTACTGCACAGTTCATAATTTCTACTGTAGACCTGCCAGAAGGCAGCGTGGTACCTTATACCCTTACAGGCATCTCCCAAGAAGACCTTGTCGGTTTTGTTAGCACCAACGAGTCCAACCTCAGCGGCAATGCAACGCTCAATGCGCAGGGACAAGCACAAGTTAGTTTGCGCTTGGCATCCGATAAGCGAACAGAAGGCATTGAAACACTTACCTTGAGGCTCAATGCAATTACGCCTGGCAGCGGACTTGCAAACAACAGCAGTGCCAGTGTTAGCGTTTTAGACACTTCCATCCTTCCCACTTTGAACCTCACCAGTGCACAAAGTGCCCTGGATGAAGGAGACACGGCTCGAATGGTGGTAACAACAACCGGACTAGAGACCGGCACGGCTTTAAGTTACACAATATCGGGTGTCACAAGTGCCGACGTTTTAAGTGGATTGACAGGCAATGTTTTGCTCGATTCACAAGGCCGCGCAACAATCAATGTTGTCACCATTGCCGATAACGCGACAGAAGGCACAGAAAACCTCACCCTCACTTTGCGCTATGCAGACAACACTACGCCATTGAGTGCCGCGTTGTCAGTTTCTGTTCGTGATTCGTCTCTAACGCCAACACCCCCGGTAGTGCCGCCAACAGAAAAGGTAATTACAGTCAACGCATGGCAGCCAACTACAGGTGCAGACGTTTTCACCTGGGTACCCAACAACTTGCCTGTGCAATTGAATGGCTTGGGTGGCACGGATAAGTTGGTGGTGAATGGCCTGTTAAAAGACTTTACAGTAAGTGCCAACGGCGCTAGTTCACAAAGTAGTCCCTTGATTGCACCGCTCAATGTAGCAGCCACCTTTACGCAATCGTCTAGCAAATTTAGTGTCAATTTGCAAAACATTGAGAGACTTCAATTTTCCGATTTCAATTTAGCGCTAGACACATTGGCTACCAACGGCCCTGGCAAAGCGGCATTGATAGCTGGCGCAGTGTTTGGCCCTGCTTCTGCACGCGACGCCAAAGCGCTTGGTGCTTTGATCAGTATGTTAGATACGCCTTCTGTATCAGATTTGCAAGTGGCCAACTTTGCCCTGAAGTTAATGCTCGGCAACAACCCCAGTTACAAATCTGTGGTGGACATGCTGTACCAAAATGTGACAGGGGTGTATCCCAATGCAGTGGAAGAAGCAAATTATGTGCGTCTGCTGGATACCGGCGTTTACACACCTGGTAGTCTTGCACTGTTTGCGGCAAACCACGAATTGAACAAAACAAAAATTGGTTTTGTAGGCATTGTCGAACAAGGCTTAATTTACCAAGTTTTTGCTTGAGTTTTTGGCTCTTGCAAACTGATGTCAATCTGGGGTACCACCTCAACTGCTGCAACCAAGCGCTCGCGGTTCAGGTGTGCGTACCGACTGGTGGTTTTAATGTCGGCGTGCCCTAGCAACTCCTGTACCTCGTACAAGCTTCTTCCTGCATTGACCAAATAAGAGGCAAAACTGTGCCGCAAATCATGAATGCGAAAATCTGGCAAGCCTGCTCGTATGCGAGCGCTGTTCCAGCTGTAAAAGAATGATACGAATGGCTTACCTGTATTGGGATTCGCAAAAATGAACTGGTCGTCTAAAAAATTCTCGTGAATATCATCACGCAATTTTGTGAGTACCTGCACTGCGCCAGTGCTTAGCGGGATATGACGAACCTTGCTCGACTTGGTTTTGGGAATGCGCCAAGAGCGCTGTGCAAAATCAATGTCTCGCCAACGCGCATCTAGCACTTCTCTTTTGCGTGCACCGGTGTAAATCAAAAACAAAACAATATATTGCAACACTTCGTTGTCACATTGTTGCACCGCATGTGTCAGCGCCTTCATTTGCGGTTCTGTGAGGTAGCGTTCCAGTTTATTGTCATCTTTGATAGTTTTGATTTCTTTGACAGGATTGGTATCTAAGCCAATAATTTTCCAGCGAAGTGCCAAACTAAAGCTGTACTTCAGCAAAACCAAAGCACGGTTACAGGTACCACTTGCGTATCCCTCAGACTTCATGTAGTTGATAAACATGGCAACGTCTGGTGGCGAAATTTTGCCCATTGCTTTGCTACCGAGTTTGGGAATAAGGTGGTTCCGAATCATGGACTCGTCTGTTCGCCAACTGCGCTTGTAGCTCTCTACGTATGGCAAGTACTGCAAAGTTAGGAAGTCTTGCAATAAAGGGCCATTGAATGTAATTTCTAGCGGTTTGGGCTCAACAATTTGCCTGCCTTGTTTTAAAAAGTTGAGCGCAATCAGACGCGCTTCTTCTGCAGTGAGTATGCATGCATCGCCAATGGTCAAGATGCGCGTTTTTTTATCTAGTCGATAGCGCAGACGAAAACTCTTTCGTCCACTGGCCAGTAGGTCAACATAGAAACCACCCAACACAGAATCAAAAACTTCTAAGTGAATCGCCCCGGGTTTTGAGGAGGCTCCAAACTCTGAGAAGATTGAGCCATGAACAAGAAATCAAATCGTTTTTCACCGGAGATGCGCGAACGCGCTGTTCGGATGGTGCAGGAGCATCGAGGTGAATACCCATCTTTATGGGCCGCCATTGAATCGATTGCTCCCAAAGTGGGCTGCGTGCCTCCTACTTTGCTCGAGTGGGTCAAGAAGTCTGAGGTGGACTCCGGCCAGCGTGAGGGCGTGACCACCAACGAACGCGAGCAACTCAAGGCCTTGGAGCGAGAGAACCGGGAGTTGCGCAGAGCCAATGAGATTTTGAAGTTGGCCAGCGCGTTTTTCGCCCAGGCGGAGCTCGACCGCCGACTCAAGTCTTGAGGGCCTTTGTCGATCAACACCGTGACACCTTCGGGGTCGAGCCCATTTGCAAAGCGCTGCAAATTGCCCCTTCTGGTTACAGACTTCATGCCCGGCGTACACGCATGCCTGAGTTGCAAACCATCCGGACCAAACGAGATGAGACGTTGATGCCGCAGGTCAAACGGGTGTGGGATTCGAACTGGCAAGTTTATGGGGCCGACAAAGTTTGGAAACAAATGAACCGTGAAGGGGTTGCTGTGGTACGCTGCACCGTCGAGCGTTTGATGCGTCTTCAGGGGCTGTGTGGCGTTCGCAGAGGCAAAGTGATTCGAACCACAAAGCCCGACACCTCGGCGCCTTGCCCTTTGGATCTGGTGAATCGGCAATTTAAAGCAAACCGGCCAAATCAATTGTGGGTATCGGACTTTACGTATGTCTCCACTTGGCAGGGCTGGTTGTTCGTTGCGTTTGTCATCGACGTGTTTGCCAGAAGAATTGTGGGGTGGCGTGTGAGCAGCTCCATGCGCACTGACTTTGTATTGGATGCGTTGGAGCAGGCCTTGTTTGATCGCCAGCCTGAGCGCCATGAATCATTGGTTCATCACTCCGATCGGGGCTCGCAATATGTGTCAATCCGGTACAGCGAAAGACTGGCAGAAGCTGGCATTGAGCCCTCCGTTGGCAGCCGCGGCGATAGCTACGACAACGCGTTGGCAGAAACAATCAACGGGCTTTACAAAGCTGAGTTGATACACCGCCGTGCACCTTGGAAGACTAAGGAGTCCCTGGAACTGGCCACCCTGCAATGGGTGCACTGGTTCAATCACATCCGACTGCTTGAGCCGATTGGGTATATTCCACCGGCAGAGGCTGAGGAGAACTACTATCGGCAACTTGCCAATAGATCAAACATAATCGCTTTAACTTAAACAAACTGGCCTCCACGAAATGCGGGGCGATTCA